>JAFXGP010000099.1 GCA_017521195.1 Lachnospiraceae bacterium
ATTGGTTTGGAAGGATCTTTAATACCTGCTTTGGAACGGATAATAGCTTCGGAAACTAAAGTTACTCCCTCTTCCTGCCCAATAACACGTTTATGAAGTTCCTCATCCAAATGAAGTGTTTTATTTCTTTCGCTTTCGGTTAATTTTGCCACCGGTATTCCTGTCCACCGTGAAACAATTTTGCCGATTTCTTCCTCTGATACACTTTCATGCACTAAAGAAAAATCTGCATTTTTTACTTTTTCTTCTTCTGTTTCCAACTGTTTTTTCAGTTCCGGAAGTCTGCCATAGCTCAATTCTGCCGCTTTTTCATAATCCCCTTCTCGCTGGGCAATCTGAATCTGACTGTTCATGCTTTCAATTTCTTCCCGCAAATGGGACAGCTTTTCCACACTTGCCTTTTCATTTTCCCACTGGGCAGAACGATTGTTAAATTCCTCTTTTAATTCTGCCAGTTCTTTTTGCAGATTTTCCAAACGTTCTTTACTTAATCTATCATCTTCTTTTTTCAAGGCAGCTTCTTCAATTTCCATCTGCATCACACGACGTCTTAATTCATCCACTTCCGTAGGCATGGAATCCAGTTCTGTCTTAATCAAAGCACAAGCTTCATCCACCAAATCAATAGCTTTGTCCGGTAAAAACCTATCAGAAATATAACGGTTTGAAAGCACTGCTGCGCTAACCAGTGCATTATCCATGATTTTTACACCATGGTAAACTTCATAACGTTCTTTTAATCCTCGCAAAATTGAAATAGCATCTTCCACAGTAGGTTCCTCTACCATTACAGGCTGGAATCTTCGCTCTAATGCCGGGTCCTTTTCAATATACTGGCGATACTCATCCAATGTGGTAGCACCGATACAATGCAATTCCCCGCGTGCCAGCATTGGTTTCAACATATTGCCGGCATCTAAAGCTCCATCTGTCTTCCCTGCACCCACAATAGTGTGTAATTCATCAATAAATAATAAAATCTGTCCATCACTATTTTTCACATCTTCTAAAACTGCTTTCAGACGTTCTTCAAATTCCCCACGGTATTTGGCACCTGCTACCAAAGCTCCCATGTCCAGTGCAAAAATCTTCTTATCCTTCAATCCGCCCGGAACATCCCCGCGTACAATTCTTTGTGCCAGTCCTTCTACAACCGCTGTTTTTCCAACTCCCGGTTCGCCGATTAAAACCGGATTATTTTTTGTTTTTCTGGAAAGAATACGAATCAGATTACGGATTTCCGCATCCCTGCCAATCACAGGGTCCAACTTTTGATTCTTTGCTTTTTCTACCAAATCCTGTCCGTATTTTTCCAAAGTGTCATAAGTAGCTTCCGGATTATCACTGGTAACTCTCTGGTTTCCTCTGACGGTAGACAAGGCCTGCAGAAAACGTTCTCTATTAATTCCATACTCACGGAATATTTCTTTCATTTCCCTGTTAGGATACTTTAAGATCGCCAAAAACAAATGCTCTACAGATACATACTCATCACCCATCTGCTTTGCTTCATCTTCTGCACTGATTAAAACTTTGTTCAGATCTTTTCCCACATAAACCTGTCCACCCTGAACTTTTACTCTTTTATTTAATGCCTGTTCACAACGGTTTATGAAATGCTCCCTATGAATTTCCATCTTTTCAATTAACTTAAGAATCAGGCTGTCTTCCAAGGTCAAAAGTGCATACATTAAATGTTCCTGTTCAATTTCCTGATTTCCATACTCATAGGCAAGTTTCTCACTTCGTTCCACTGCCTGCATGGATTTCTGTGTAAATTTTGAAATATTCATAATACTTACCTCCTTGATTTAAGTGCATATAACTTCTATAAGTGTTTACCAATAATATACTCATATTCACATTCTACACTTACCTTTGCTACTAAATATGTTATACCACTCATTGTTAGCACTCGTCAATGGTGAGTGCTAATTTTAATTCTTAAAAAAGTGTAAAGTTCGTAATTATTTCTTTGACGAACTTTACACTCTCTATTTTACAATACTTTTACTTCCAAAGCCGTAGTCTGTGGCGGGATACTGGCGGTCATAAAATTACCATGACGTACTTCCACTCTCATTCCGGGGATCAGTCCCATAAAGTCCATATTTCTGCCCATACGGTTTGTAATCGGTGTATTAGGCGGAACATTGAATCTGATAATAGATGTAAAATCCCCATCACTGATAGTGGTAAAATTACGTCCCATCCTGTCTATATCCACAATCCTTCCTACAGTTGTACTGTTTTCTTCCACACTTTTTACAATCTCTATAAAAAATGCTTGAGACTGTGGAGGTATACTTCTTGTAGCCTGTGTAGAAAGGATAGCATTTATCACCATACCTACACTTAAATCGGCTTCCACACCCCGAGTTCCATCCATTTTTACAACAACAGTTCCCGGACTTACCACCATTCTAATCCGTTGTTCCTCACCTCTGTTATTTCTTCTGTCCCGATAGACCGCAGTAACAATGGTATTGTTTCTGTCCTGGGAAATTTCTTCTATGGTTGCATTGGAAATTCTATTTACTGCCATAAAAAACCTTTTTTTATTAAGGTATTCCCAAAATTCTTAAATGGTGCTTTTCTTTTTTGCGTTTTCCAATTTCTGCTGACGACGGTTTTTAACTTCGTAAGACATTGGCTGGATGTCTCCTGCCTGAGTAAGCGCCCACTTAGTAAGAAGCGGACCAAAGATTTCATAAATTAATACCGCAAATAATGTAATGTTGCGAATCAAATTCCCCTGTTCTCCTAACTGCATAGCTGTAGAACACATTCCCAGTGCCACTCCTGCCTGTGGGAAAAGAGTGATACCCAGATATTTACAAGTATTTTCATTGCATTTTGTTGCTTTTGCACTGGCAAAAGTTCCTGTATATTTACCGATACAACGGAAAATAATATACACCAGACCAATCCCTACTATTGCCATATCTGAAAATACTTCTAATTCCAATTCTGCACCACTTACTACAAAGAATAATGCAAATAAAGGTGAGGTCCATTTATCACTGGCTGCCATCAAATCATCTGCTAACGGACATATATTGCAGAAAATAGTTCCCAACATCATACATACTAAAAGAGATGAAAATCCGATGTGCACTGCACCAATTTCAAACTTCAATGAAGAAAGTGCCGTTGCAAAAGCTACTAATGCTATAGTCATATTCAAACGATTGGTATTAGAGTTGAACGATGTTTCTAATTTTGTCAAAATCCATCCCATAACCGCACCTAATACTAGAGAACATACTATTTCCAAGATTGGATTTACAATAATAGAGATAATATCTACGGTTCCGCTTACCAAAGTTTTAGCAATTCCAAAGCATACAGCAAATATAATCAAACCTACGGCATCATCCAAAGCTACAATCGGAAGCAACAAGTTCGTCAAAGGTCCCTTTGCTTTATACTGTCTAACTACCATTAATGTAGCTGCCGGAGCTGTTGCTGTGGCAATCGCTCCTAAAGTTAATACCTGTGCCATGGAAAGTTTATCCGGCATTAAAAAGTGCACGGCCAAAAGTGCAGCATCTACACATAAAGTTGCCGCCAATGCCTGAAAAATACCGATTACAAATGCCTGTTTTCCAATGTGCTTTAATTCTTCCAATTTAAATTCACTTCCGATAGAAAAAGCAATAAATCCAAGAGCTATCTGTGAAATCAACCCCAGACTCGCAACCTGATCCATGGTATTGAATCCTAAACTGTTAATCCCCAAAGCTCCCATAAAATAAGGACCTATCAATACCCCTGCAATCAAATAAGCAGTTACTGCCGGTAATTTAAATGGTTTAAAAATTCTTGTCATAATCAATCCCGCCAGAAGTGCGATTGATATGGATAATAGTGTATTCATTTTTTTCCTTCTTTCCCTTATAAATATTATTTTCAAATCACTTCTATCAATACATTTGAAGTATACGCCTCTTTTTACAATTCACAAGGGTAATTTTTTACAGAATCTTTATAAAGTTTTTATATTTTTTGTAATTTTGTTACAGACTTTTACAGCATTTCTGATATACTATATTCATGAGTTAAATCTATACTTCCAAATCATCTATAGATATTAACCGGAACACAGATTTATACTTAATTATTTTTGAGGAGGAACTGTTATGGCAGCATTAAAAATAACAAAAGACAACTTTCAGACAGAAGTTCTGGAAGCAAAAGAAACTGTATTAGTAGATTTCTGGGCAAGTTGGTGTGGTCCCTGTAAAATGATTGGACCTATCATTGACCAGATTGCAGACGAAAGAAGTGATATTAAAGTTTGTAAAATTAATGTAGATGAAGAACAGGAACTGGCAGTACAATTCAAGGTTATGAGTATTCCTACTTTATTGGTATTCAAAGAAGGAAAAGTAGTAAATCAGTCTCTTGGTGCCAAACCTAAAGCTGCAATTCTTGCTATGTTAGACTAATAATAATACCGATTATATACCAAAAAGCTGTTGGAATTATCCCCCAACAGCTTCTCTAATTATGCCTATTTATTTTTTCTACTTACTCCCACTGCCATACTATATTGTGCTCTATGACGGTTTTCCACCAGCTCTTTATCATAGTGGATCAATCCCCTGTTTTCATGAGGATCATTGAAATAATATCCTTTTTCATCATATCCCACCAAAAGCATGCAATGTTCATTGGAAATCCATGTGAAAATTTCCTCAGAATCCAACAATCTCCATTCCGGTCCCACAATGGGCTCCCTCATATTGATGCATGCCCAGAAAATCACCGGGATATCTGCATCTATATATTTTTTTATCAACTCCTCTGTTGGTGTATCTGTTTCATTAATAATATCATATTTGTCACCAACCGCTTTTTCTAAAGCCTTACATATCACCGGTGCATAACATCCAAAAGAATCCTTATCATAAGGACTACCGCAAAAATACAGATTGGGGTCAGCTCCAAAAAGCTGACCCTCTCTTTCTTCAAAATCCTTCATTTCTAAATAGTCTGCGATAAATTCATCCACAGATATATCATACCCCAAATATTGTAATAACATTACCGTGGACACACTTTCGCATCCTGTTGGATATTTCATACTTTGGTCTATGTAAGGTACTTGGATAATTTTTCTATTACTCATATCTTATCCTTACCTTCTTCCTCTGTATAAATATTTCCCCATAACTCTTCTTTTATTTCATAGACTTTTTTCTGATAACTTCAAGAACTACAACCAAGATTACAAGGCTGGCACCCAAAGCAACCATCCAGTTCTGTACAACACCTGCAATCAAGTATCCTACGATACACACAGCCGCAACCGGAATTGCATACTGCATCTGTGTAGATACATGATTGATATGATTACTTTGTGCTCCTGCGGAGGACATAACTGTGGTATCGGAAATCGGAGAAACATGGTCTCCACAAACTGCACCTGCTAAAACTGCAGATACAGAAATAATCATCATTTCCATATTTGCTCCGCTTTCAAACATAGCTACTACGATAGGAACTAAAATTGCAAAAGTTCCCCAGCTTGTTCCTGTTGAGAAGGCAAGGAAAATAGCCACCGCAAACATAAGTGCAGGAATTACAACACTGGCAGAAGCATTAGCACCTACAATTCCTTCTACATAAGAAGCAATTCCTAAAGCATCACCTACTCCTTTTAAAGACCATGCAAATACTAAAACAGTAACTGCAGGAACCATCAATTTAAATCCTTCTGCAAGACTATCCATAAATCCTTTAAAAGTAATTACTTTTCTTGGCAAATATAAAATCGCCATAAATAAAATAGTAACAAATGTAGCAAAAATAAGACTGATTTCTGCACTACATCCTGCAAACGCAGTAATAATATCCGTTGCTCCATCCAAATATCCTGTATAAATCATGGCACCTACAGCAGATACAATTAACATTGCTACCGGAAGAACTAAATCCATAACTTTTCCGTTTTTGTTTCCGTCTTCCTGTTTAATAGTATCGAATTCTTCTTTTCCGGAAGTAAATAAATCTCCGTTTTCAGCATTAATTTCATGTTTTTTCATCAAACCGAAATCAAATCCCCTGATAATAATATAAAATACCATAAACAGAGTCAACAATGCGTACAAATTGTATGGGATGGTTCTAAGGAACATCTGGAATCCTGTAATTCCTGCATCTTCCGGAACATAAGAATTAACCGCCGCTGCCCAACTGGAAATTGGAGCAATAATACAAATCGGAGCCGCTGTAGCATCAATAATATATGCTAACTTAGCTCTGGATACTTTATAACGATCTGTTACCGGTCTCATAACGGAACCAACTGTAAGACAATTAAAATAATCGTCCACAAAAATCAAAACACCAAGTCCCATAGTCGCCAGAAGAGAAGTCTTCTTAGATTTGATTTTTTGCCCTGCCCATTTTCCATAAGCCGCAGAACCACCGGACTTAGTCATTAACACAATAATCATTCCCAATAAAATATCAAAAATTAAAATATTGAGATTCATACTGTCTTTCATAATGTCAAACAATGCATTAAAAGATACCCACGGGTTAAATCCGCCTACCATCAATGCACCAACAACAATACCTACTAACAACGAACTATATACCTCTTTTGTAATCAAAGCTAAAACAATAGCGATGATTGGTGGCAAAATTGACCATATAGTTCCAACAAACATTGAACTTTCCATAATTTTACTCCTTTTTCGTTCGTATTTACAACTATTACAACAGTTGCAATATAAGGGTCTGTTTCCCTTTTGGTATTATATAGGAAACAAGTAAATGTGTCCAGTAAAGTATTTATTTTAATGTTTATACATCTTTCAGCATTTCTTCTTTAATGCACTGCTCTAAAGTTTTTTCACTTTAATGTGGTAATTTATTAAACCTTGTGTTATACTATACAAATCATGTGAAAAAAGAGGAGATTTTATTATGAACAGTGTAACTATTTGGATTCTTACAGCATTTATTGCCTACATGGGAATGATGCTTGTTATCGGGGCTTCCTACATGAAAACAGGAAAAAGCACCGAAGACTACTTTCTTGGCGGCCGTAAATTAGGTGGCTGGGTGGTTGCATTATCCGCCCAGGCTTCGGACATGAGCGGATGGCTTCTGATGGGACTTCCCGGAAGTGTTTACGCCCTTGGTACCGGACAGATGTGGATTGCAGTTGGTTTATTCCTTGGAACCGTTGCTAACTGGCTGATTATTTCCAACCGACTTCGCCGTTATACCATCGTTGCCAACAATTCCTTAACATTACCGGCATATTTTGAAAACCGTTTCCACGATAAGAAACGTATTTTACTTGGTATTTCTTCTATTGTAATTGTAATTTTCTTCCTGGTATATACAGCCTCAGCCTTTGCCTCCGGCGGAAAATTATTCAGCACTGTATTTGGTTGCAGCTATCATGTTTCTTTAACCATTGGTGCTATTATCATTCTTGCCTACACTTTTATGGGTGGTTTCATGGCAGTTTGTGTTACCGATTTCATTCAGGGTATGTTAATGTTAATCGCCCTTGTTACAGTTCCTGTCATTGCTTATGCTCTTATGGATGGTAATTTAGGTGGCGCATTAGCCCAGACCGGTGTAACTACCGCCAACTTCTTAAATGTAATGAAGAATGGTGACAGCACTTTCTCTGCTGTTGATATCATTTCCCAGCTTGCATGGGGACTTGGTTATTGTGGTATGCCTCACATCCTTGTCCGTTTTATGGCTGTAAAAAATCAAAAAGAATTGAACAAATCAAAAGGAATTGCCATTATATGGGTGGCTATTTCCCTTGCATTTGCAGTTATTATTGGTGTTTTGGGAAGAGCTTACTTATACCCAACAGTTTTAGGAGAAAACGGTAGTTCTACTGAAACTGTATTTATTGAAATGATTACCCGTTTATTTACGGTAGATTTCAGAATTCCATTAATTGCAGGTTTATTCCTTTGCGGAATCCTTGCAGCAATTATGTCCACTGCTGATTCCCAGTTATTAGTAACCGCTTCTTCTGTATCAGAAGACATTTACAAAGGAATTGTAAGAAAAGATGCAACCCAGGATAACGTAATGAAAATGAGCCGTATTACCGTAGTTGTAGTAGCCATTCTTGCTTATCTTATTGCCTGGGATCCTAACAGCAGTATTATGGGATTGGTATCCAATGCCTGGGCAGGTCTTGGTGCGGCTTTCGGTCCCATCGTATTAATGTCACTCTTCTGGAAACGTTGTAATCTTCCGGGGGCCGTTGCAGGTATCGTATCCGGCGGACTTACAGTTATTATCTGGGACTACATACCATTAGTTTCCGGTCAGACTTTAGGTGCTGTGACCGGACTCTACTCTCTGGCTATTGGTTTTTTAATCAGTATTTTGTTAATTGTCATCGTCAGCTTATGTACAAAAGCACCGGATGCTACTATCCTTGCAGAATTTGACCGTGTGGTTTCAAACGAAGAAATTTAGATATTATATTTATTCTGGAAAAGTTATTATATAAACATGAAAGAGACTCATTCTATAGCTTTTTAGTTATAAAATGAGTCTCTCTTTCTTTTTTGTTTTATTCAGCTTTTATAAATGTCTTAGTTCTCCATCTCCATGTAGGCTTGTGCAATCTTTTGATATTCGTCCGGATTGATTATTTTATCAACTTTAATCTCTTCTCCTGCTTCTTTTACTTTAAAAATAAACAATCCCTCTTCCTTAATTGTATCCTCTTCAATTAAAGCTCCAACCACATAATTTTTATGTTCATATTCAAACTCGTCCACAACTGCCATTTCAATTTCATTACCTTCTCTGTTGGTTGTAGTAAAAGTAACATATTCTTTAAATTCTTCCTGCATTTTTCTTCCTCACTCTCGTTTTTCTTTCCATTTAGTATATTGTATGGCTTGCTTTTTTGCAACTTTATTGATGTGCGCATCCGAATCATACCTATTTATTGCTTTCTGGATGCTACAACATACAATTCAGCTCGCTTTTCGTAGCTTTGAACAGATTAAATGTAGACTTTATTGATTCTTGGATGTAACAAACACACCAATTTACTTGCTTTTTGTAGCTAAAAGCAGATTGAGTATTTCGCTACATTACATTAGGATGTTCACTCTATGTAAATGATACAAATATAACCATTTTTAGCGGATAGTACCACAGAAATCACTCAACCAAGATGCTATTACCCTGTAAAAATCACTGTTAAGGATTCGAAGTCTTTCCCTAACTCGAAAAAAATTGATTTTACTGAAGTTCGCACATCGTCAATGGTAGAAAGTATTCAAAAAGTATTCAAATTTTTCATCTCGCTAAAAATTACTTTTAGCCCCTTTATTCAAAATCCGTTTATTCATTATCTTTTAATTGTTTTTGCATTTATCTTATTCTATAATACATCTAATATATTTACCCGGGTAGTCGGGGGACGTGCTTCCACCTGTTCCGAGCCTGTTCGGAAAGGGGTGGTATTATGAGTACTTATGAAGAATTTATGGTCATTTTGACCTTTGCCAGCTTAATTGTTGCCGTTCTAAATCTTACACATAAAAAATAGCCGTCCTGCTCTCTGGAAAAGTAGGGACAGCTATTTTTTAGCTTAAACTCATCGCCGGGACAGGTGACCTCACTCACTCGTCCGACTATCCTGTTAAATATATTATATGCTATTATTTAGTAAAAAACAATATTCTTTTAAAAATTAAAAGACCCAACATGGTC
>JAFXGP010000100.1 GCA_017521195.1 Lachnospiraceae bacterium
GTGTGGTGAATGCAAGTGGTTGAATTAGACCAGATGAAGTCAGAACTTCTCTCATACAAAACACCATTAGCGGAAGTGAGGGATTCACTTTGACTTAGAAGGTAAGTCAAAGAAAATGGAAGAATTGGAAAGAGAAATGGAGGCACCTGATTTTTGGGATGACCCGGCTGTTTCCAATCAGAAGATGAAAGAATTTAAAAGTCTCAAGGATACCGTAGAAACTTGTAATAAGTTATTACAACAATATGAAGATATTGAGACCTTGATTGAAATGGGTTATGAAGAAGAAGATTCGGACATGGTAGCAGAAGTCAGAAGCGAGCTTGATGGATTTATTTCTATTTTGGAAGAAATTCGAATCGGAACCCTTCTTTCCGGAGAATTTGATAATAATAATGCTATCTTGAAACTCAATGCTGGAGCCGGTGGGACCGAATCCTGCGACTGGGCTAGCATGTTGTATCGTATGTATACCCGTTGGGCTGAGAAAAAAGGATTCTCTGTAGAAGTATTGGATTATTTGGATGGTGATGAAGCGGGAATCAAATCTGTAACTTTCCAGGTAAACGGAGAAAATGCTTATGGCTATTTAAAATCCGAAAAAGGAGTACATCGTTTGGTTCGTATTTCACCATTTAATGCTCAGGGAAAACGCCAGACCTCTTTTGTATCTCTGGATGTTATGCCGGACATTGAAGCAGATTTGGAAGTAGAAGTAGATGAAAAAGACCTTCGTATCGACACCTACCGAAGTAGTGGTGCCGGTGGTCAGCACATCAACAAAACTTCTTCTGCAATCCGAATTACCCATCTTCCAACCGGAATTGTGGTACAGTGCCAGAACGAACGAAGCCAACATCAGAATAAAGATAAAGCCATGCAGATGTTAAAAGCCAAACTCTATATGTTAAAACAGGAAGCAAATGCAGAGAAATTATCCGATATCCGTGGTGAGGTTACAGAAATCGGGTGGGGCAATCAGATCCGTTCCTATGTATTCCAGCCTTATACCATGGTAAAAGACCATAGAACCAATGTGGAAAGCGGAAATGTGGATGCGGTTATGGACGGAAGCATTGATACTTTTATCAATGGGTACTTGAAGTGGATTAATACAAAAGATTTATCTAAGGTGTAAAGCCTTTTTTGAGTTGTTAAAAAGAATGAGGCTGTTATAAAGAATACTTCATATGTTGAAGATTTTTTATAACAGCCTCATTCTTTTAACTTAAAAAATCGTTTTTATCTGTTCTTTTATTGCCATCACATTTCCCTGAATCATAGGGGCTTTTCCACCACCTTTGGCTCCGAATTTCTCGCGAAGAGCGGTAGCAAGTTCGCGACAGTCCAGTGTGGAGCTGCCTATGATGTAGCGGTAACCGTCAACATCATTTCCCCAGAACACACCTACGTAACCGGAGTATTTTGGAACCAAATCATTAATCAGATTACGGATGGCAATGTCATCCATAGGTTCTACGAAGAGGATAGCATGATTGCTTTCGTCCGGTGTAGGTAAATTATCAGCCATGTTTTTTAATATGGTTGCCTGTAAGCGATTCATTACTTCTTTTTGTTTTAAATTTTCTTGTTTTAAACGTTCCACACCATCCGCAATCAAATCCTGTTTTACGGAAAGAGTAGCAGAAATAGTAGCTGCATTATTTTGTTTAACTGTATAATCTTTTAAGGCACGGTTCCCACATAAGATATTCACACGGATTCCACCGCGGTGGGACTGCACATTCGTAATCTTAATCATACCAATCTGTCCTGTAGTATCTACGTGAGGTGCACAGCAGGCACAGGTATCATATCCCGGAATGGTAACAATACGAACATTCTCAATCAAATCCAGTTTACTGCGATATTCCAACACAGACAATTCTTCAGAGGAAGGGAAAGCTATATTGATAGGAAGATTCTTCCAAATTGCTTCATTGGCTTTCATTTCAATTTCGCGAAGTTCGTCTAACGTTAATACTCCATTGAAGTCTAAAGTAACTTCCTGTAAACCTAAATGAAATCCCACATTATCAAATCCATACTGTTTATTTACCAGACCGGAAATAATATGTTCTCCGGAATGCTGCTGCATAAAGTCAAAGCGCTGTTCCCAATCCACATTACCTTTAACAACAGTTCCTACAGGAATTCCTTTTTCTACATAATGATAGATGATGTCCTGTTTGATATGAGCATCCAGAAGTGGAAGAGACACGGGTTCGACTCCCGTCTCGTTAATAAAGGTTAAAGTTCCCTTGTCTGCGACCTGTCCGCCTTCTTCCGGGAAAAAGGCAGTCTGATCTAATGCTACTTTATATATTTTTTTCTTCTCATCATAAATGCATTCTGTGACAGTAGCTTCGAATTCTGTCATATGCACATCTTCGTAATATAATTTTTTCATAAGCGTCTCCACTTGTTATTATTTATAGTATTAATTCTCTAATATTCACATTTTATATCACTTCCTTGGGAAAGGCAAAGAATTATTTTGACTATAACAAATCATTTTAAGAAACAAATCAGAAATAGGAGGAAAACATGAACTTAACAACTTGGCACTATATAGGGATAGTAATACTGACCTTAGACATAGTCTGGATTGTCTTTTACTATTACTATGCAACTGTAAAAGTATATAACTTTTGCGAAGGAAAACATTATCAATATCTGGGGTATCTATGGATTCGTAAAAAGAGGGGGGATTGGTATCTGGAAATACCGAAGGATATGATAGAACGGTCAGTAACTACAAAGTACAAAATTATATCCGCGTCCCGGTTTCATAAATTCAGAAAAGGAGAAAGAATGCATATTGATTTTGCAGGGAAGTATAGGACGGAAGTAAGAGTGTCGGCTAAGATGTATGCCTACAACTATATTGCAACATCCGGGCAACTGTAGAAAGAAATAATTGAATAAGCATCAGTATATAAGGTTATTAGGGGAAAAGAAAAAAGTAACACAATGTATATTGTGTTACTTTTTCTTTTCGAACGAAGTCTTTTTACTATTAATTTCGAATTTCCTTCTCTTACAACATGATTTGTTCAAAGATAGAATCCCTGTCATCCTGCTCAATTCCCAAATATCTTTTTGTAATCTGGTAAGAAGAATGATTAAAAATATTCATTAATAACACCGGCTGTACCCCTTGTTTCCAAGCATGATAACCGAAGGTTTTTCTAAGAGAATGACAACAAATAACTCCCGGAATATGGCAATATTCAGCGGCATCTTTAATAATGCGAAAAGCCTGAACCCGGGAGATTGGTACATTTTGATTGCGATGTCGAAACAAATATTGTTCTTTTTGTACCGGCATCTTTTCTGTATGAAGTTCCTGTTTGTATTCTTCTAAAACATCTCGTATATTTTGATTCACAAATATGGTAGATTCTTTTCCTGTCTTTTGCTCCGTAAGAACAATATGCCTTTTAAAATCCATTTGTTCAAAATCATAAACCATGCTCCATTTGAGAGATAAAATATCTGAGATTCTCAGTGCGGTATTAAGTCCTACAGTAATTAACAAACGGTTTCTAATGTTTGGATTTTGTACTTTGTAATAATTTTTAAATCTTTCTAAATCCTCTATACTTCTGATTGGTTGTGCTGTATTCATACACTGTCTCCTTTGAAAAAAAATTTTAAATTTACTATAAAGTATTTATTCTCCCGTCCGATATATAAAGTGTAAGGGAAGTAACACAATATACAATATGTTACATTTTTCAACACTTATAAGGAAATAAGAAAAAGGTTCAAGGAGGAATAAAGGATGCTTCGAATGTCAGTAAAAAATGAAGAATACCTCATGATAGGTGATGATATCAAAATTATATTCTTAGGTGGTGGCGGTGGTCAGACAAGAATTATGATAGACGCACCCAAAGATGTAAACATCGTAAGAAGCAGAGCAATCGAAAAGAGAATTCAGGATCCGGAATTAAAAGCCAAGATGCCAAAGTATTACGCAGAAGAAGAACATCCTGAAAAGTATAAAAAAAATCAAAAGTAGTGATTGTTCAAAACAAAGAAAACTAACTAAGGTAATAAACCGAATCCTAGGCACGGTTTTTACATATACGCGAGTGTGTTCAAGTACATACTTGCAAGAGTGCTTGAATAGCACACGCAAAACTAATGTACATACAAGAGCACGGATGCTCTTGTAAAACCAAATTAAATATAAAACATGGAGGTAAAATTATGGTAGTACAACACAATTTAAGAGCAATGAACTCTAACAGAATGTTAGGCTTAACATCAAATGTTCAGTCTAAATCCACAGAAAAACTTTCTTCCGGTTATAAAATTAACCGTGCAGCAGATGATGCAGCTGGATTATCTATTTCTGAAAAAATGAGAAAACAGATTCGTGGTTTATCTCAGGCTTCTTTAAATGCTTCTGATGGTATTTCTGCAGTGCAGACAGCAGAAGGTGCTTTAAACGAAGTACAGGATATGCTTCAGAGAATGAACGAATTAGCAGTAAAAGCAGCTAACGGTTCCATGTCTGAAAACGACAGAAGCTACATTCAGAACGAAGTAGATGCACTTCTTACAGAAATTGACCGTGTTGCTGAAACAACAAAATTCAATGAAACTTATCTTTTAAAAGGTGACGAAGGAGAAAAGAAAGTTACTTTAGAAGCTCATGATGCAGGTATTAAAGGTAAATTAGTAGATAACGGTGATGGAACAGCTACCTTTACTATGGATGAATTAGAAGAAGGTGACACTATTTCTATCGGTGGAAAAACTTACACTATCAAGGCTGCAGAAGAAGCTGTTGCTGAAGATGCTGGTGTTGAAAGCGTATCTGTAGATGATATGAGAAAATTAATTAATAATATTAATACTAAATATGATACAACAGCATACAATGAAACATCAAAAGCTGGTGTTAAAGTTACAATTGGTGATGATATTTATACATCTAGTGCTACAACTGGTCAGTGGAGTAAAAATGGAGCTGCTAGTGCTGCATTCACAAGTGCCGATATGCAGGCACTTATTAAACAGGGAACAAGTGTAAAAATCGAAGCCTTGGATGATAAGTTGGGTATTTACAGTGGTGAATACAAAGTAGAAACCGAAACTAAAACGGTAGAAGAAACTAAGAATATGTTAGATTCAATCGTGAATAACATAACTGCAGAAAATAGTACTGATGTAGGTCCTGAAAATGCAACAACGATTAAAATTGGCGACAAGATCTATACTTATAACGATACTGCTGCAACAACTGATGCAACATGGAAAGAGGGAACTACTGCTATCTCCAAAGATGCTATGTTAGAAGCAATCAAAAATATTAAAGATGGGGATAAAGTTGAAGTAGATTATAAGAATACTGCAGTGGCAGCAAATGCGTTTAAAGCAGAATTTACCGTATCTAACCCAGTAGAAGAAACAGTAGAAGAAGACACCAGTGTTTCTACAGAAATTACAGCAGAGGAAGCTTATGAATTAGTAAGACAGGAACTCTATGCAGCAAACAGTATCGGTGATACAGAAGGAACTGCAAATGTAACCTTCGGTACAGAAGATATAGTAGCAGAACCTGCATTAGATACTTCTCTTGCGTCTGTAAACACAGCGATTCAGAAAGCTTTAGCAAATACTAATTTAGAAGATGGTGATACTGTTACCATAGGTGATAAAACATACATTTATGATAAAACAAATGGTACTGGTACAAAATGGTATGATGATGAAGGTACAGTAGTAGCAAATTTAGCAGATGTTAAGGCAACTGCAGGTGATGTAGTATCCGTTTCTATTGCTAAAGATGAAGAAGCTTCTGTAACTTATGAAACAGATACCGCATTAGAAAATGTAAAAACAGCATTAGCAGATGCATTTACTGGCGGAAAAGCTGGAGATACTATCACTATCAATGATGTAACTTATACCAGAGGTAATGCAAGTGCAACCGGAACAGGCTGGTACAATGCAGAAGGCGAAGAATTAACTACAGCTGATGTAACAAAAGCACAGAATATTAAAGAGGTGATGTTGTTAGTATTGAATCAAGTGTTGCTACAATTCCAAGCAAAACTTATGAAATTGATAAACCGGTAGATCCAAATGCAGAACCTGCAAAAGGCCTTGCAAGTGCAGCTGAAGCTGGGGAAGCTCAGAATA
>JAFXGP010000015.1 GCA_017521195.1 Lachnospiraceae bacterium
ACGTTACCTTCGCAGTTAACTCCGCCAGGCACCCTCACGGCACATAGGAGATTCTTCTTATGGCTGCTACATTCCTGTCCTGACCAGATTCGTAGATTCCTATTGCGCGAGACCCAAACTTCATCGCCACTTACTAAGGGCGGCTATATAAGCTCCATCCTATACAGGATTTCTCTTTCATTTATTCTCCAAAAATACTTTGTTAGTATACAAGGATTTCAAGGCTTTGTCAACACTCCACCCCTCTTATATTCTTGAGTTTTTACTCCGATTCTTCTACCATTTCTTTTGCTTTCCTGGCTGCTTTTTCTTCTTTATTTCTGATACGAAGTTCCTTGAAGAAATCCTGTAATATCTGACTGCATTCTTCTTCCATGATACCCCTAAGAACATTAACCTGATGGTTAAATTCCGGCATCTCTAAAATATTCAATACACTTCCGCCACATCCGGCCTTTGGATTCATGCACCCCATAACTACATTGGTGATTCTGGATTGAACAATGGCTCCCGCACACATCTGACAAGGTTCCAAAGTCACATACAAGGTACAATCTTCCAGTCTCCAGTCACCCAACTTTTTACTGGCACGATTAATGGCTGTTATTTCCGCATGAGCCAAGGTATTTTTATCTGTATTTCTTCTATTATATCCTCTTGCAATAATTTTATCTTCATAAACAATAACACATCCAATAGGAACTTCTCCCAATGCATATGCTTTTTTAGCCTGTTTTAAAGCCTCTTTCATGTATTTTTTATGTTGTTCCATAATTCTCACCCAATATTATTTTATAATAATCAATTACTCTCTCCAAATGAATTTATAAAAATTATATTTATTTTGCAAGCAAAAAATAAAATTTTAACAAATTCGCTTGGAATGAAATGGTTATCATACTATACTTAGTGATGAAATCTATCAAATGAAGGAGAACTCTTATGAACATTTGTGGTTATCAGAAAACAACTCTTTTAGATTATCCCGGGCATGTTGCTGCTACCTTTTTTACCGGTGGCTGTAATTTTCGTTGTCCTTTTTGCCATAATTCTGATTTAATCACATATCCTTCTTCCACTGACAACATTTCCGAAGAAGAAATTTTTACTTTTCTTAAAAAAAGAAAAAATATATTATCCGGAATCTGTATTACAGGTGGTGAACCAACTTTACAGCCGGATCTTGCCGAATTTATCGAAAAAGTCCGTTCTTATGGATATAAAATCAAATTGGATACCAATGGATACCGCCCGGAAGTCATTGCAGATTTATTGGAAAAAAATCTGCTTGATTACATTGCCATGGACATCAAAGCAGGATACTCTAATTATGTCACTGCCAGCGGCATTTCTAATCTGATTATTAAAAAAATTGAAGATTCCGTTTCTATAATAGAAAACTCCGGAATTCCCTATGAATTTCGAACTACTGTTGTAAAAGAACTCCATAATGAAACAGACTTCCAGGAAATTGCAGATATGATTTCTCCCAAAAGCCCTTACTTCATTCAATCATTCAAAGATAGCGGTAACATATTAATCTCCGGACTCTCTTCCTGCAATAATGAAGAATTAAATAAATTCTTGTCTATAGTAAAAGAAAAGCTACCTAATTCCTCTTTACGCGGCATAGATTAATAACACTAAATTTTAACCTCTATCATATAATAACCATAACTCCCTGACTGCACCGGTTGTTCCGTACTTTCAAACCCTACAAATCCGAACATCCGGGCAGCTTGTTTCTCTCTTTCATAATAAACTCCCGGAACACCTATATAGATTGGTGCCTCCTCTTCCTCTGACAATTTACCAAGAATCATATGACCATAATTATAAAATCCATGTAACAGAAAGCTATTATGTACCAACTTCTGATATTCCTGTTGTAAAATAATAAAATCTTCCGGTTTAATTGTTAAAAATGTTTTTTCTCCCGGAAAAGGATGTACTTTCGGATATTCTTTGCATAACTGCTGCCATTTATTATCATGTAAAGGCTCAATTATTCTTATAGTCTGCATATATGCAGACTCTGTATATTTCTCCGGTATTCCCTCAACTAAAACATTCTCAGAGGCAGCCTCTATATCCTCCTGCTTCTGTTCATATTCTAATTCTGCAACTTCTTCATGCTTTTGTACCTGCTTTAATTTTAAATCAACAAATAAATATTCATTTGTGTTTAATTGAATAATAAATCCGTTAACATCAGATAAATAAATCCTGCTATCTTCTCCTTCAATATACATAACATCATCCTCAGACATAGCCGGAAATTTATTAATAAAGGAACCTATACCTTTATCTAACAGAATTTCTCCTATTAATTTATTAGTAATTTTATCCCTAATTTGATAGACTCCTCTAAAATTACCTACATCCTTTAATTGTATTTCTACACAATGAACGTTATTGTATAATTTCCATCGTAAAAATCCTACATTTCTTACTTTTTCTCCATCTTTATAATAATCCACATAAGCTATATAACGAAAAAATGATTCCATAGGTTACCCTCCTATAGAATCATTTTATGAACAACTTGTACTATTTATGACTAATTTCTTCTATCCAGATACTGCAAATAATTAACTACCATTAATGCAATCTTAAAAGTAAGAGCATCGTCAAAATTACGGATATCCAATCCTGTTTCCTTTTGTAACTTTTCAATTCGATAGACTAAAGTATTTCTGTGAATATACAACTGTCTTGCTGTTTCAGAAACATTTAAGCTGTTTTCAAAAAATTTATGAATTGTAATTTGTGTTTCTTCGTCCAGTTTATCCGGAAGATTATTTCCAAAAATTTCACTCATAAACATGCGGCATAAACTTACCGGCAACTGATAAATTAATCTTCCGATTCCTAATTTTTCATACCCGATTACGTTCTTTTCAATATAGAAAATCTTACCTACATCCAGAGCCATTTTTGCTTCTTTGTAAGATTTTGAAACATCCTTTAGTTCCTTAACTACTGTTCCGTAAGCTACCTTTACAGTTAACATTGCTTCCGCATTTAACATATCAACAATAGTTCTGGCTGTCTGCTGGATTTCCTCTTCTGTATCATCATTATGAAGACTTTTTATTAAAACAATATTTCTTTCGTCTACGGAAACAACATAATCCCCGTTTTGCTGGGAAAACAAACTTCGAAGCATTTCTTTTACAATGCCTTCACTTTCTACTTTTGTCTCCACTAAATATACAATTCTCTTCGATTCTACTTCTAAATGTAGTTTTTTAGCACGATTATAAATATCTACTAATAATAAATTATCAAGAATTAAATTTTGAAAGAAATTATTACGGTCATATTTTTCCTTATATGCCAAAATTAGAGCTTCCAACTGGCTAACTTCAATTTTAGCCACCTGATACACATGTTGTCCTTCTCCACCGGCTACCAACACATATAAATCTTTACCCTCATCATGAACTTTCATAAACCATTTATTATTCAATTCCTGAGTTTCTGCTGCAGATTCCGTAAAAATACGAACTATATGAGATTCTACTCCGGTTTCCGAAGTTGTCCCGGCTATTTTTGTTCCTTCCAAATCATATACTTCTAATTCTACTTTTGTAATAGTATTCAATTCATCTATACTTTTTTGAATAATCTGATTGGATAACATGAATTTACTCCATTTCTCTTAATAAATTCTATCTACATCTCACATAAATCCCTATGAGATAAAAAGGGGTCAGAGAAATCTGACCCCTCTAATTATTATAAATTAGTTTGTAATAACCTGTTCTGTTTCTTTGTCAAATACATGAATCTTGTCGATATCAAATGCAAATTTGATAGTATTACCAGGTTTAGCTGTTGTACGAGGATCAACTCTAGCTGTAATCTGGAACTCAGCTAAATCGAAGTACAAGAATACTTCTGCACCAAGTAATTCGTATACTTTAACTTCTGATTCGAATGTACATGGAGATTTTGCAAGGAATTCTTCGGAATCATATACATCTTCCGGACGAATACCAAATGTAACTGTTTTTCCGTCGTAACCGCCGGCAATTAATTTTTTAGATTTATCAGCCGGAAGAGGAATAGATTTTCCTGCGATTTCTAAGTTAGCAACATCACCTTTAACTTTTACAACTGCATCTAAGAAGTTCATCTGAGGAGATCCCATGAAACCTGCTACGAAGAGGTTCTGTGGTTTCTGATATAAGTTCTGAGGTGTATCTACCTGCTGAACAACACCATCTTTCATAACTACGATTCTTGTACCAAGTGTCATAGCTTCTGTCTGGTCATGTGTTACGTAAATGATAGTTGTACCTAATCTCTGATGTAATTTAGCGATTTCGATACGCATCTGCACACGAAGTTTAGCATCAAGGTTGGATAAAGGTTCGTCCATAAGGAATACCTTAGGATTACGAACGATAGCACGTCCCATAGCAACACGCTGTCTCTGTCCACCGGATAAAGCTTTTGGTTTTCTTTCAAGAAGAGCTGTTAAGTCAAGAATTCTGGCTGCTTCTCTAACCATTTTATCGATTTCATCTTTTGGTACTTTTCTTAATTTAAGACCAAATGCCATATTATCGTATACTGTCATATGAGGATATAATGCGTAGTTCTGGAATACCATTGCGATATCTCTGTCTTTAGGTTCTACGTCATTAACAACTCTGTCACCGATTTTTAATTCACCGGAAGAAATGTCTTCCAAACCGGCAATCATACGAAGTGTAGTAGATTTACCACATCCTGAAGGTCCTACGAAGATAATAAATTCTTTATCTTCAATTTCAAGGTTGAAATTTTTAACTGCTTCAAAACCATTTGAATATTTTTTGCAAATGTTTTTCAAAGATAAACTTGCCATTTTTAAATCCTCCTATTTTTCACAGGTTACCCTGCTTTTGCACTGATATCAGTATACAAAAACTTTACCAAATACTCCATGCCACAATTTCACAAAGATTTTATGGTTTTCTATACATTTTGCCATATAACAGATTCTTTTTCATGGATGTGTATATGATTCCCTGCTTATTTTGTTGAGGAGCCAAATCCCAAAAACCTAATTTATGATAAAATTCCAACGCATAAGGGGCAGAATCTACAGTCATATAGTCCACCCCTACTTCCGTAATCAAGTATTCTCCCAAATTTTCAATTAATGTTCTTCCGATACCGCGTCTATGATATTTTTTATCTACAAATAATAAAGAAATATGGCTTTTGTTTCTTACAGTGATAAAACCAATAATTTTATTTTCATGCAAAGCTACCATCATTTGGTATTCACCTTTTAAAAACATATTTTTTAACCACTGATCAGAAATAAAATCCCGGAAACTTTCTATTCCTTCTTCGCTATATTCCTGTGCTTCAAAAATGAGAAAAGTTTCCCATGCTAATTTCATAGCCGGTTCCCAGTCTTTTTCTACTGCCATTCGAAAAATATAATTCTCTGTCTTTTTTTCCATTTTATTTACTAAATAATCCTTTAAAAAATGTTTTTACACTTTTAAACATATCTGAAAAATAATCAGTTAAAGATTTGTTTACTTCTTCTTTGATCTTATTTTGAGTCTCTTCCATAAGTTCTTTTCCTTTTTCAGAAACATCTTCTTTTATTTCCCGGCTATATTTTTCATATATGTTTTCTGCCTGTTTTACAAGATATTTAGGATCTATTCCAAGATCTTTGATTTTATCTATAACAGATAAAATCAATTCTTTCTGTTCCTTTGTTAAAGTAACACCGAATTCTTTTTCACCTTCGGTAATGACATCTTTGATACCCTGTTCCGTTTCCCAGTTTCCGTTTTCAATTTTTTTCTCTACAAACTGTAATATTTTCTTAGCATCTTCCGGTTTTATGGTCTTCACCAATTCACTGACAGAATCTTTTAATTCCCCAAGAGAATCTTCATTCTGAACACCTTTTACTTCATCCAAAAATAAGCTGAAGTACTTGTTAATAACCGGCATTTTATTCTTTTCTGCTGCCTGTACATTTATTCCTGATAAACACAATGTCAAAACAAGCACAAGAAGACTGATTCTTTTTTTCATAAATCTCTCCGTTTTAATTCTAAGTCTTATCAACATATGATTTTAAAATAAAAAATATGTATGCCCATTTAGAACAAAAAGGATAAAACGAGTTACCCCGTTTTATCCTAATATTTACTTTATGCAATTTCTGCTCCTGCCGGCATATCTTTTTCCGGTGTAAGAAGTGCTAAGTTTCCATCAGCATCTTCTGCACATAATAACATACCTTCAGACATTACTCCGGCGAGCTTGGCTGGTTTTAAGTTCACTAATACCATTACTTTTTTACCTACCATCTCTTCTGCTTTGTAATGCTGCTTAATTCCGGATACAATCTGTTTTACTTCGCTTCCGATCTGAACTTGAGAGCAAAGTAATTTTTTTGATTTTTTTACTTCTTCACAGGCAATAATTTTACCTACTCTGAACTGTAATTTTTCAAAATCTTCGTAGGAAATTTCCGGTTTTGCTTCTACATCAATTACAGGTTCTGCCGGAACTTCCGGTTTATTTCTTTCTGCGAACATAGCTTCTGCTTTTTCGATAACTTCTTTTACATCTAATCTTGCAAAAAGAATTTCCGGTTTTTCTGTTACCTTACTTCCGGATTCGTATAATCCAAATTGATCTAATGCGTCAAATCCTCTGATTTCAGTATTTAACTGCGCTACAATTCTCTTAGCTGTGGATGGCATAAATGGTTCTAAAAGAGATGCACCGATTACAATACTTTCTACTAAATTGTAAAGTACTTCGGATAATCTGTCTTTCTTAGCTTCATCTTTTGCCAATACCCATGGTTCTGTTTCATCAATATATTTGTTGCAACGTTTGAACAACGCAAAGATTTCTGTCATGGCATCCGCTACACGGAGTTGATCCATTTTCGCAGTTGCTTTTTCCATGGTTCCAAGAACTACTGCTTTTAAATCAGCATCTACTTCTTCTTCCGCACCGGTTTTTGCTACTACACCATCAAAGTATTTGTTACTCATGGAAATAGTTCTGTTTACTAAATTTCCTAAAGTGTTAGCAAGGTCAGAATTCATACGTTCAACCATCAATTCCCAAGTAATTACACCATCGTTTTCAAATGGCATTTCGTGAAGAACGAAGTAACGAACGGCATCTACACCAAAGAAGTCCACTAAATCATCTGCGTATAATACGTTTCCTTTGGATTTACTCATTTTGCCATCACCCTGTAATAACCAAGGATGTCCAAATACCTGTTTTGGTAATGGAATATCCAGAGCCATTAAGAAGATTGGCCAGTAAATAGTATGGAAACGGATAATATCTTTTCCGATTAAGTGTAAATCTGCAGGCCATAATTTGTTGTACTGGTCACTGCTTCCATCTACATCATATCCAATACCGGTAATGTAGTTTGTCAAAGCATCTAACCATACATAAGTTACATGTCTGTCATCAAAGTCTACCGGAATTCCCCATTTGAAGGAAGTTCTGGATACACATAAATCCTGTAATCCCGGAAGAAGGAAGTTGTTCATCATTTCGTTTTTACGGGATACCGGCTGAATAAATTCAGGGTGTGTATTAATATGCTCGATTAATCTATCCGCATATTTGCTCATTTTGAAGAAGTAAGCTTCTTCCTGTGCAGGTTTTACTTCTCTTCCGCAGTCAGGACATTTTCCGTCTACTAACTGGGATTCTGTCCAGAAAGATTCACATGGAGTACAGTAAAGTCCTTCATAAGATCCTTTGTAAATATCTCCCTGATCATAGAATTTTTTGAAGATTTTCTGAACTACTTTTTTATGATCTGCATCAGTGGTTCTGATAAATTTATCATAAGATACATCCATTAAATCCCAAATCTCTTTGATTTTTCCTGCTGCAGTATCAACATATTCCTGTGGAGTTACGCCCGCATCTGCTGCTTTTAATTCAATTTTCTGACCATGTTCATCTGTTCCGGTCTGGAAAAATACATCGTAACCTTCTTTTCTTTTATATCTTGCAATACTGTCTGCCAAAATAGCTTCATAAGTATTACCAATGTGTGGTTTACCTGATGCATAAGCAATGGCAGTGGTCATATAATATTTTCCTTTATTCATAATATGGACCTCCCCTATTTTTATCTACCTATTATCACATATTTATTTGAAATTGTCTAACTTTTCCATAAATGCTTTTGTTTTTTCTTCAATATTTCCGCCAAAAACAGCAGAACCGGCTACTACAACATTAACTCCGGCCTCCAAAACAACATTTACATTGTCTACATTGATACCTCCGTCAACTTCTAAATCTGTAGTAAGACCTCTCTCATTAAGCATTTCTTTTACCTGACGGATTCTTTCCGTAGAAGCTTCAATATATTTCTGACCTCCGAATCCCGGTTCTACACTCATCATTAAAATCATTTCAACTTTATCAAGATATGGTAACAGACTCTCCACCGATGTTCCCGGTTTAATAGAAAGACCTGCTTTTATGCCATATTCGTGAATTTTATCAATGGTTGCCTGTACATCTTCACATGCTTCCAGATGAATTGTAATGATATCTGCTCCGCAATCTGCAAATTCTTTGATATAACGGATAGGCTCTTCAATCATTAAATGAACATCAAATACAATATCACATACTTTACGGATGGACTTAATTACCGGCATACCAAAAGAAATCGATGGTACAAATTTGCCATCCATAACGTCTACGTGTAAATATTTGGCACCTGCATTATATGTTTCTAAAATATCTTTTCCCAGATTTGCAAAATCTGCAGAAAGAATGGATGGAGATAAAATATTCATGTTAATTCCTTTCTGTAAAAAATATATTTTTGATTCCAATTATTGTCTGAAACGATTCTACCATAAACCAAGAAAGCTTGAAAGTCTTTTTGACCTTCAAGCTTTTTATTTTTTCATATTATTTGTTATTTCTAATATATTCTTAGAACTTTGCTAAGAACTCCTTTACCTGTTTGTATACACCTGCTCCGTCAATTTCATATTTAACCATTAAATCTGCTGCGGAACCGGATTCACCGAATACATCCTGCATACCGATTTTGTAAACAGGTGTTGGATATTTTTCACAGAGACAATCACAAACTGCACTACCAAGTCCACCGATTACAGAGTGTTCTTCTGCAGTTACAACTTTTCCTGTTTTCTTAGCAGATGCAACTACTAATTCTTCATCTAAAGGTTTGATTGTATGAATATTCAGAACTTCTGCATCAATTCCTTCTTCTGCTAATTTTTCAGCAGCTTCTAATGCAGAGTTAACCATAATACCGGTAGCAACAATAGTTACGTCTTTACCTTCTCTTACTACAGCACC
The DNA here is from genome assembly GCA_017521195.1 of Lachnospiraceae bacterium. GTDB lineage: Bacteria > Bacillota > Clostridia > Lachnospirales > Lachnospiraceae > SFDP01. The sequence goes on from JAFXGP010000015.1 coordinate 9,364, forward strand.
TTTTCCGATTTCAAATTTATAATCTTCTCTATCATTAATTACAGGAACATTTGCACGTCCGAAACGTAAATATACAGGACCTTCATGTTCAATAGCTGCTTTTACAGCTTCTTGTGCTTCGATATAGTCAGCTGGATTGATAACTACCATTCCCGGAATAGAACGCATCAAAGCGATATCTTCGTTACACTGGTGACTGGCACCATCTTCACCTACGGTAATACCTGCATGAGATGCACCGATTTTAACGTTTAATGCAGGATATCCAACAGAGT
>JAFXGP010000101.1 GCA_017521195.1 Lachnospiraceae bacterium
GCGGTGGACAGAGCTTGCCAATGTACGGGCGTATTATGAGTTTTTTAAGAAGCATGAGAGTGCGTTTGAAAGTGAAGATGAGTAATAAATATGGAGCATAAGTTGAGAGTAAGAAAATCTGCCAGGGCGATTGTAATAAATAGCAAGAATCAGATATTTCTGTTTCAATACATGTTTGATTATCTGGAAGATAATAAAGTGATCTGGATTACTCCCGGTGGAAGTCTGGAAGAAGGAGAGTCCTTTGAGGATGCATTAAAAAGAGAATTCTTTGAGGAACTGGGCATGAAGATTACTAATAAATGTCCGGAGGTTTATTACCGGAACCCAATCTATACATTGAAAAGTGGTGAAAAGGTACAAAGTGTGGAAAAGTTTTTCCTTGTTGCTTTGGTAGAGGATTCGTTTTCTTTTGACCACTGGACCGAAAGTGAGAAGAAGCGGATGTTCGCGGGAAAGTGGTGGTCTGTGGAGGAGATAGAGAAGTCAGAGGATGAGTTTTTTACAAAGGATATCCTTCGTATTACAACGGAACTTTCTAATGGTGAGATTCCGAGAGAACCCAGGGAGATTGCATGACTATAGAGTAAAGTTGTTGACATAATATTTTGTGTTTGGTATATTATAGATAGAGGTAGACAACGTTGTGTGTCTGCTTAAGCGCGGAAGTAAGAGGGTGTACCGGAACGCACTGTCTTATGGAGCTTTCAGGAGGGGTTGTACAGCGATACCTCAAACCGGAGTAGGCGTAAGCCGAAAGAAAATGTTCTAAAAGCCTCATCGTAAGTGATATGTACCCAGAATTCTGGACACATTGATTTATGAATTAGGCACAGCAATACATGGATGCTTCCCTGTATTTTACAGGAGGCATCCATTTTGTTTTTGCCTGAATTCTTTCGTTATTGTAATAGTTTATATATTCGTCCACTGCTTTGGCAAATGATTCAAATGAGGCATATTCTTTTTCATAGCCATAATACATCTCATTTTTCAATCTTCCAAAGAAGGTTTCCATGATACAGTTATCATAACAGTTTCCTTTTCTGGACATCGACTGAATAATTCCATGCTTTTTTAACGTGCTCCTAAAATAGGCGTGTTGATACTGCCAGCCTTGATCGGAATGGAAAATCAAACCATCAACGGATGGAAATTTTTCAAATGCTTTATTAAGCATACGATGAATCTGTTCCAGATTTGGACTCAGTGATAAATCGTATGAAACAATCTCATTTGTATTCATATCTAAGATTGGAGATATGTAGCATTTTCCCCATGAAAAATTAAACTGAGACACATCCGTAGTCCATTTTTGCAATGGCGCAGTTGTACTAAAATCTCTATCTATGATGTTATCTGCAACCTTTCCTACTTCTCCCTTATAAGAATGATACTTTTCTTTTGGGCGCTTCCCAAGCAATCCATTTTCATGCATAAGACGTTGTACGCGCTTATGATTTACGTTGTAACCACGATTTGCGAGTTCTCTATGAACTCTTCGAACTCCATACCGGCCCTTGTTGTAATCAAATATTTCTTGGATTTCAGTCACTAATTCTTTGTTTCTTTCTTTTACGACATCTACTTTTTTTAGTTCAAAATAATAGGTGGATTTAGACATTCCCATTGCTTTTAAAAGATACTTTAGCTGATATCCTTTTTCCCGGAGTTCTTTGATGATTGCTGCTTTTTCGCCTTGAGTAGTGCAGCTTGCCTTTCTTCTCTCAAGGCGATTTCTTTTTTTATTACTTCATTCTCAGCTTTAATATATTCATTTTCAGCCCGGAGACGGATAAGTTCTTCACGTTCTGATTCAGTAAGTGGTGCTGGATTCATAGTCTTTTTCATTTGAGGCTCCTTTGGTGGTCGACCTTTTTTCATATCTACCAGACCATTATACCCCTTTGTTTTATATTTTTGAACCCATTGATATAATTGTCCCGGATTAATTCCATTTGCAATAGCAACTTCCGCACAAGCCCTTCCCGCAATAACCTGCGAAATTAATTCCAACTTAGTTTCTGGCGTCCAAACTTTATTCTTATGGTTGTGTTGCAGTGCTTCAGTTCCTTGTGCTTCCTCTAACCGAACCCAGCCACGTACTGTTTTGTGAAATCTCCATTCAGAGATGCCTTCTGGTGTTTCTGGATACCTTCCTTCGTAATACATTTCAACACACTTTCTTTTGAACTCATAAGAGTATCGCATAAAAATAACCCTCCTTACTGGGTGTCCAGTAAAGAGGGTACATATCAAAGTGATGGGGCTTTTCATGTATCTACGAAAGGAGAAAGAATGGATTTACTCAAGAAATGTGCATTATCATTTCATGTATTATTGGAATATGAATATCACTTTGTAATAGGGAGAAAAGGGAAATTAAGAGAATTTAGATTAGGTTTTGACATGGCAGATTTTCATCATTTGGCAGGTTTACACAAATTAAAGGACATTGCACAGATTCAGCAAGGAATGCGGGAAAGAATATTTGAGAAGATTTTGAGCGGTAATATTTCCATGGATTTGATTGAAAAAAGTTCATATTATAGCCAAATGAGTGGTCGGATTCTTCCTTTAGCTGGATTGGAACAGTTTTTAGATGATAATCAAATGATTTTTAGATATAATGAACGGGTTCACAAATTTTCTATGATTAAAGCAGATTATTTGCTGGAAGGAAAAGCAAACATAAATCCTTCTTATTTATTTCTCGGAGCGAGAAATCACGATGAGAAAGAGCAGATGTGCAGAACCTTTTTTAGAATAGAAGATAAGGATTATACAGAAGGTCAGCCGAAATATACGCTGCTTAAGAAAGAAAAAATACATTTACCAACAGGAAAAATATTGGTACAATTTGATAAGCTATCGAATAAAGAAGTGAAGAAACAAGATATAGGTCAAAAACAGTTTAACACAATTTAAGAATTTTATTTTCGTTTCCAATACTGTATACTCTAACTTGTTCAGGGCAATATTGTGGCCACAAAACATGTTCTGAGAATATTTGAGAGAGGCAAAATCCTCTGCCCGCATGAGCGGGCGGGCATTTTCCTTCGGAA
>JAFXGP010000102.1 GCA_017521195.1 Lachnospiraceae bacterium
CCGATAAAGAACAGTTATAGAGAGATAACAGCAAAAAGTAATTATAATGACAATGGACATACAATAAGAACAGGAGCGTATATATGGGAAAGATAATATTGAGATTAGATCGTGTGATGGCTGATCGTAAGATGAGCCTCAACGAATTGTCAGAAAAGGTTGGTGTATCCAATGTGAATTTGTCAAAAATGAAAACAGGTAAGATTAGTGCCATTCGTTTTTCGACATTAGAGGCAATCTGCGATGTGCTAGATTGCCAGCCGGGAGATATTTTAGAGTATGATAAGAATGCAAAAAGTGAATAGAAATCTTCAGCTTTTGTCGAAGCTTGAAATAAGGCTACTGCAATCCCACTGGCTTTAGACGGTGGGTTAAGGTAGCCAAAAGCTGAGAGTTATTGTATGCTAATGATATGGGAACATGGAAATCTAAAAACAGACACAAATATTTATTACAATATCACATTATTTTCGTCTGCAAATATAGGAAAAAATTACTGGTTTCGCAACAGGTATCAGATGATATAAAGCAGTTTTCATATGAGATATGTCAAAAGCACAAAGTTATTATCAAATACATGGAAACTGACAAAGACCTTATTCACTACATGATAGAAACTGAACCTACAATGTCGGTGAGTAAAATTGTAAACCTAATGAAAAGTTATACGACTTACCATATATGGAAACGCTATCCGAATTATTTGCGGAAGCATTTCTGGAAAGAACATACATTTTGGACAGATGGTTATTTTGCTTGTAGTATAGGAAATGTATCAGAAGAAATGCTAAAAAAGTATATCGAAAATCAAGGCTAAGAAAGAAGGTGGCAGCGAATGTTAAAAGCATATAAATACAGAATATATCCCAATAATGAGCAGAAAGTACAGATAGAAAAAACATTTGGCTGTTGCCGTTTTGTGTATAATCAGACACTTGCATATCGGAAAGAAAGATACGAAAAAGAGAAAAAATCTGTCGGCAAAACCGACTGTAACAATTACTGCAACAGGGAATTAAAGAAAGAATATGAATGGCTGAAAGAAGTGGATAAATTTGCTCTGACAAATGCGATTTACAACATGGACAGCGCATATCAGAAATTTTTTAAGGAACATGCAGGTTATCCGAAGTTTAAGAGTAAACATGATAATCATAAATCATATACAACAAATTTTACGAATGGCAACATAACAGTGGATTTTGAGGGCAACAAAGTAAAACTGCCTAAATTAAAAGAAGTAAGAGTAAAATTGCATAGAAATTTTAGCGGGCAGATAAAAACGGCAACGATATCACAAGTTCCGAGTGGAAAATATTATGTATCGATTTTAGTGGATACAGAACACGTGGAACTGCCGCATACAACCCAAAATACAGGAATCGATTTAGGTATTAAGGATTTATGTATTACTTCTGGTGGAAAGAAATACGAAAATCCCAAAATTATCAGAAAATACGAGAAGAAACTGGAAAAACTGCAAAGGCAGTTAGCCCATAAAGAGAACAGAAGTCAAAATTATTACAAAACAAAGAAAAAGATAGCATTATGCCATGAGAAAATAACAAATACCAGAAAAGATTATCTGCACAAGATATCCCATGAGATTATCAGCGAAAACCAAGTGATAGTCTCGGAGAATTTGCAGATAAAGAATATGGTAAAAAATCATCATCTGGCAAAGTCAATAAGTGATGTATCATGGTATGAGCTGACAAGGCAGTTGGAATACAAGGCAAAATGGAATGGAAGGGAATATGTCAAAATAGATACCTTCTATGCCAGTAGTCAGTTGTGTTCAGTCTGTGGATACCAAAATACAGAGACGAAAAATCTGACAGTCAGGGAATGGATATGTCCTGTCTGTGGAGCGAAGCACGATAGAGATATCAATGCGGCGCAGAATATACTGGGAGAAGGATTAAGACAAATAGCATAAAAATAACAATATAGGGCAGGGACTGCCCGAATTAACGCCTGTGGAGATAGTAGGTTACGAGGTCTGGGAAGCAGGAAGCCCATTGGCTTTAGACAATGGGTAGTTCAC
>JAFXGP010000103.1 GCA_017521195.1 Lachnospiraceae bacterium
AGCCAGTCCTGTAATAGCTATGGGAAATCCATTGGGAAATCGTTCTGTAGTTTATGGTATGATAACTTCATCAGATAAGGTGATCAGTATGCCGGATTGTAATTATAAGCTTTTGACGACGGACATTTATGGAAGCGAACATGCCGGAGGGATCTTAGTAGATTTAAACGGAAAGGTAGTAGGAGTGATTAATCAGAATTATAATGAGGATGGAACTTCAAATCTGATTTCAGCCCTGGGGATTTCGGAGATTAAATCAGCCTTGCAGAGAATGTCCAATGGATTGGAAAATAATTATGTGGGGATTATTGGAACTGATGTACCGGCAAAGATTGCAGCTATGAAAGAAGTGCCTGTAGGCGTTTTTGTTACGGGAATTGTTATGGATTCACCAGCCATGCAGGGAGGAATCCAAAGTGGTGATATTATTGTAAGTATGGATAAGAAAAAAGTCACTTCTTATGCAGACTATTTAAAAATCCTGTCAGAATGGATGCCGGGAGAAAGTAAAGAAGTCATTCTCATGCGTCAGAGTCAGGATGTATATAAAACTGTTAAAGTAGAAATTGTGGTAGGAAGTTTATAGAAAGAGTGGAGAGAATATGAAGTATATTAAAGATTATAAAGATGGCGATAGATTTTTTGATATTTATTTATGCAAGTTTAAACAGTCCGCAGTGACTAAGAATGGAAAACCTTATGAGAATGTAATTTTACAGGACAAAACCGGAACTATGGATGCGAAGATCTGGGACCCTAATAATCCGGGAATCTGTGAATTTGATGCCTTAGATTATGTGGAAGTATATGGAGAAGTAAACTCTTTTCAGGGTGCATTACAGGTGAATGTAAAACGTGTAAGAAAATGTCAGGAAGGGGAATATAATCCGGCAGATTATCTTCCTGTCAGCTCCAAAAATATTGAATTGATGTATACAGAATTGTTGGAATATATTTCCAGTATAAAAAATAAATACTTAAGAACATTGTTGGAAGAAATGTTGGTAAAAGATGAAAAATTGGTAACGGCTTTTAAGAAATCTTCGGCGGCGAAAAGTGTACATCATGGATTTGTTGGCGGACTTTTGGAACATACCTTAAGTGTAGTAAAACTTTGTGATTATTATTGCACTGCATATCCTGTACTTAACAGAGATTTATTGCTGGCAGCAGCTATGTGTCATGACATTGGAAAAACAAGAGAATTGTCTTTATTCCCGGAAAATGATTATACCGATGAAGGACAGTTTTTGGGACATATTATTATCGGTACGGAGATGGTGGGAGAAGTGATTCGCAAGATTCCAAACTTCCCGGTTGCCTTGGCATCTCAATTAAAACACTGTATTCTTGCCCATCATGGAGAATATGAATATGGTTCTCCGAAAAAACCGGCCATTATTGAAGCTGTGGCCTTGAACTTTGCAGATAATACAGATGCTAAAATACAGACATTTACAGAACTTTTGCAGGGAACAAAGGAAACAGGATGGCTTGGATTCAACCGATTGTTTGATTCCAATGTAAAAGCAACAAAGGTGGATTAGTCCAATATTAGTTGTAGCTGTTAAAATAAGTATAGAGAATTTGTAAGATAGAAATAAGAGGAAATTATGGAGTTTAAGAAAAACGATATTTGCCGTGTTACTATCGAAGATATAGGAACTGATGGTGAAGGTATTGGAAAAATAGATGGTTTTACTTTATTTATCAAAGATGCAGTTCTTGGAGATGAAGTAGAAGCCAAGATCATGAAGGCAAAGAAATCTTACGCTTATGCGAAATTAGAGAAGGTGCTCACACCTTCTCCTTTTCGTGTGGAACCAAAATGTCAGTTTCATAAACAATGTGGTGGCTGTCAGATTCAGGCTATGGATTATGCGAAACAGTTGGAATTTAAGCATAATAAAGTACGCAACAATCTGATTCGTATCGGTGGTCTGGACGCAGAATATGTAGACAGTATTATGGAAGAACCTGTAGGAATGGAAACACCATTCTATTATAGAAACAAAGCACAGTTTCCTTTTGGAAAAAATAAAGAAGGAAAAATCATTACCGGTTTTTATGCAGGAAGAACCCACAGCATTATTGAAAATACCGCTTGTGCTTTGGGCGTAGATGAGAATAAAGTCATCTTGGAAAAGATTTTAAAATATATGGAAGAAGAAAAAGTGGCTCCTTATGAAGAAGAAACTCATAAGGGATTACTTCGTCATGCCTTGATACGTAAAGGTTTTGCTACAGGACAGTTGATGGTATGTCTTGTAATTAATGGGAGAAAGTTACCTGCGGAAGATAAGCTGGTTCAGTCATTATTGGAAGTAGAAGGAATGACCAGTATCAGTGTCAGCGTGAATACAGAAAAGACTAATGTGATTATGGGAAAAGAAATCCGTCTTTTATATGGAAAAGACCAGATTGAAGATGAGATTGACGGAATTACTTTTAAAATTTCGCCTCTTTCCTTCTATCAGGTAAACCCTGTGCAGACAGAACGTATTTATTCCCAGGCATTAAAATACGCTGATTTGAATGGAGATGAAACAGTCTGGGATTTATATTGTGGAATCGGAACTATTTCTCTCTTCCTGGCAAGAAAAGCAAAACATGTATACGGAGTAGAGATTGTTCCTCAGGCCATAGAGGATGCGAAAGAAAACGCAGCAAGAAACGTCATAGAAAATGTAGATTTTTATGTAGGAAAAGCAGAAGTGGTATTACCGGAAAAATATGAAAAAGAAGGTATTTTTGCAGATGTAATTGTGGTTGATCCACCGAGAAAAGGGTGCGATGAAGATTGTCTTTCCACTATGGTACAGATGCACCCAAAACGTATCGTGTATGTAAGCTGTGATTCTGCTACTTTAGCAAGAGATGTGAAGTATCTGGAAGAGCATGGGTATAAGCTGATGCAGGCTAGAATTTTTGACAATTTTCCACAGAGTGTTCATGTGGAGACGGTTTGCCTTATTATCCCTCAAAAATAATCAACCTAAATTAGAGGTTACAATGAAAGTAGATTCTGAAAGTAATTATACGCCAGAGGAAAAAGTAACCTATGAGAAGATTAAGGAATATATATTGAAGAAACATGGGTTAAAAGTTTCGACATTATGTATCGCCCAAATAAAAGATAAATGTGGTTTACAGAAACAGTTCAAATTTGAATCTACAGAAGAAAGTAAAGTGCCACAGTGTACTCCGAAACGAGAAGAAGTTATTATGGATGCCTTTAGGCATTTTGGAATTATTTAGATTTTAAGATTCAAAACTTACAAGTATTGACACCGCTTCGTCCAAGACGAAAAATTAAGGATTGAGGTGGTGTCATTTCTTATATTCATAAGTTAAATAAGAAGATAGTAGAAATACTGTCTTTTTTTATTGCAAAAATTTAGAAATCGAAAGGAGATTAAAATTATGATTTATGGTTATGCAAGAGTTTCAACAAAAGGTCAGGCAA
>JAFXGP010000104.1 GCA_017521195.1 Lachnospiraceae bacterium
TGCACAAAGAAGGTGTAGATGTTTCCATTACCGGTAACTCTACTAACCCTACAAGATTCCAGCATCCTGTTGCAGGTACTTACAAAAAAGAATGTTTAGAACAGGGTAAAAAATACTTCTCTGTAGCTTCCGGTGGTGGTACAGGACGTACACTTCATCCTGATAACATGGCTGCAGGTCCTGCTTCCTACGGTATGACAGATACTATGGGACGTATGCACTCTGATGCTCAGTTTGCAGGTTCTTCTTCTGTACCTGCTCACGTAGAAATGATGGGTCTTATCGGTGCAGGTAACAACCCTATGGTTGGTATGACAGTAGCAGTTGCAGTTTCTATTGAAGAAGCAGCAAAGGCTGGTAAATTTTAAGTTAAAGACCGAAATTTACAAGTATCATAAGTCTGAAAACCCTTGAAAATACTGGATTTTTAGGGCAAATACAGAGGCAGTGACATAATCAATAAAACGAAAAAGAGTCTATCTGATAACGTCGGATAGGCTCTTTTTTTATCCTCATAAGTACCGTACAAGTATCATACAAGTATCAGCTACAAGTATCACTTTTATTTTGGGTAAATTCGTTCTCATTTCGGGGTAGGTTATGGTCGTTTACAAGTATCATTTTTTTTGCTTCATTTTTCCTGCCTTTAATTTAATACATTTCAGAGTCAAATACTGATATGAAAAATAATAATTACTTATATTAAAAAAATTTTTCATAGAATACGTTATTACTTAAGTCAAATACTGATATGGAGAATTATAAGTATAAAAATTATTTTTTAGGAGGTAGATGTATGCGTAGAGCAAATGGTAGTGGCTCTATATTCAAGTTAAAGTCAGGTAAAAGACGTAAGCCTTGGGTGGTTAGAGTTACAGATAGTTGGGATTTGAATATGGATACAGGTAAAGTAAAACAGGTAGTAAAAGTGTTGGGGTATTATAAGACTAAGGATGAAGCTACAGTAGCTTCAGAGCCTAAGAAGGAAGAAATACCTGATAATACTTCTATAGAAGTAGAAAAAATAGTATCACAGGAGCCTAAACCTGCTTCTCCAGTAGAAGATGTTGTTCCTGCTCCGCAAGAAAGTAATTTATCTGTTCATTTTCTAAATGTAGGACAGGCAGATGCCACTTTATTGGTATGTGATGGAGAAGCCTTATTAATAGATGCAGGGGATACTTCAAAAGGTACTACAGTTCAATTGTATCTTAATAAGCAGGGGGTAAAATCCTTAAAGTACCTCATTTTAACGCATCCTGATGAAGACCATATCGGGGGTACTGATGTAGTAATTACAAAGTATCCAGTAGAAAATGTTTTCATGTCAGATTATAAAAAAGATACAAAAGCCTATGAAGAAGTAATTAATGCGTTGGATTATCGTAGAGTAAAATGGTCTACACCTACAGTAGGAAGTACATATAGTTTAGGAGCAGCTACTTTTACAATACTTGCTCCTAATAGGACATACGATGACCCAAATGAGGCATCTATAGCTTTATTGGTATCTCATGGAGAGAATACTTTCCTATTTACTGGAGATGGTGAGAGTGGTGCTGAAGAAGATATTTTAAGAAATGGATTATCTATTGATTGTGATGTATTTAAAGCAGGACATCATGGTAGTAAAACCTCTAATAGCAAATCCTTTTTAGAAAAGGCATCTCCAGAATATGTAGTTGTTAGCTGTGGAGAAGGAAATTCTTATGGACATCCTCATGCTGAGCCTATGAATAATTTTAGAAGCATGGGAATGAAATTATTTAGGACAGATGAGCAGGGTACTATTATAGCTTATCCTAGTTCATATGCCCGAGTAATGCATGGACAAAAATGCTATGAAAAGATGTTGATGTTGGATTATGAAAATATTATATAAAATGTGGAGCTTATGCAAAGGCAGGCATCCGGCGTTAGCCGGTATGTCTGCCTTTTGTACGTTGAGCAGTCAGTAACTTATATTTGTCAGGTATGGTGTTCGCAAGGCGGACACGATGCCTGACCCGGTAGCGTACAGCCAGCCAAGTCCCCCTGGGAGGGGGCAGGGGGACGCGCCAAAGGCGAGGGGGTCGGAATGGTACCATAATAAATCTCATATTTGTCCACAGCGTAAATTCCGTGCAACTTTCCAATTAAGCCTGAGAGCATCTAAAGCTCCTTGGGCTGAAGCTCATGCAATTACACTAAGGGAAGGTGATGCTATGGCTTATAACGGAAATTTTGATTTTTTTTATGGAATGGAAAGTGAACGCTACAACTTTATCATTATCCCAAAGCTTCTTATGGGTGATGAAAGCTTTGATATGTCTTGTGTTCATCCGTGCCTTAAGACCTTTTAAGGTTAAGAAGTATCGTTTGGAAAATCATCCGAATTACAAGTATACTGCGGAGGCAGATAAGTCCTATTTAAGACCAAATCCATATCTGTTGGAGTACTGTGACGAGGAGATTGAGCTGGTTCGTGTTAAGGCGGTAGGGGGAAGAAGGCTATATTGAACCAAGGATAATTGAGTCTGCCAGACGTAGGGCTATGGAGCAGGAGAAGAAGCGTAAGGCGAAAGAGGCTATGGGGGCGGCAAAGGCTTTGGAGGAAATGACGGTTAAGTCGGGAGATGAGACGAAGACCAAGGAGCAGCTGCATAAGGATTTGGAAAGTAGGGAGAAGCTTCCGAAGGAAGAGCCTTCAGAGGTGCTTGCAAAGTATAAGATTAGTCAGATGCAGATATTGGACTCCTATTCGCCGATGTATGAGTTTGAGGATTAAGGAGTATAATAAAAATATTAATTTAACAAAAACATTGTATACTAACAAAATGTATGTTAGAATAAAATAAAAATGTTAAAAAGGTGTTTTTTATGAAAAAATATTTAGCTGAGATATTCGGGTTAAGCGTTAAAATTGAAAACTGGGATGGTAAGAGTAAATTGCCACTGTATTTGAGAAATAAAAGGGAATATTTTGTGCTTTCTATGGGAAATGTACAGAGTGTTTTAATGAAGAATAACTCTGACAATTTTAATGTTTCCGGTTTTGAAAAAGAAATGCAGGAAATTGAAAAATACGCTGAAATGTCAGTTATACTGTGGCTGGATGCTGTTTCCACTTATCAGAGGAATGCATTGGTTAAAAGTAGAATTCCATTCATTGTACCAAACTCGCAGATTTTTGTACCGGAATTAGGAATGAGCCTGAAGGAGTTTTGTGCAGGCAAGAGAGAAAAAGTTGAAAAAATATCTGCTGCAACACAATTTTTGCTTTTATATTTTATTTATCAAAAGAAGCATGAAGAAAAGAGCCAGTCAGAGATAGCAGAATACCTTAATATGTCAGCCATGAATGTTAGTAGGGCCGTACAGGAGTTACAGGAACTTGGTTTGTTGGAAAGTCGAAAGGAAGGAACAAGTAAGGTAATCAAATCTGTAGCAACAGGAAAGGAACTGTATCAGCTTTCGAGTGGATATTTACAGTCACCGGTTCAGAAGAGAATTTATGTGAGTCTTAAGTATTTTGACATGGATTTACCTTTTGCAGGAGAGACTGCATTGGCAAAAAGAAGTATGCTGAATTACCCGAAATGTACAGTTTTTGCTATGGATAAGAAGTTGGTTAAAGATATTCCGCAGGAGGCTATAGTGGAGCCTAAACTGATGGCAGATAATGATTATATTGAAATTGAATTATGGAAATACAATCCGTCAGTATACACATCTGATGAAATGGTAGATATCGTGTCATTGGTGCAAAGTCTTAAGGATGTGGAAGATGAACGAGTGGAAATGCAGATTGAAGAGATTATGGAGGAATACAAATGGTAATAGGATTGGAAGTTTTTAGAGAAGCATTTAAGGGGTATGAGGATTGCTATACGATTATCGGTGGTACGGCTTGTGATATTCTGATGAATAAAGCAAACCTTGATTTTAGGGCAACCAGAGATATTGATATGATTTTGTTGATTGAAAACAGATTTGAAGAGTTTGGGGAAGTATTATGGAAATTCATTAAGGATGGTGCATATAGATGTGGTTGGAAAAGTTCTGAGAAGCTGCATTTCTATCGCTTTACTGAACCACAGAATCCGAATTATCCAATAATGATAGAACTGTTTTCAAAAGATCCGGGGTATCAGTTACATGAGAGTGATATGGTAATTACTCCATTACATATTTCAGATGAAGTATCCAGTCTTTCGGCAATTATGTTGAATGATGACTACTACGAGTTTATGGTGAGCGGAAGAAAAGTAGTAAATGGTGTCGGCGTTTTAGGAGCAGAGCATCTGATTCCGTTTAAGATGAGGGCATGGTTAGACCTTTGCAGACGAAAAAGTGAAGGTGAGCATGTGAATTCAGCGGATATCAAGAAACATAAAAATGACGTATTTCGTTTAATGAATATAATAAATCCGGACGAGGTAGTTAACATACCGGAAACGGTTAAGGAGGATGTTAGACAGTTTATAGTAAGAATGCCGGAAGAACGTATCAATATGAAAAATATTGGGCTTGATATGAAATTGGATGAGGCGTTACAGCTTTTGGAAAAAGTATTTAATGTTTGATTAAATTACATAGCAAGGCTAAGTTAGAAGTATGGAGTTGGAAAAATACAGATGAATAGATTTGCAATATTGATTGGATGTGAAGAGTATACAAACTTTAGTAATATCTGTTTTTGCCATGCGGATGTGGAATTGATAAGAAGTACTTTGACAGAATACTGTGATTATCAAGATAGAAACGTAGAAGTAATAACACAATATAAAGGGTGTGACGATACTCCGGAAGTCATATACAGGAAGTTAGCGGAATTAATTAATAGGGCAGAACAAGAGGATACGGTTTTATTCTATTTTGCAGGACATGGTGCAAAAGAAGGTGAAAACGGGTATTTGCTTTTGGCGGATTCTTCTGCAAGAGATTATGGAGCAACTGCTTTGGATTTGCGTGAAATCAATAAATTGTTGCGAGACAAAAAGATAAATGGAATTATTATATTAGATGCGTGTCATTCAGGAATCAATGCAAGAAATGTCTTTAGTCCCCTTGTTATGGATAAAATGAATGATACAGGTTGTATTACACTTGCTTCATGTTCAGATAATCAGGAGAGCAATCCTTATCCTGAACAGGAGCAGGGAGTTTTTACTTATTATTTGTGTGAAGAGATAAAAAATACGGAAAAAGGAGCTCCTATTTATATAGAGCAATTAAAGCTAAATGTATGTAGTAGTGTAGAAAAATGGGCAGAAAAAAATTATAAATTTCAAACGCCTACATTAAATGGTCAAAGTGTTGGGAATATACCAATTGCGATTAGAAACCATAAAGAATATAGTAGTAGTTTTTATGATATTAAGCAGAAGAACCCAAATAAAACCTCTAAAGAGATAATTGTAGATAATATATCGAAATCTTTAGAAATGTTCGCTGCAAGTACAAAAAAATATTTGATAATTCAGTAAGTGCAGCAAATGGAGAGGATTCTTCAACACTCACAGTTGAGGAGCGTTCTTCTTTGTTTTACCCAATTATAAGTTCGTGGCTGGCAGCGCAGATGAATATGCAAGAAGTAAGTCGTGTGGAGCCGGATACTGAGTGGCGTGTATTTGGAGAATTTTTTGTATATATAGCTAAAGATGTTAATGAAAAACAATGGATTGTTATGTTGAATACATTGAAAAAAATGAATTATTCAAGTGTTCTTCATGCTACTAAAAATTTGTTAGAGGTTAAATCATATTATGAAAAATTTGGAAAAGAGTATCAATATTGTCAGGTTATACTTATCTCTAAAGGCAGAGAGGATGAGTTACTTAAAACAATTAATACACATACAAAAATAAAACGAATTTTTGATAATAAGGAAGTAAAAAATTCTGTGGTATATCTACAAGATGGGAAGTTTATCAGAATAGTAGATAATTATTCTTAGTGGGAGATAAGAATAAAGCTATCGGAAAGGTGGATGGACATGATTGATAAATCAAAATATGTGGTTTTAGATGTAGAGACAAATGGTTTGTCATCGTTACGAGATGATCTTTTGTCAATTTCGTTATACAGACCAGATACAGAGGACTCTTATAGTAGGTTTTTACCTTTGGAACTGCAAAAGGATGTCTATACCACTTATATCAACGGAATAAAGAAACGTGACCTAAAAGGAAAAACACCTTTGATACAGTCTGAGGTGGATGAATTGATGCAGCGATTTGAGCTGGATAAGAGAATTATTTTAACATATGGTTCATTGGATGAGCGATTCATTAAGAATTATTTTATCCGCAAGAGATTACTTGGATATGAGAAAATGAAATTTTATAATTTCAAGCACGATATTATTTCTTCAAGATTCAGTGAGGGT
Source organism: Lachnospiraceae bacterium (assembly GCA_017521195.1). Classification (GTDB taxonomy): domain Bacteria; phylum Bacillota; class Clostridia; order Lachnospirales; family Lachnospiraceae; genus SFDP01. Next base: position 6,371 of record JAFXGP010000104.1, read on the forward strand.
AATATTGCAAAGGATAATTTATGTATATTGTTTGGAATTGAAGGGGTGCAGGAGATTCATACGGGAGAAAATGACTGCCTGCTTGAATGGAAGCTGTTTGAAAAACTTGATGGCAGACGGCTTTTGATTACCCATAACAGAGTGTTTGAGTTTAATGAAGACTATATTATTCCGGCAAGTTATCTTTCAAATTATCCAAATATGAAGTATCATATTAAGGATTTCCCAAAGATTAGTGTTGAAATAGATGTGGTCGAAGAATTTATTGTGGTTGGAAAGAATATAAAGAAATTTCCGACTAACTTTAATGGTATGGTCATCGAACATCTTATAAACAGTATGCTTGGTGTAAAGAAGATAGATTCAAAGGAGTTCTTGTTAGAAAATAAGAGAAAACTACGCTGTTTTGGTGAATTGGAATCGGAGGTAGAAGAAGTACTTGTTGTGGAAAATGCAGATGGAACAGTAAGCGCAGTGAATGAAAAGGACAAGAAGCTGATTGCAGAATTAAATGCTTTTATTACAACATTAAAAGAAAATCTGGAACCAATGATTGCATATTTGCAGCATGAAATATTTAAAGATGAACAAGTGTATTCACAGGAATTGGTTGTTAATAGAGAACAGAATGTATTGGCATTGTGTGATTTGTCAAATTCCAATGCTGTGGTTGAAATAAAAACGTATGGTTTTCTTGATGTGGACCGGTACAAAGAACAGATATATTTTCAAGGAAACGGACGAGATGTATATGTTCTGCAGGCAGTATGGGGAACAAAGAAAGCAAAACTGTATTTTAGATTAGTAAAAGTAATATTTTCAGAGTCAGCAAAGAAGGGGATAAATGACCTTGAAGCAAGGACTGAAGCATTTAAGAAAAAGGTACCGAATGAAAATCTTGAAGTTATAAGGTATTTTAATTATGAGTCATCAGTAACATTAGGATGTAAGATATGCGGTCATCAATGGGAGCTTTCTTATAAAGCTGCTACATATAAACCGAAATGTCCTATATGCAATCCGGTTGTTGTGAAACAGCCAAAGACAAAGTCTGTAGAAAGTGAATCCAGGGAAGAAAAATATAAGAGAAAGATTAATGAAAGGTCTAATGGGAAACTGGAAATACTTGCTTATTTGGGCTCAAAGGAAAAAGCTAAAGTAAAATGTAACATATGTCAGCATGAGTGGGAGGATAGGGTAGACCATTTGCTTGAACGCTGTAGATGCCCAAGGTGTAAATAATAAAATTAGATAGCCGTAATACGGAGTGATAATTCATTCTGTGTTCCGGCTATTTTTATGCTCAATTCTAAAATTCTGTCACAAAATTTCTCAATTCTTTTTCTCTGACACTAAATGGATTCCATTGAGGATGTACATTTGAAGGAAGAATTATGTGTATTAAAGGAAAAGCTTGAAAGAACAACACTGGATTGTTTGACAAAGCTTTATAAGATGAAATATGAGAGAAAGCTATTTACTTATCCGCCTGTTTATCTGGAAGTGGATGAGATGGCATATTTAAGAACAGAGAGGAGCAGTTATTATGGAGAAGAATAGAGTATTATTTGAAGCATTAGAGGGTAGAGATGAATTGGGATCACCAAAGGCAGCCTGTTCTTTGACTATACAGCGTATCGTATCAGAAGAAGATACAGAGGTAATTATGTCTGTAGGTACGCAGGATGTGGAAGTATCTGTTTACAGCACACCATTATGGATGATTGTTGATTTGCGGTTTGAGGACAGATTGGACTATGATTATCTTCAATTTGCACAGGTTTGTATGGAGTATCTGGAACTGGTTAATGAGAGTGAGAATGAGCCATTGTCACTTGTATTATTGGCTTTAGCCAGTTGAGTTCGTCGGAGTTTCTCACCAGAGAAATGGAGACGTGCGAAACAGAGAACCACCTGCTATGCGGGCAATGTCGTCAACTTAAGAAAAATATACATAAAGCACTTGACAAAATACTATAAAAATGCTGCCTCGCGTAAAAAAACACGCGAGGTACTTCTATGAATACGGCAAATCTTTTAACAACTATTTTTCGGAGACTGTAAAAAATTTTGTGTAAACTAGATATGTAATATATATCCTTTTGGATTGATGATAAAATAAATATTAATCCAGGAGGATATTTTTATGGCAAGACAGAGAAAA
>JAFXGP010000105.1 GCA_017521195.1 Lachnospiraceae bacterium
CAAAGAAGAGTCAGGTATTCTCTACAGCAGCAGATAATCAGACAGCAGTAGATATCAACGTTGTTCAGGGTGAAAGACAGTTTGCAAGAGATAACAAATCTCTGGGACAGTTCCGCTTGGATGGTATTCCACCGGCAATGCGTGGTGTTCCACAGATTGAAGTTACATTCGATATTGATGCTAACGGTATCGTTAACGTATCTGCAAAAGACCTTGGTACAGGAAAAGAACAGCACATTACTATCACAGCAGGTTCTTCCATGTCTGATGATGAAATTGAAAGAGCAGTAAAAGAAGCTGCTGAATATGAAGCACAGGATAAAGCAAGAAAAGAAGCTGTAGATGCAAGAAATGAAGCTGATTCTTTCGTATTCCAGACAGAAAAAGCTTTAAAAGAAGCCGGTGACAAGATTGATGCTAATGAAAAGGCAAACGTAGAAGCTGACTTAAATGCATTAAAAGATTTATTAGACAGAACAAAAGATCAGGAAATGACAGCTGACCAGGTGGCTGAAATGAAAGCTGCTCAGGAAAAACTTATGACAGGTGCACAGAGCTTATTTGCAAAAATGTATGAACAGGCTCAGGCGGCAGCAGGTCAGGCAGGTCCGGACATGTCTAACATGGGCGGGGCTTATCAGTCTGCAGATACTTCAGCGGATGATGATATCATCGACGGAGACTTCAGAGAAGTTTAGAATTAAAAAATAATTTGACCGATAGGCTGCTGCGGATTTGCGTGGCAGCCGATTCGTGTGTATGATAAGAAGTTGCAAAATTTATGTTGAATGAAATAATGAGACGACTTCTGTTTGGAGGAACATATGGCAGAACAAAAAAGAGATTATTATGAAGTCTTAGGTGTTGATAAAAATGCTGATGATGCTGCTTTAAAAAAGGCTTATCGTGTTTTGGCTAAAAAATATCATCCGGATATGAATCCGGGAGATACAGAAGCAGAAAAGAAATTTAAAGAAGCTTCTGAAGCATATGCAGTTTTAAGTGATGCTGAAAAACGTCGTCAGTATGACCAGTTCGGTCATGCAGCCTTTGATGGCGGAGCCGGCGGAGCAGGTGGTTTCGGAGGTTTTGATTTTAGCGGAGCTGACTTTAGCGATATTTTTGGCGATATTTTTGGTGATTTCTTTGGCGGCGGAAGAAGCAGAAGCGGTGGCAGAGCGAATAATGGTCCTATGAAAGGAAGTAATATCCGTACCAGTGTAAGAATTACTTTCGAAGAAGCTGTATTCGGTTGTGAAAAGGAAATTGAATTAAATACAAAAGATGAATGTAAAACCTGTCACGGAACTGGAGCAAAACCGGGAACCAGTCCGGAGACATGTAGTAAATGTGGCGGTAAAGGTCAGGTGGTATTTACTCAGCAATCCTTCTTTGGTACAGTACGTAATGTGCAGGCATGTCCTGATTGTCAGGGAACCGGCAAGGTAATCAAAGAAAAATGTACCGATTGTCACGGTTCCGGATATATCCCGATGAGAAAACGATTTGCGGTGGATATTCCGGCAGGTATTGATAATGGTCAGTGCAAACGTTTGACAGGTCAAGGTGAACCGGGAATTAATGGCGGACCGAGAGGAGACGTTCTGGTAGAAGTAATCGTAGGACGTCATCCGATTTTCCAGAGACAGGAATATAATATTTATTCTACAGTACCGGTATCCTTTGCAGTGGCTGCATTAGGTGGCGAAGTAATTATTGATACTGTGGATGGTAAAGTTATCTATGATGTAAAAGCCGGAACACAGACAGATACAAGGGTAAGATTAAAAGGAAAAGGTGTACCTTCCCTTCGTAACAAGGATATGCGTGGTGACCACTATGTAACATTGGTAGTACAGGTGCCGGATAAATTATCCCATGAAGCCAAAGAACTTCTTCGTAAATTTGATGAAGAAAGCGGTGACAGTTTAAATGCAGCTAAACGTTTAGCCGGTGGAGATGATAAAGGACCCATACCAAAAAAGAAAAAAGGAATTTTTAAATAAAACAAAAAATTAGATTAAAGAAAGCACGGGAATGTTATGAACCGTGCTTTTTTTGCGGCTTTTTAACAATTTGCTTTGCTAATAAGGGGTTTTGTGTTACACTCTATAATTAGAGGTAACTATGTAAAGAGGAAGAAAAGATGGAAACAAAGGTAATTACCATTGACCATAAAAATATAGATGAGACGGTGTTGCAGGAAGCAGGCAGAATCATTAAAGAGGGTGGATTAGTTGCTTTTCCTACAGAAACGGTATATGGATTGGGAGGAGATGCTTTAAATAAGGAGTCCTCACGAAAAATATACGAAGCGAAGGGAAGACCCTCCGACAATCCATTAATTGTTCATATCAGCAATATGGAGGATTTGAATTCCATTGTAGAAGAAGTTCCTGAAGATGTATATCGGTTGGCGGAAGCTTTCTGGCCGGGACCACTGACCATTATTATGAAGAAATCTACATTGGTTCCCAAAGAAACTACGGGAGGATTGGATACTGTTGCCGTGAGGATGCCTTCTCATCCGGTGGCATTAAAATTTATTGAATATGCCGGTGGATATGTGGCAGCTCCCAGTGCTAATGTGTCAGGAAGACCAAGTCCTACCAGGGCCAAATATGTGATTGAGGACATGAGCGGAAGGATTGATATGATTCTGGACGGAGATGGGATTGATATAGGGTTAGAGTCTACTATTGTAGATATGACCGGGGAAATCCCTATGATTTTGAGACCCGGATATATCACTCTGGATATGTTGCAAAAAGTACTCGGAGAAGTGAGTACAGATAAAACTATTTTAGATATTAATTGTAAGGATGCGCCTAAGGCACCGGGAATGCGTTATCGGCACTATGCACCCAAAGGACAACTGACCATTGTAGAGGGTGATGTGGCAAAAACCATAGATAAGATTAATGAATTGACTATGCAGGCGCACATAAAAGGTAAAAAAGTAGGAATTATAGGAACAGAAGAAACCAGAAAACAATATGTGGGAGATTCTGTAAAAAGTGTGGGAAAAAGAAGTGATGAAGAATCCATTGCCAGAACCTTATATGCAATTCTAAGGGAATTTGATGACGAAGGTGTGACAGTGATTTATTCGGAATCTTTTTCTGAATGTTCCATGGGACAGGCAATCATGAATCGGTTGTTAAAAGCAGCCGGTCATCAGATTATATATGTATAAAAAATGACAAAAATTTCTTGATGAACGGGAGGAAAAAATATGATAGCATTAGCATCTGATCACGGTGGATTTGATATGAAACAGATTGTGATCGAATATTTGGAAGAAAATGGAATTGAATACAAGGACTTTGGATGTTACGATAAAACATCCTGCGATTATCCTGTATTTGCAAGACCTGCAGCAGAAGCAGTTGCCAGCGGTGAATGTGAAAAAGGAATTGTGGTATGTACTACAGGAATTGGTATTTCTATTGTTGCAAACAAAGTGAAAGGAATCAGAGCGGCAGTTTGTAATGATCCATATGCAGCTAAGATGACCAGACTTCATAACAATGCCAACGTATTAGCATTGGGAGGCGGCATGATTGGTAAAAATATGGCAATTGATATTTTAGAAACATTCTTAAATACAGAATTTTCTGAAGGAGAAAATCATATCAGAAGAATCAGTATGATTGAACAGGACTAAGGGGATTATAAGTCCATTAGATACAAAAGATGAGTTTCCGGTTTATGAGGAGGAAAAATGAAACGTAAAGACTATATTAGCTGGGATGAATATTTTATGGGTGTCTCTTTACTCTCCGGGATGCGTTCCAAAGATCCTAATACACAGGTAGGGGCATGTATCGTAAGTGAGGATAATAAGATTTTATCTATGGGTTACAACGGATTTCCGATAGGATGTTCTGATGAAGAATTTCCTTGGGAAAGAGAAGGAGATATGATTGAAAGTAAATATGCTTATGTTACCCATAGTGAATTAAATGCGATTTTAAATTATCGTGGAGGAAGTTTAAAGGGGGCAAAATTATATGTATCATTGTTCCCTTGTAATGAATGCGCAAAAGCTATTATTCAAAGTGGAATTAAGACAGTAATCTATGATGATGATAAATATGCTAATACACCGGGAAATATTTGTTCCAGAAGAATGTTTGATGCAGCGGGTGTGGAATATCGAAAATATCAACGTACAGGTCGTGTCATTAAGATGGAAGTATAGAAAGGTAAGATTATATGAAAGCAGCAGGGAGGCGGAAATTACTGCTGGCACTGGCAGTGGTAATTTTGTTAACCGGTGTTCCTACAGGAATTGTACACGCCACTTCTACTCAGGATAAATTGAACCAGGCTCAGGAAGATAAAAAACAAACAGAATCTCAACTGAATGAAACCAAAGAAAATTTGGAAAACTTAAAAGAAGAGAAAAATCAATTGGAAGGAAAGCTGGCAGATTTAAATGAAAAACTTACTGTTGTAAGTAATAATTTGAATGATCTGGAAGAACAGATTTCCCAAAAAGAAATAGAGATTCAGCAAACAGAAGAAGAATTGGCAGAGGCCAAAATAACAGAGCAGAACCAATATGAAAGTATGAAAGCACGAATTCGCTTTATGTATGAAAGAAGTGATTATGCTTTAATTGAGACTTTACTTGGCTCCGGCTCTCTTGCAGAAGCTTTAAATAAGGCTGATTATGTAGAACGAGTGGCGGCTTATGACAGACAGAAATTAGACGAATATGAAGCTACACGCATTCGGATTCAGGAAGAAGAGGCTAAGTTAAAGAGAGAAAAGGAAGAGTTGGATGAACTAAAGGAACAGGTTCAGGAAGAAAAGAAAAAAGTGAATTCTTATGTAAAACAGACTTCTTCCGAGATTACAGCGACTTCCGGTGAAATCTCAGATGCAGAAGCAAAGGCATTGGCTTATGAAGCACAAATCAAAGAGCAGGAAGCCAATATTGAATACTTGAAAAAGAAATTGGCAGAGGAGCAGGCACTTTCCAAATTGGCGGCTCAGTCTAAGTGGAGAGATATTTCTGAAGTTCAATTTGAGGAAAATGACAGGTATCTGTTGGCAAATTTGATTTATTGTGAAGCCGGCGGTGAACCTTATGCAGGACAGGTGGCGGTTGGTGCAGTTGTAATTAACCGTGTACTCAGCAGTGTGTATCCTAATACGGTGACAGGAGTTATCTATCAGAAAAGTCAATTTTCACCGGTAGGAAGCGGAAGGTTGGCACTGGCTCTGTCACAGAATAAAGCTACGGCATCCTGTTATAAAGCGGCAGATGAAGCTATGGCAGGACAGACTAACGTAGGAAACTGCGTATATTTCAGAACTCCGATTCCGGGACTTACCGGAATTCAAATCGGAGGACATATTTTCTATTAAAGTAAAGAATTGGAAGGGAGTAATGTGTGAAAGATAATAATATCATCGTCCGTTGTTTAAGTATGATAAGTCAATTTACTATTCACATGTTAGTCCCTATTTGTATGTGTTCCTATGTAGGATATTTGCTGGATAAGAAATGGAATACAGATTTAATGTTTATTCTGTTCTTTTTTATAGGAGCC
>JAFXGP010000016.1 GCA_017521195.1 Lachnospiraceae bacterium
CTTTCACAGTTCGGTGTTAAAGTTATTTGTTATAACTTTATGCCAGTATTTGACTGGACACGTACAGACCTTTTCCATCCAGTAGGAGATGGTTCTACAGCTCTTTACTATGAAGCAGCTCGTATCCATGATGATCCTAAGGAAATGGCAGACTACATCTTAAATAACTTAGGTGGAATGACATTCCCAGGTTGGGAGCCAGAACGTATGGCTAAATTAGATGAATTATTTGCAGCTTACAAAGAAGTTGACAAAGAAAAATTATGGGCTAACTTAAAATATTTCTTAGAGGCTATTATGCCTACATGTAAAGAATGTGATATCAAGATGGCTATCCATATGGACGATCCGCCATGGGATATCTTTGGTCTTCCACGTTTATTAACGTGTGAAGAAAATATCGAACGTTTCTTAACAATGGTTGATGATCCATACAACTGTTTAACATTATGTTCAGGAAGCTTAAATGCTAATCCGGACAATAACGTAGCAGATATCGTTAAAAAATACGTTGACCGTATCGCGTTTGCTCACATCCGTAACGTAAAACATTTTGAAAATGGTGACTTCTCTGAAGCAAGCCACAGAGACTGCGATGGAGATACACGTATTCTCGATGTATTAAAAGCTTACCATGATGGTGGTTTCGAAGGATATATCCGTCCTGACCACGGCCGTCACCTTTGGGATGAAGGTCCGGGAAATGTACGTCCCGGTTATGGTCTCTATGACCGTGCTCTCGGTATCATGTACATGCTGGGTGTATGGGATATGCTGGACAAGCAGAAAGCTGAAAAATAGTTAAGTAACGTAAAAGAGGCAGTTGCCATAAGCAACTGCCATTTTAATTTTCTAAATATTATTTTTCAGTTTTTCTTTCATTTCACATATATTGAAAAATTCAAGTCTTACTCAGATAATAACACTTCTTTCATCTTTTCCAGTAACATCTCCGTCAAAGATAATAACTGTTCCGCATCTTTCTCCACCAAATCTAATTTCTTATATTTATAGACGAAGTACGGATTTCCTTTTGCCACAAAATTCAGTTTCTTTGGAAATGCCGCCAGAAGTTGCGGAATTTTGGCGGGATCAATATTGGCATCGGGTTTCATATAGATTTGGATACGTTCATTCTTGCCCTTAATTTCCGTAATATAAATCTGGTGTGCCTGTTCGCGAATCAGGGAGATACGAAGAAGGTTTTCTACACTTTTAGGAACAGCACCGAAGCGATCCAAAAGTTCTCCTTTCATTTCATCAGCCTCGTTCTGATTTTCTATGGAAGCAATTCGTTTATAGATATCCAGTTTTTGTACTTCATTTACAATATAAGTCGGAGGTATAAATGCATCTACATCCAAATCTACCAAAGTATTAAAGTCTTCTAAGGTAGTCGCAATACCTTTCAAATTCTTAACAGCTTCATTGAGCATTTTACAATACAAATCATATCCTACCGCTTCCATATGACCGTGTTGTTTTTTACCCAACAGATTCCCCGCACCGCGGATTTCTAAATCTTTCATGGCTATTCTGAAACCACTTCCCAAATCGGTAAACTCACGGATAGCCTGTAATCTCTTTTCTGCCACTTCTTTCAGTACCTTATCTTTCTGATACATAAAGAATGCATAAGCTACACGATTACTTCGACCTACACGTCCTCTAAGCTGATATAACTGAGACAATCCCATTTGATCAGAGTCATGGATAATCATGGTATTTACATTTGAGATATCCAGGCCGGTTTCGATAATAGTAGTAGAAACCAGCACATCTATTTCCCCATTCATAAATTCATACATGATTTTTTCCAGTTCATGTTCTTTCATTTGTCCGTGGGCATAAGTTACATTAGCCTCCGGAACCAGGTTCTGTATGAATCCGGTCATATCTGCAATGGTATTAACACGATTGTATACATAATATACCTGACCACCTCGGGACAGTTCCCTTACAATAGCTTCTCTTACCATTTCTTCATTATATTCACAAACATAGGTCTGAATCGGTAATCGCTCACTGGGTGCTTCTTCAAGAACACTCATGTCACGGATTCCGATAAGACTCATATGAAGTGTTCTCGGAATCGGTGTTGCAGTAAGTGTCAACACATCCACATCATCTTTGATCTGCTTGATTTTTTCTTTATGAGCCACTCCGAAGCGCTGCTCTTCATCTACAATCAAAAGCCCCAAATCTTTAAATTCCAAATCCTTAGACAAAATTCTATGGGTTCCGATTACAATATCCACTAACCCTTTTTTCAAATCTGTCAAAGTTTTTTTCTGTTCTGCCGCAGAACGGAAACGAGACATAAGGTCGATACGTACCGGAAACTCTTTCATTCTTTGTACAAAATTGTTGTAATGCTGTTGAGCCAAAATCGTAGTCGGCACAAGAAATGCTACCTGCTTTCCATCCTGAACTGCTTTAAAAGCCGCACGGATAGCAATTTCGGTTTTACCATAACCAACATCTCCGCAAATAAGGCGATCCATAATCCTGTTACTTTCCATATCTGCCTTGGTATCTGCTATAGCATTCAACTGATCTTCTGTTTCTTCAAACACAAACATTTCCTCGAATTCCTGCTGCCACACAGTATCTTTTCCAAATGGAAATCCCTGTTTCTGTTGTCTGATAGCATACAATTCCACCAGTTCCTTAGCCACTTCACTTACAGCACCTTTTACTTTGGCTTTCGTTTTGGTCCATTCTTTACTTCCCAATTTATTCAGCTTAGGGTTTTTAGCATCAGCGGAAGCATATTTTTGAATCAAATCCAATCCGGTTGCCGGAATATACAGATTTCCTCCATCCCGGTATTCAATCTTAATATAATCTTTAACTACCCTCTCTACTTCCACCTTTTCAATTCCACGATAAATACCCAGTCCATGAGTTTCGTGAACTACATAATCTCCAATATTCAGCTGGGAAAAATCCTTGATCTTAGTGCCTTCGTATTTGTTTTTCCTAATTTTCCTTTTCTTTTGTTTTCCAAAAATATCACTTTCGGAAATTACCACAAACTTTAACAAAGGATATTCAAATCCTCTCTTTAAGGAACCATAATAAACCAACACTTCTGACGGTTGCACCATACGGAAGGGATCTTCCGTATAAACTGCTGTCATCTCCTGCTCCCGAATATCCTGGGCCAATCTCTTTGCCCTGGTTCTGGAAGGAGACATTACAATGACCCGATATCCGTTCTTCCGGTATCTTTTCAAATCTTTAATCAAGAGTTCAAAACTATGATTATAACTTGCTACACTTTTAGCAAGAATATGAAACCTGTTTTCTGTCTTAAGCAAAAGTTTCTTTTCTTCCATAAATCCAATCTGTACCGATGGATATTTTTGTATTTTTGCTAATATCTTATCTTTTCCATATAAAATATTCGCCTGCTTTTCCAATACATAACCACGTTCCAAACGATGGCTCATACTTTCCCTGAACTCAGCCTCTATTCCTTCTGCATGTTCCCGGATGCGGGTAGGTTCATCCAGAAAAACACATGTATTTTCAAAATCAAACAAATCAATAAAAGAAACTGTATTTTCCAAAAAATAATTAATGTAACTTTCCAGATTCACATTCATAGAAAGTTCCAAAACCTGTTCCGTAAGTTCCTTTACATGTTTGGTTAACCGATGGGCCTCTTCCGTCAAAAATTCTTTTCTTAAAACATCTGACTGTTTCCTGGCATCTTCCTCGATTCTCTTTAATCCTTCTTTCAACTGTTCTCCGGTAAGAATTAACTCTGTGGCAGGATAAATACAAATGGATTCCAGATTTTCAATAGAACGTTGGCTTAAAAGGTCAAAGCTGCGGATAGACTCCACTTCTTCTCCCCAAAGTTCAATTCGATAAGGATTATCCTGAGTCAAATCAAAAACATCAATAATGCCTCCCCGGATAGAAAATTGTCCCGGAGCATCTACCTGATAATTTTTTTCATATCCCATCTCTACCAGTCGTTTTGCTACTTTATTCTCAGAGATTTCTGTCTTTTTATCAATTTCAATGATGTTTTTTTTCAACACCTCTATCGGCATCATGGGAGACATAAGGGCTCCGAAAGTAGTAATTACCGTTATCGGTTTCCCTTCCATAACACGTTTTAAAACACTTATTCTTTCTTTTACTAATTGATTCCCGTGAATATCCGCCTGATAAAAAATCAGATCCTTTCCCGGATACACAAAAACATTCCGGTCATAAAACAAAAAATCTTCTGCAATTTCCCTGGCTCTTAAGTCACTAAAAGTAAGGATAACTTTGCATTTAAATCTGTCACCCAAACCTGCCATCATATGAACTTTTTGCGAATCTACACAGCCGCTCAAAGATACTTTGTCTTTTTTTGCTACCAGCAATTCTTTCATTCGGGGAACTTCTGCCAGTTCTCCCAATGGCATCATCAATCCTTCCACTTAATCACCATCCTGTTTTCTTCTGATATCAACCCTCTATTCTGCAGGTTTTACTTTCTTATTATATAAATTCATGGCTTCGCCTATTTCACCGATTACCATTAACTCTACTGCCTTAGTCGCAGTCACTGCACTTTCATCCATTATGATTCGTTCTTCTTTTTTAAAGTGTCCCAAAACATAATCTGCCAAGTCGTATCCTTTCGGTTTCTCTCCTACTCCCATTTTAATTCTGGGAAATATATCGTGTCCTAAATGCTTAATAATGCTTTTGATTCCATTATGTCCGCCGGCGCTTCCCTTTTTACGGATACGGAGTTGTCCTACATCCAGACTGATATCGTCATAGATTACTATCAATTCTGTTTCTTCATCTATCTTGTAATAATCAATTAATTCTCTTACACTTTCTCCGCTTAAATTCATATATGTCTGAGGCTTTGCCAAAATAATTTTCTGACCGTTGATAATTCCTTTTCCAACCAAAGCCTTATGCTTTTTTTCCAGCACAGATATATTATAGGTATCTGCTAATTTATCTATGACATCAAAACCAATGTTATGTCTTGTATTATGATATTCTTTTGTGGGATTTCCCAAACCTACAATAATATACATAGTTTTCCCTCGCTTATGGCATTTATAAACCTATTCTTACATCTTCATAAATGCCGTCTTTCTTCCTTGTTTTTTGTATTCGAATTAACTATATCGAATCTGTTTTTTATCGTCAAGCACCTGAACCAAGCATTTTGACTTCCTACAAAAACTTTCCTTAAGACGAAAAAAGACTGCCATATGGCAGCCTTTCATACTATGCATTATTCTTCTTCTGTTAATGATTCCTGATACTTTTCTAAAATAACAGACTGAATATTTTCCCTTGTAGAAGAATTAATAGGATGTGCTATATCTCTGAATTCACCATCTGAGGTTTTTTTACTTGGCATAGCGATAAATAATCCTTTTTCTCCTTCAATCACCTTAATATCATGTACTACAAATTCATTATCCAATGTAATAGAAACAATCGCTCTTAATTTACCTTCTTTTGTAATTTTACGTACCCAAACATCTGTAATAGTCATGATGTCTTCCTCCTATACCTTTATTACTTATAAGTTTCATTTGCAACTTTATTTTTACAAAACACACTACTCAAATCATCGTTTCGAAGTTTATCACAAATTAATTAACTTGTAAACCATATATAATCAAACAATCCGTGAATTTTTTTAGAAAAATACTCACTTTTTTTCTTATTATGTCAAAGAAAACCTCTTTGTTTTTTGAAAAAATAGAAGTATAATGTTAATAACAGTTTAGCTAAACTGTTACTATTAATTAAAGAGGTAACCATATGTTTGAACTTGATTTTAAAAAACCTATTCATGTATATTTTGTAGGTATCGGCGGTATCAGCATGAGCGGTCTGGCAGAAGTTCTTTTATCCGAAGGATTCCGTATTTCCGGATCTGACATGAAAAAATCTCCTCTGACAGATAAGTTAGCTTCTCTGGGCGCTACTATCTATTATGGCCAAACAGTTTCCCATATTGATGAAACCGTGGATTTGGTTGTCTTTACGGCTGCCATCCATGAAGATAATCCGGAATATATTACTATGAAGGAATTAGGAATCCCAAGTCTGACCCGTGCAGAACTTCTGGGACAATTAATGCGCAATTATAAGATTCCCATTGCAGTCAGCGGTACTCACGGCAAAACTACAACTACCTCCATGGTAGCCGAAGTTCTTCTGGCCTCTGACACAGACCCTACCCTTTCCATCGGCGGAATCTTAAAATCCATTGAAGGAAATATCCGTGTAGGAAAATCTCCTTACTTTGTAACGGAAGCCTGCGAATACACCAACAGCTTTTTAAGTTTTTTCCCAAAGATTGGAATTATATTAAATGTGGAAGAAGATCACATGGATTTCTTTAAGGATATCCATGAAATTGTAGACTCCTTCCATAAATTTGCAGCCTTACTTCCTACAGACGGAAGTTTAATTATCAACGATGAAATCGAACATAAAGAAGCGATTACAAACAATCTTAATTGTAATATTATCCGTTACGGTTTTACTCCTGATTGTGATTACTATGCTTCTGATATTTCTTATAATGAATTGGGACATGGCATCTATACTTTAATAAGAAAAAATCTTCCGCCATGCAGAGTAGAATTAGGAGTTCCGGGACGTCATAACATTTCCAACTCCCTGGCTACTTTTGCCCTTTCTGACTTATTGCAGTTATCGGAAGAAAATACTTTAAAAGCATTGAAAGCCTTTTCCGGAACCGATCGTCGTTTTGAATATAAAGGGCAGCTGGGTGGTATCACTATCATTGACGACTATGCACATCACCCAACAGAAATTACAGCAACCCTTACTGCAGCCGCTAATTTCCCACATAAAAGATTATGGTGTATTTTCCAACCTCATACTTACACCAGAACCAAAGCTTTTTTGAAAGAATTTGCACAATCTCTTTCCGCTGCTGACAAGATTATTCTTGCCCCTATCTATGCAGCCAGAGAAACCGATACCTTAGGTATCAGTTCTCTTACATTAAAGGAAGAAATCGAAAAATTAGGAAAAGAATGTCTGCATTTTGATACTTTCGATGAGATTGAAAATTTTTTATTACAAAATTCTATCAACGGTGACCTGTTGATAACTATGGGGGCCGGAGATATTGTAAAAGTGGGCGAAAACCTGCTTGGACTTTAGTTATCCACAATATCCACAGTTTTGATGTGGTTTTCTACATCAAAATTTTGTGGATATTTTTTTATTTGACATTTTTCCTTAAAATTATTAAAGGCTCTATTTTACTGGATTTTATGCGTTTACATAACTTTTTTCCACTTTTTGTCCACAATATCCACATTATCCACAAAACCCGCAAACCCTTGATTTTAAAGGCTTTGCAAGATTTTTTAGGTTTCTTTTTTAAACGGGTTGTGTTATACTTTGAGAACTATCCGAAGGAGTGGAATTTATATGAGTCAGTTTCAAATAAATAACAAGCAGAATATAGATTATACCATAGTTGCCAATTCTTTTATTGACAGCTTCCTTTCTGATGCCAATGATGCACAGATTAAGGTCTATCTTTATCTTTTACGTCATATAAACACACCCCACATGTGCAGTATTTCTGCCATGGCGGATTTTTTTAATTATTCGGAAAAAGATGTTATGCGTGCACTTTGCTATTGGGAACGTAAACAGATTTTAAATCTGTCTTATAATGATAAACAGGAACTTTGCGGAATTGGATTATGTTCTTTTCCGGAAACCTTGAGTAACAGTACAAAACCGGAACCGGTAACAACACCTCCGGTTAAAGCACCTGTGGTTAAAACCATAACTTATTTATCCAATACTTCTGCATACATCAAACCGGAATATTCTTTAGACCAGCTGGCAGAATTTAAATCCAGGGAAAACACTTCCGAATTAATGTTTATTGCGGAATCTTATTTAGGAAAGACCTTAAGCGCCAATGATATCCGCTCTCTTCTGTTTATTTCAGATGAATTACATTTTTCATTTGACTTGATAGACTATTTATTACAATATTGTGTTGATCGCGGAAAAAGAGATTTTCGCTACATAGAAAAAGTTGCCATTGGTTGGGCAGAAGCTCATATCGAAACCGTGCACCAGGCACAGAACCAAGCTATGAAGTATGATAAAGATACCTATACAGTGATGAGTGCGCTAGGTAAAAATAATCAGCCCACTCCTAAGGAAGCAGAATACATTAAACGCTGGTATCAAATTTACGGATTCACTTCTGATGTTATATTAGAGGCTTGCGAAAGAACCGTTATGGCCACCGATAAACATCGTTTCGAATATGCAGACAAAATTTTAGACAGTTGGAAAAATTTTGGAGTCCATCACAAAGCAGATATTGCCAAAGCAGATGCTGCCTTTGCTTCTTCCAAAAAGAAAAACTCCACTATCTCTTCCTTTGCAAAGAATAAATTTAACCAGTTCCAGCAAAATGATTATGACTTTGATGCTTTGGAAAAGGAATTATTAAGCAACTAAAGGAGAACCTAAATGGCTTTAACAAATTCACAATACAATACCATTATGAAGGAATATGAAGAAAAACAGCTGGCATCCAGACATGCTTTAGAAGACAGAATCAATCATGTAAACAAAATTCTTCCGGAATATCAGGCAATTTCTTCCGAAATTTCTTCTTTATCTTTACAACAGGCAGTAAAACTACTGGACGGAGATGATTCTGCGTTAAAAGAGTTAAAAACTTCCATTCAGCAGCTTAGTGAAAAAAAGAATCAGCTTTTGCTTAACGCCGGGCTTCCCTTAAACTATCTGGAACCGGAATATGTTTGTCCTAATTGCAAAGATACCGGCTATATCGGCATGGAAAAATGCCATTGTTTTAAACAACAGATTATTACTCTTTTATATCAGCAATCCAACATTACGGATATGCTAAAAGAAAATAACTTCTCCACTCTTTCCTATGAATATTACGAAGGAGAAGATTTATTGCATTTTCAAAATACGGTAAAAACCTGTAAGGATTTTATAGATTGTTTTAATTCAGACTACCATAATCTCTTTTTTTATGGTACAGTAGGTACAGGAAAATCTTTTCTTTCCGGCTGCATAGCAAAGGAACTGATGGATTCGGGACACTCCGTAATCTACTTCAGTTCTACCGGATTATTCGAAAAGCTTTCCCGAATATCTTTTGACTATAACGCAAAAGATGAACTGTCAGATTTATATGAAGATTTGTATTCATGCGATTTATTAATCATTGATGATTTGGGAACAGAATTAACTAATAATTTTTCCTCTTCCCAATTTTTTTCATGCTTAAATGAACGTATTTTACGCAAAAAATCCATTATAATATCTACTAACCTCTCATTACAGGAATTAAGAGATCGTTATTCTGACAGGATTTTTTCCAGGATAACCAGTAATTTTAAATTATGTAAAATTACCGGTCCTGATATACGAATGTATAAAAAACGACTTGCCAATAGAAAGTGAGGAACTCATGTTCATATTTAAACGCGACGAAAAAAGAAATTTAGAATCTATCCCTGTTGGATCTTTAGGAATGATTCCATTACAGAGCTGTACAGAACTTGGAAAGAAAGTTGACTATTACTTAGTAAAATGGAGAACCGAGAGAGAACACGAACACAAAAACAGTCTTGCATTTGCAGGATATCAGCGTGATTCCTATATCATCGCCTCCAAAGCCCCACGTTTTGGTTCCGGTGAAGGTAAAGGTGTATTATTAGAATCTGTTCGTGGTACAGACCTTTATATTATGGTAGACGTTTGTAACTATAGCTTAACTTATAATATGAGTGGTCATATAAACCACATGTCTCCGGACGACCATTATCAGGATTTAAAACGTATTATTGCTGCTATCGGTGGAAAAGCACGTAGAATTACTGTTATCATGCCTTTCCTTTATGAAAGCAGACAGCATAGAAGAACTTCCAGGGAATCCTTAGACTGTGCTCTTGCACTTCAGGAATTAGTGAGCATGGGTGTTGATAATATTATCACTTTTGATGCTCACGACCCTCGTGTACAGAATGCAATTCCATTAAACGGATTTGAAACAGTTCAACCTGCATATCAGTTTATTAAAGGTTTACTTCGCAATGTAAAAGACTTAAAAATTGATTCTGACCATATGATGGTTGTCAGTCCTGACGAAGGTGGTACCGGACGAGCTATCTATATTGCTAACGTACTTGGTCTTGATATGGGTATGTTCTACAAACGTAGAGATTATACTCAGATTGTTGATGGACGCAATCCAATTATTGCCCACGAATTCTTAGGTTCTAACGTAGAAGGAAAAGATGTTATTATTATCGACGACATGATTTCTTCCGGTGAAAGTGTATTTGAAGTATGTACCGCTTTAAAAGAACGTAAAGCAAACAGAATTTTTGTGTTCTCTACTTTTGGTCTTTTCACAAATGGACTTGCAAAATTTGATGAAGCTTATGAAAAAGGTTATATTACCAGAATTCTTACAACTAACTTAATTTATCAGACACCTGAATTATTAGAACGTGAATGGTATATAAGTTGTGATATGAGCAAATATATTGCTTACATCATTGATACTTTAAACCACGATTCTTCCATCAGTGATTTGTTAAATCCCGTAGAACGTATCCAGAATATTGTAGCAAAATATAAATCAGGCAAATTAAAATAAATATATTATATCTACAACAAAAAGGAGATTCGTATTTCGAATCTCCTTTTTATTATTCATAACGCATATAAGTAATAAACTGATTTCCATTTTTCTCAAACATATCTCTGGAATCATTCATTCCCTTTTTATATACAGTTCCGGATTTTGGATCCATAAGAACAATATTAAATTCATTAAACCCAACAATTAAATATACTTCCTGATTGTCCATAAGCGCCAACACCGGAATATCCTGATCCACATAATACAGAACCGTATCTAACGGACAACCTCTTAAATCAAGAATCTTTTCTTTACGTAGAGAATTTTTTAAAATACTTAAAGTATCTTCTCCTGCATCCAGTAATGGTTGTGTCTTCCTTGAAATTCCTTCCAATTCAAAAATAGTATCCAAGCATACCGCCAAAGAACTGTTTTCATTGTCCCTCTTTGTTCCGGTAATGGCCATAATCTGATTTCTGGAATAAACCGTACCTTTTTTCCAGATATAATTTCCATTTGCATCTACTACACTTCCGGACAGTTCATAAGCCATTTTTACCGCTTCCGCAGATGATGATGTGATCTTTTTCACACCTCTGGGACCATATACATAAAAGTAATCAAGATCATTTTTCATTGCAAGAAGTACTTCTCTTCCACCTTCAAAAATAACTTCCCGAGGAACCATAATCTTCATAGAGCTTGGATTTACAGTATTTTTCAAAACCAACTGCACTACCTTTTTATAGATATCTTTATTAATGACACTTACCTTGGTAACATTTTTATTCTGAATATCACTACTGGCTATGTGATCATCCTCAATAAATTTATATTGTCCGGTTTCGGATATACTGATTCTTTGTAATGTAATCTGATTATCCACAATGTTACAACCTACAATATAACTTCCCTCTTTAGAGTAATTCTTTAATACTTTATTATCCTGATTGCGGATAATTAGTTTATGAATAGGGAAGAAAATATTTCCATTGGTTTCAATTTTTATTCTTTCCTGTTCTGCAAGTCCATAAATTAAATCTTCTCCAATAAATCCTAAAATACTTATATACTCATCATAACCGGATTTAATTTCCTGCATTTTGCCATCATTAAGATTCATCCAACACAATACACGGCTTGCATAAGGTTTATTTTCCTGCAACCAGCCAATCATTCTTCCGGATTTTGATACCTTATAAGTATCCTCTGTCAAATCGGATATTACTAATTGATAGTTCTTCTGTTCCAGATTAATATCATATAAACTGCCTTCCAAAATCATGAATAAATGATTTTCCAAATTAAGATAACATAAATTTTCCAACTCTTTTATCAATATGTCAGAAGACTTAGCATAAGGAATAAAAATCTGTTCTTCGATGGAATTTTGAATGGTATTGTAGTAATACACTGCCACACCCACTTCACCTTCATGGATTCCCCTGTTCATATATCCGGATACCATAAAAGTCAGATTCCCGCTATCTTCCATCTTGAGAATTTTAATATCAAAATTACGGTTCCAGGTGCGCAAATCAAAATTATTTTTATTATAAAAAGAGAATACTTCCGACAATTTATTATCTATATTACTATACACAAAGAGGCGGTTGGCATTTACAAATGCCAGAATCTTTCCACCTTCACTTTCTACCATAGGTACATCTTCGTCTGTTATTCCAAGGTAGATTTTATCATTAGAAAAAGAATCCTTATTCGCTTTGAATATTTCATCCATAGTTCTTTCATACTCTAATAGATACATTCTATTTGGTGTATGTCTCACCCTATAATATTCTTCCACAAAATAATAACTATCGTTTGCAGCTCCGGTCTCTTTTACCGGATATTTTAAAACTACTGTAGCCGTCTGAGTCGTAATATCTTTCACTAAAATAACCGGCTCTTCTATTTTTTCAACCAACAACTGATCCCACATTACCTGTGTAAGATTACTATAAATATTTACCCTGTGAAAATTACTGTTGTCTCCTTTGGAGCTTGTTTCCAAATATTTTTTGATTTCACTACCATCATCACTAAAGGTTGTATTATGAAAGAAAGTAATAAAATCTAATTTTTCTTTTACATAATAATTCTCATTTTGTATAAATCTGGTGTAATAATATACTTTTTCTCCACCCTCTAATGCTAAAATCGTTACAAAAGAATATTCCTTGTTTTCTTCTGTTAAATCTTTTAACTGAATAGTAAATTGAATTTTATCCTGTACTTTTTGCAATATATCTATCTTACTGCCTTCAATCAGACGATTACCATCTATACTTCTCACTTCATAAGCAATAGATTCTACCTTGGCCTGATAGCAATCAACCAACATAGTAATCTTTCTATCTTCTGAAATTGGTGTAATACTATCTTTGGTATATGCTTCTTCTCTCTTGGAAGTATAACCATACATAGTATTAATCGTATAATCATCAGACATCACTGATACTACCGGTAATGTAGCTTTTGGCATATCCATTGTAATATCTGAATTATCCTTATTTAAGATAAAATCCACTACAAACAGCGAAATGATAAACACTACTAACGCAATTCCACGTTTTAACCAAACTCTGTTCATTCTTATATTAACTCCTGCAATGTATTACGTACATGTAAAAATTCCGTGAGCTCATTTATCTTGGTATCTTTTCCTTTACCTTCTTTTTCTTTTACAGCACGTATCAGTATATTCTTTGGAGTATGTTCCATAGCAATAAACTCCATCACCTGTACCTGATATCCCTGCTCTTCCAATAAATTAGCACGTATGGCATCTGTTATCAAAGCAGATATTCTTTCTTTTATCAAACCATATTTCAATAATGGTTGTAATTGTTCATTGGAAATCTGCATATTTACTTCATGCTGACAACATGGCACTGTAAAAATAACTTTTGCTCCCCATTTTATTGCTTTTTCTATAGCATAATCCGTGGCTGTATCGCAGGCATGCAGGGTTACTACCATATCTACGTTTCCCTCACCTGTATAGGTACTGACATCACCTGTAATAAATTTTAAATTCTCATAACCATAACGGACTGCCAAAGCATTACAATCTTCAATAACCTTTTCTTTTAAATCCAATCCGATTACCCGGATATCTCTTTTACAAAGAATCTTCATGTAATAATACAATGCAAAGGTGAGATAGGATTTTCCACAACCAAAATCAATAATGTTAATGCATCTGTTATTTGGAAGTATGGGCATAATATCCGCAATAAATTCCAGATATCTGTTTATCTGGCGGAATTTATCATAATTGCTTCGTACAATCTTACCTTCTTTTGTCTGCACTCCAAGATCTACAAGAAAAGGGACCACAATACCTTCCTGCAAAATATATTTCTTTGCTTTATTATGTGATAAATCTACTTTTTTCTCTGTTTGGAGCTGTTTCTTCTTAATAGTGACTTTTCCTTTTTTACTAATCAAAATGGTAGACTGCATTGCAGTACATGTAAGCTCCATTTGTTTGAAATTATCCTGTAAATAGCTCTCTATTTTATCTGTAAGCTGTTGTTTATTGTAATTCTCGTGGAAAACCTGGGCTCTGCGATACTCTGTTGCTTGAAAATACAATGTTTCCTTAAGCATAACAGGACGGATTTTTACTTTACTAATCTCTGAACCTTTGTTGGGATTACTTATGATAATCTGATACAAATCTTTACCAATATATTCTTCACATAATCCTCTTATTTCACTCATTTATACTAATCTCTCCTATTGCTTTTGTATCATATGTTCTTAGTGTAAACTTTTTTTCTAAAAGAAACAATATATATAGCAAAAATATTGTGTGTCTATTCTTATACAATATTTCCGATTCTATCATCTTTCGCGGCTTCTTTTCCGGTCTCTTCGTTCCAAAATTTCTTCCCACAGCAATACTCTTATTAAGTTTCGTTGAGTATCTCTGCTCATATTTTTTTCCACGGGGATAAGGCGGAGCACAATCTCTGACAATCTTTCCAAACGGATTTTGTCCGGATATTCATCATAAATATAGCTTTCCTCCATGTCCATCCGATTTAATACTTCCACGATCACACGAATATATCTTTTTACCTGTAATGGGTACATCTGTCTGAAATACTCTCTGTCATTTCTCCTACCTGCTTCATTATTTTTTTCTTCAGGTAAAGAGTATGCCATAAAATACGGCATAGGTGAAGATCTCTTTTCCATAGCTTACTCCAATCATTTATATTCTGCTATTTATAATATATTCCTGAATTCATAATTTGCTTTTATTTTCTAAAAAGAGTTCTTCATATAAAAAAGAGCTGCAACATATGTTACAGCTCTCTTTCACATTATTTTATTGTATTGATTCTCGCCAATGCTCGAAGTAAAGCTGCCTCTGCTCTTGCCATGTCAATATTAGCCTGATTTGCACGAAGTCTGTCCTCCGCACGCTGTCTGGCCGCCTTGGCACGCTCTTCATCAATCTCATCGCCCCATTCAACTACTTCTGCAAGAATAGTTACTTTATCCTGCATAATGGTTGCGAATCCGGAATGTAAGGCTGCCTTTCTCTTGTCTTCTTCTGAGGTAATGGTAAGAACTCCCGGTTTAATAATTACAGTAAGAGGAATATGGTCTTTATACACACCAATCTCGCCTTCTGTGGTATTAAACTCAATCATACTAGCCTCACCCTGATAAAACACACGGTCGGGAGTAATGATTTCTAAGTCAAAATTTCTACCCTCTGCCATAGATAACCTCACATATTATTTCACTTTTGCAATTACGTCATCAATGCTTCCTGCATTCAAGAAGTAACTTTCAGGAATACTGTCATGTTTTCCTTCTAAGATTTCCTTAAATCCACGGATAGTTTCATTAATTGGAACATATTTACCTTCCAAACCGGTAAACTGTCCGGCTACGAAGAATGGCTGAGATAAGAATCTCTGTACTTTTCTTGCTCTGGATACAACCAATTTATCCTCTTCAGATAATTCGTCCATACCAAGAATAGCAATGATATCTTGTAATTCTTTATATTTCTGTAAAATTTCCTGTACTCCACGGGCAACTTTATAATGTTCTTCCCCTACAATTCTTGGATCAAGAATTCTGGAAGTAGATTCCAATGGATCTACTGCAGGATAAATACCAAGTTCTACAATAGAACGGGAAAGTACGGTTGTTGCATCCAAATGCGCGAATGTAGTTGCCGGAGCCGGGTCAGTTAAATCATCCGCAGGTACATATACAGCCTGTACGGATGTAATGGAACCATTCTTGGTAGAAGTAATTCTTTCCTGAAGAGCACCCATTTCTGTCTGTAATGTTGGCTGGTAACCTACTGCTGACGGCATACGTCCAAGCAACGCAGATACTTCGGAACCCGCCTGTGTAAAACGGAAAATATTATCAATGAATAATAATACATCCTTTCCGCCTTTATCACGGAAGTATTCAGCCATAGTAAGACCTGTTAAACCAACTCTCATTCTGGCTCCCGGCGGCTCGTTCATCTGACCGAATACCATGGTTGTTTTATCAATAACACCGGATTCAATCATTTCATAGTAAAGGTCATTCCCTTCACGGGTTCTTTCCCCTACACCTGTAAATACGGAATATCCACCATGCTCTGTAGCGATATTACGAATCAATTCCTGAATTAATACAGTTTTACCTACACCGGCACCACCGAACAGACCAATCTTACCACCTTTCTGATAAGGGCAAAGAAGGTCTACTACTTTGATACCTGTTTCCAGTAATTCTGCTTCTGTAGACTGCTCTGCGAATTCAGGAGCAGCTCTGTGAATCGGATCATAGCTAACTCCTTCCGGAGCAGGTTTATTGTCAATAGGTTCCCCTAATACATTGAACATTCTTCCCAATGTATTTTCACCAACGGGAACAGAGATTGGAGCCCCTGTAGCAACTGCATCCATACCTCTTACTAATCCGTCTGTTGGACCCATGGCAATACATCTAACAATATCATCACCCAGATGCTGTGCTACTTCCACTACTAAAACTTCACCTGTACTTCTGGTAATTTTAATAGCTTCGTTAATTTCAGGCAATTTACCTTCCTGGAACTTAACGTCTAAAACAGCACCGATAATCTGTGTAATTTTTCCTGTGTTTGTTCCTGCCATTATTATTTCCTTTCTACCAGCGCAGCAAACTATGAAATAGCCTGTGCACCTGCTATAATTTCTGTTAATTCCTGTGTAATTGCACCCTGACGGGCTCTATTATACTGCAATGTTAATTTGTCGATAATTTCTTCGGCGTTACTGGTTGCAGAATCCATTGCCTGCATTCTGGCACCATTTTCACTTGCCACTGATTCCATCATTCCACCATAAATCAGACTTGTGATATAAGTAGGAATGATTAACTGTAATGCTTCTTCTTCTGCCGGTTCAAAGTTCATCGGAATATTACAATCCTGTGCCACTTCTCTATTGGCATCTGCTTCTACCGGAAGAAGTTTCACAAGTGTTGGAATATGGGATACTGTATTTTTAAAATGAGTATATGCCAAATACAACTCTCCCACTTCTCCTTTTGCAAAAAGTTCAAGCGCTTCTTTTGCCAATGCTCTGGCATCTTCATAAGTTGGTCCATCAATAATCTCACAACAGTCTTTATAAATTTCATAGCCATATCTTGTCATGGCTTCTTTTCCTTTACGACCTACTGCCATAATCTTAACATCCGCTTTATCAAACTCTCCCTGAGTAATCAGTTTAATAATATTGGAGTTATAGCCACCTGCCAGACCTTTGTTAGAGGTAATCATGATTACCAGCTTTTTAGTACTGCTGGAAGCTTGCAAATACGGATGATTGATGTTTTTTGCTTTTGCCAGCATATTCTGTACCGTATTGTACATCGCATCAAAATAATTGGTTGTCTGCTCTGCTTTCTGCTTCGCTTTCTGAAGTTTTACTGTGGATACCAGTTTCATAGCTTTTGTGATTTGCTGGGTACTCTGAACACTACCCTTACGCCTTTTTATGTCTCTCATGGAAGCCATAATATATCACCTTTTCCCATCTTGTCACTGCTCACATATGACCAGCAACACGTTTATTTAAACTGTCCCTTGAATTCCACAATCGCTTTCTTCAATTTGCTTTCTATTTCCTCAGAAATTACTTTAGAATCTGCAATGCTTGCAGGGATTTCCGGATATTTTGTATCAATAAATGTAAAGAGTTCACTTTCAAATCTTGTAATATCTTCTACAGCAACATCCAATAAATATTTATTAGTTGCTGCATAAATAATCATTACCTGATACTGTACCGGCATTGGTTTATACTGAGGCTGTTTTAAAATTTCTTTAATTCTTTCACCCTGTGCCAGTTTTTCTTTGGTATCAGCATCCAAATCGGAACCAAACTGTGCAAATGCTGCAAGTTCACGATACTGAGCCAATTCCACACGAATAGGAGCTGCAATCTTCTTCATAGCTTTGATCTGAGCCGCGCCACCTACTCGTGATACAGAAAGACCGGCATTTACAGCAGGACGGAAACCAGCATTGAACATTTCTGTTTCCAAATAGATCTGTCCGTCTGTAATAGAAATAACGTTGGTAGGAATGTATGCAGATACGTCTCCTGCCTGTGTTTCAATAATTGGAAGTGCTGTTAAAGAACCTCCGCCGTATTCTTCGCTCATTCTTGCTGCTCTCTCAAGCAGTCTGGAATGAAGATAGAATACGTCACCAGGGTAAGCTTCACGTCCCGGTGGTCTCTTTAATAACAGAGATAATGTACGATATGCAACCGCATGTTTACTTAAGTCATCATAAATAACTAATACATCTTCTCCGTTTTCCATCCATTCTTCTCCGATAGCACATCCGGAGTATGGAGCAATATATTGTAATGGAGCAAGTTCACTGGCTGTTGCTACAACAACGGTTGTATAAGCCATAGCACCATATTCTTCTAATGTTTTTACAATGTTCGCAA
>JAFXGP010000106.1 GCA_017521195.1 Lachnospiraceae bacterium
ACTTCTTCCATTTTTCCGATGTATTCATAAATCTGGCTCATGATTTCATCGTTGATCTGGCGTCCGTCATTGTAGTACTGTGTACAAGCTTCTGTACTGATTGTGAATCCCTGAGGAACAGGCATACCTGCATTTGTCATTTCTGCAAGGTTTGCACCTTTACCACCGAGAACTTCACGCATGTCTTTGTTACCTTCTGTAAAAAGGTATACATATTTCTTGCTCATTGGTTTATACCTCCCTTTATGTAGTATTAAATATGTTATTTAACATGAAAACATTATAGCAAATTGTTAGACAAAATACTAGGTAAAATACTTAAAAATATGGTAAAATATTCACTAGTAGAAAAGTTTCAGACGGAAGGAAAATCAAAATGGATTTGTTTGAATACATGAGACAGAATAATAAAGAAAAAGAATCACCATTAGCAGCAAGACTCCGACCTACAACTTTGGAAGAAGTGGTTGGACAGCAACATATTATTGGGAAAGATAAGTTATTGTATCGTGCTATAAAAGCGGATAAAATCAGTTCACTGATTTTTTACGGACCTCCGGGAACGGGAAAAACCACATTGGCGAAGGTGATAGCAGGAACTACCAGTTCTGAATTCGTACAGATTAACGCCACTGTTGCCGGGAAAAAAGATATGGAAGAAGTGATTTCTAAGGCAAAAGATAATCTGGGAATGTATGGGAAGAAGACCATTCTTTTTATTGATGAAATTCACCGCTTTAACAAAGGACAACAAGACTATCTGTTACCCTTCGTAGAAGACGGAACTATAGTTCTTATTGGGGCAACTACGGAAAATCCTTATTTTGAAGTGAATAGCGCGCTATTGTCACGTTCTATTATTTTTGAATTGAAACCATTAGAAATGGAAGATATTAAGGAACTGATTAAAAGGGCAGTTTATGATAAAGAAAGGGGAATGGGCTCCTATGATGCAGTAATTGATGAGGATGCGCTGGAATTTTTGGCAGACATTGCAGGGGGAGATGCGAGACATGCCCTGAATGCAGTAGAGCTGGGAATTATGACCACGGAAAGAAGTGCGGATGGCAAGATTCATTTAACTTTGGAAGTTGCAGCAGAGTGTATTCAGAAAAAGAAAGTAAAATATGATAAAAGCGGTGATAATCACTATGATACGATTTCTGCTTTTATCAAAAGTATGCGAGGCTCGGATCCGGATGCGGCACTCTATTATCTGGCCAAAATGTTATATGCGGGAGAAAGTGTAACCTTTATTGCAAGGCGTATTATGATTTGTGCTTCGGAAGATGTGGGAAATGCAGATCCTCAGGCGCTTCAAGTAGCTGTAGCCGCTTCGTTGGCAGTAGAAAGAGTGGGGATGCCGGAAGCACAGATTATTTTATCTCAGGCAGTTACTTATGTGGCAACGGCACCCAAGAGTAATGCTTCTCTGGGAATCTTTGATGCCATGGAAGAAGTAAGAAAATCAGGAGATTTAAAAATACCGACACATTTGCAGGATGCACATTATAAAGGAGCTTCGAAATTGGGACACGGAATTGGATATAAATATGCACATGATTATAAGAATCACTATGTAAAACAACAGTATTTGCCATATGAACTTAATGGTAAAGAGTTTTACAAACCGGATGGTAATGGGTATGAAGCAAAGATTAAAGAGCATATGAAACGTATTAAAAAAGAGGCTCAAGAGGAAGAAAAATAATGTTTTTTTTGCATTGATATGATATAATGTAAATGAGAAATTGTCTTTTGGCAAGAAGTATGGTCAATAGATATGAAGACGCAGGAAAGGGGGAAGATAGATGGCTATGAATTCAATCAATACAAATAAGATTTCTCAGAATGTGACATTTTCGGAGAACTCTGTGACAGATACAGAAACGAAGAATCTTATGAATCAGCTTACAAACAAACAGCAGAATTTAAAACGTCTGTCTTCTGATTCTGAGATGTCTGCGGAAGAAAAAGCAAAAGAACGTCAGGAAATTCAAAAGCAGATAGCAGAATTAAATCGTAAATTGCGAATGCTTCGTATGGAAAAAAAGGAAGAAGCAAAAGAACTTAAAAAAGAAGAAGAACAAAAAACTGTATTAAAAGAAGAAAATGAAAAAGAAGTTTCTAAAATAGAAGAGGACAAAAGCAGTTCTATAGAGAAATTGGAAGAACAGCAGGAAAAAGAAAGTGTTTCGCCTCAAAGTGTACAAAAGATTTTGGAAGCCGGAACGGCAATACAAAAAGAACGTATTCAACAGAGTGTGGAACAGGATGCGAAAGCAGTACAAGACATTCTGGAATCAGAAATAAAAATGGATAAGTTGTACGGCACAGATACCTCTGCAAAAAAAGAAAAGCTTTATTCGTTAATCGAGGACGGAAAGAAAAAAATCGAAATTGAAGAAAAACCTCAGAAGCAGAGTGGAAAACTTCAAAATAATCCTGTGAAAATTGTTTTCAGGGATGATGAAATAATTTGAGAATGAACAACGTGTCTGTCAGAACTTTGTATACAGGAAGTGTATATTAAACAGTAAATGAAAAAGGGTATTCCAAAAGCTTGAACAGCTTGGAGGAATACCTTTTTTTAAAACAGCATTTTGGTCAATGCCTGATACACTTCCTGATTTTTTTTGTTCCAGTTATCACATATGGATGAAGCCAGCTGCGGAGTGGGAACGGATAATTTGATTTCCACCAAAGTTGTTTCGCCTTCTTTGGCACTTAATACGGTTTCATATTCTCCGTTTGTAGTTTTATAATAATTGGAAACTACAGAAACTTCATTTCTAAGTTCCATAGAATTTTCTTTGAAATAATCTAAAATTTCTTTTTTTATAACATCCCCGATACGACCCTCGAAATATCCCAGGCTGTCTTTGCCTTCTTTGGTAATGGTTAATTGGGTCCGGTTTAAGGTTGTGTGGGCTGTTACTAGATTAGTTTCTATTAATTCGGAAATGACTTGTTGCAAGGTGAGGTAATTGGTATATCCTTTGTCCAGTACAAATTCACTGATTTGTGATTGAGTTAAGGGAAAAGCGACCTTATCTAACATGTACAATACGATAAGTTTATATAATGTAAGGGATTCCTGTGAAACGATAAATTCCATGTTTTCCTCCAAGTGTATGTTTTATGATGCTTGTATGACTATTTCACAAACAAATAACGGGTGTTATAAATGATAATCCTGTCCCTGATATTCGCCGGTTTGTTTTAAATGACGATGTAGAGTGTTAAAAAAGTCACGTTTATAAAGACTCCAGGTAGGAGCAATAAGCAAATTTTTGGGACCGTCACCGGTAAGTCTGTGAATTACAATATCGGGAGACAGATTTTTTAAACAGCTAATTAAAAGTGTCATATAATCGTCTTTGGATAATGTTTCAAATTTGCCGGCTAAATAATCATCTGCCAGGTCAGTATCTTTCAGCACATGCAATAACTGTAATTTGATTCCGAAAATAGGAAGTCTGTTAAGATATTGTATGGTCTGTAAAACCATATCTGCAGTCTCACCCGGAAGTCCCAGAATTACATGGACCACAACAGGGATGTTACGTTCTTTCAAAGCGGCTACAGCGATGTTAAATATCTCCAGTTTATAACCACGACGGATGTAAGCGGCGGTGGTGTCATGGATGGTTTGCAATCCTAACTCTACCCAGATATCTTTTGCAGGATATTTATGTTTTAAAGATGTCAGCAAATCCAGAACTTCAGCCGGAAGACAATCCGGTCTGGTGGCAATTGAGATACCAACGATTTGAGGCTGCTTTAGTGCTTCCTCGTAGATTTCAGCCAAATAGTTTATGTCTCCATAGGTATTGGTGTAAGCCTGAAAATAAGCAATGAACAGATTACCGGTTTTCTTTTTGCCAAACATAGCCTGACCAATTTGCAGTTGTTCCGCAACGGAATTTTGGGCCTTTACTGCAAAATCACCGCTTCCGCCAGCGCTACAGAAAATACAGCCGCGGTGTCCCAGAGTTCCGTCTCTGTTGGGGCAGGTGAGCCCGGCATCCAAAGCGATTTTATATACTTTTGAACCATATCTGTTTTTACAATAAGCGTCCAGAGAATAGTAGGGACGATCTAACCAAAATTCAGGGATCATAGGACTCCTTTTGAATTACTTTTCTTATACAAATATCTGTTGTGGCACGAAGAAGATATCTTATTTTATAAGATTTTTTACAGCTTCCGCAACTACTTTGGCAACTTCCGGATGAAAAGCTTCCGGAAGAATGTTATCTTCGTGTAAATCTTCCTCTTTCACCAAACCTGCAATGGCAAGGGCAGCAGCCAGTTTCATTTCTTCTGTAATCCGACGTGCGCGACCTTCCAGGGCACCTTTGAAAATACCGGGGAAAGCAACTACGTTGTTAACCTGATTTGGGAAATCACTTCTTCCGGTACCAACTACACGTGCCCCGGCAACCTTGGCAATATCCGGCATGATTTCCGGCACAGGATTGGCCATGGCAAAAAGAATGGAATCTTTATTCATGGAAGAAACCATTTCGGATGTAACAATGTTTGGTGCGGAAACACCGACAAAGATGTCAGCCCCTTTCATGGCATCAGCAAGAGAACCGGTTTCTTGGTTCGGATTAGTAATTTTTGCCATTTTCTGCTGCATCCAGTTTAATCCTTCTGTAGTTTGGGATACAATACCGACCTTGTCACACATGATAACATTGGTGAATCCGTAAGTTAAAAGAAGCTTTGTAATAGCAACCCCTGCACTTCCTGCACCATTAACTACAACTTTGCAATTTTCTTTTTCCTTTTCAACTACTTTTAAAGCATTAATGATTCCGGCAAGAACCACAATGGCTGTTCCGTGTTGGTCGTCATGAAAAACAGGAATATCTAAAATCTCTTTCAGTCGTTCCTCTATTTCGAAACAGCGGGGGGCACTGATGTCTTCCAGATTAATTCCACCAAAACCGGGAGCCAGATAAGTTACTGTTTTAATAATTTCTTCTGTATCCTGAGTATCCAGACAAATAGGAATTGCATTAACGTTGCCGAATTCCTTAAATAACACAGCTTTTCCTTCCATAACCGGCATGGCTGCATGGGGACCGATGTTACCTAAGCCTAATACGGCACTGCCGTCGCTGATAACGGCTACTGTGTTGGATTTCATAGTATAAGTGTATGCAAGTTCTTTATTTACTGCAATTTCTTTACACGGTTCAGCTACTCCGGGAGTATAGGCTAAGCTTAGTGCTTCCCGGGATTTTACGGGAACTTTGGAGATGGTTTCTAATTTGCCTCTCCATTCTTTGTGAAGGTCTAATGCCTGTTGATTAATAGTCATAATGTCTCCGTTCTGCCAACAACTGGTTGTGGCTGATATATAGTCTAAAGTATCTGATGGCAAATACTTCGGGAATTGTTTTAGATTACCACATATGATATATCAATTAAATTTTCTTAGCAAGCACTTTCTATTTGGGAAAAAATATTGTATAATGTACGAAGTATGGTATACTATCAGTAATTTCAGTTGAAAAATGTGTTGAATGATCACCATAATTAATAGATCGTTACACCAAATCAGGATAATAGATTATCCCTATACATAAGATACGCTCGTATCAAAGTTCCCATTTGAAAATTAGTGTTATTACAATGTATTTATAAAATATAAACAGGAGAAAAAGATGAGAGAAAAGTATGAATCTTTGGCCTTGGTTGATTTAAAGGCAATTGCAAGAACAAGAGGAATTAAAGGCACTTCTTTAATGAAAAAAGGGGAAGTGGTAGAAGCTATGCTTGAACTGGATGCAAAGGAAAAGGAAAAAGCATCTGCGGAAGCGGCGGTTGTAAAGAATGAAAATACAGAAAGAAGAACTGTGGAAAGTACGGAAGAAAGCGAAAAGAATATTGTACGTAAAAATCCTTCGGACTTAAGTGAATTAGACAGTGGTATTGAAGAAAGCGGTATTCTTGAAGTTATGCCGGATGGTTTTGGGTTCATCCGTTGTGAAAATTATATGCCGGGTGAAAATGATGTATATGTGGCACCAAGCCAGATTCGTCGTTTCAATATGAAGACCGGGGATATTGTAACCGGTAATACCAGAATAAAAAAAGAAAATGAAAAATTCAGTGCTTTATTATATGTAAAAAATATCAATGGTTATGGACCGGATGAGGCAGCAAAACGTTGGAATTTTGAGGATATGACTCCGATTTTCCCGGATGAAAGAATGCGTTTGGAAACACCGGATTCTTCTGTTGCTATGAGGATTATGGATCTTATGAGTCCTATCGGTAAAGGACAACGTGGTATGATTGTATCACCACCTAAAGCCGGTAAAACTACATTATTAAAAGAAGTAGCAAAATCCGTGAAAGCAAATAATCCGGAAACTCACCTTATCATTCTGCTGATTGATGAAAGACCGGAAGAAGTTACAGATATCAAAGAAGCTATTGAAGGACCAAATGTAGAAGTTATTTATTCTACCTTTGATGAATTGCCGGAACATCATAAACGTGTATCTGAAATGGTAATGGAAAGAGCAAAACGTCTGGTAGAGCATAAACAGGATGTTATGGTTTTGATTGACAGCATTACCCGTTTGACAAGAGCATATAACCTGACAGTTTCCCCTAGCGGACGTACATTGTCTGGTGGTCTTGATCCGGCAGCACTCCATATGCCGAAACGATTCTTTGGTGCAGCCAGAAATATGAGAGAAGGCGGAAGTTTAACCATTCTTGCAACAGCTCTTGTGAACACAGGAAGCAAGATGGATGATGTAGTATACGAAGAGTTTAAGGGAACAGGTAACATGGAAATGGTACTTGACCGTAAAGTGGCAGAAAAGAGAGTATTTCCTGCCATTGATATTCCACAGTCCGGAACCAGAAGAGACGACTTATTGTTGAATCAGGATGAAATAGAAGCAATCAACAATATACGTCGTGCATTTAATGGTATGAAAGCAGAAGAAGCAGTGGACAAGGTTGTGGATATGTTTAACAAAACGAAAAATAACCGTGAATTTATTGAAATGGTTAAAAAAATTAAGTTCTTTTAGAAAAAGGTCTTGCATAGAAAGAGACCCTATGATACAATATGAAAGCTGTTTGTAGATGCAAACAGTGTGGATGAGAACAGTAACAGCAGAGGAATCTGCTTTTAAAAAGAAACCTGTACACAGGATTATTGAAATTGAAGAGGTGACAAAATGAGAGAAGGAATCCATCCTAACTACTATCAGGCAACTGTAACATGTAACTGTGGTAACACATTTGTAACTGGTTCTAC
>JAFXGP010000107.1 GCA_017521195.1 Lachnospiraceae bacterium
ATTGATTTGCAGAGATTTGCGGAAATCGGAAAAAAAGGTGTACTGGCCTTAATGTGTGACAGTACCAATGCGGAACGAAAAGGATTTACTGCTTCGGAAAGATCTCTGACAAAAACTTTTGACACAATCTTTTCAGAACATAAAAATAGAAGAATTATTATTGCAACTTTTGCGTCTAATGTGGACAGGGTGCAGCAGATTATTAATTCTGCCTATAAATTTGAACGTAAGGTAGTGGTGGAAGGCAGAAGTATGGTTAATATTATTGAGACTGCTTCTGAATTAGATATTTTAAATATTCCTGAAAATACTTTAATTACTACAGAACAGTTAAAGGATTATCCGGAAGAAAAAACAGTTATTATTACTACCGGAAGTCAGGGAGAAAGTATGGCTGCTTTAAGCCGTATGGCCAGCAATATGCATCGCAAAATCAGCATTGGACCACAGGATACCATTATTTTCTCATCCAGTCCGATTCCGGGAAATGAAAAAGCAGTTACCAAGGTAATCAATGAGTTATCCAGAAAAGGTGCTGAGGTTATTTTTCAGGATGCCCATGTTTCCGGTCATGCCTGCCAGGAAGAAATTAAACTGATTTATTCTCTGGTAAAACCCAAATATTCCATTCCGGTTCACGGGGAATATAAGCACCTGAAAGCACAGGCTAAGATTGCTACAGAGCTGGGAATTGAAAAAGAAAATGTATTTATTCTTTCTTCCGGTGATATATTAGAGATGAATGAAAACCGTGCTGCAGTAACCGGAAAAGTTCCTGTAGGAGGTATTCTGGTAGATGGTCTTGGTGTTGGCGATGTTGGAAATATTGTTCTTAGGGACAGACAGCATCTGGCAGAAGACGGAATTATGATTGTAGTTATGGCATTGGATGGCGCCAGTGGATATCTGGCGGCGGGACCGGATATTGTATCCCGAGGATTTGTATATGTAAGAGAATCCGATGAATTAATGGAAGAAGCAAGCGGAATTTTATATAACACTGTGAACGAATACTTGGATAAAGGCATTACTGATTGGGGTAAACTAAAAATGGGAATCAGAGATTGTCTTTCCGATTATGTATGGAAGAAAACCAAGAGAAGACCTATGATTCTTCCTATCATACTAGAAGTTTAAAGGAGTACAGGTACATGGAGATGAGAAAAGCGGTTAATCAGTTTTTGAATGAATTTCAGAACAGTTCAGCTTTTAGAGACTACAAATACCAAAAAGAAAGAATTAAAAAAGTTCCGGGAATGAAAGACCGGATTAATGAATTCAGAAAAAAACGTTTTGAATTCCAGAAATACCAAGGCGAAGACCTTTTTGAAAAGATTGATGAATTCCAGAGGGAATATCAGGCTTTTAAGGAAGAGCCTATTGTAAGGGAATACCTGGCAGCAGAATTGGAAATTTGCCGCCTGGTACAACAAATTTACGGAGCGATTGACGAATTAGTTGATATTGACATGGAAATGGAGTAATATGTTTAATGTTTGAAAATAGCATTGTAACAGATTCCATAGGTATGTTAAGGAGAAAATATAAGAAATATGAACTCAAAAGAAGTAGTAGTATCCATTTTTTCTACTGTATTTAAAGTTGTACTGGCTATTATAATTGTAATGTTAGTATATAAGTGGTCTATGACAGCATATGACTACGGACAGAGGGTTTTTAATGAACCTCCCGTATCTGCAGGAAGCGGAAGAACTGTAACTTTCGTAGTGAAGGAAGGAGAAACTGCAAAAGAGATTGGAGCCAATCTGGAAAAGAATGGATTGATCCGCGATGCAGGACTCTTTAGAATTCAGGAGATGCTTTCGGCTTACAAAGGTGAACTGAAGCCGGGAACTTATGAATTGAATACATCTATGAAGACAGAAGAAATGATGGAAATTATGTCTATGGAGGCGGAAGAAGAATGATTGTCGATGAAAGAATGACAATTTTTATAGATTCCATGGACACACCAAACACAGAATTTTTAAATCAGCTGGAGAAATATTCCAAGGAAACCAATGTGCCGATTATCAGACCATCTATGCAAAGTTTTTTGAAATTGTTGCTTGCTATGAAGCAGCCTAAGAAAATTTTGGAGGTGGGAACCGCCATTGGTTTTTCTGCCTTGCTGATGAGTGAATATGGACCGGAAGATTGTCATATTACAACTATTGAAAAATATGAAAAAAGAATCCCTCTTGCCAAGGAAAATTTCAGAAAAGCGGGAAAAGAAGACCGTATTACCTTATTAGAAGGAGATGCGATTGAGATTTTAAAAGAATTGGAAGGCACCTATGACTTTATTTTCATGGATGCGGCTAAGGGACAGTATATCCATTTTCTTCCTGATATTATGCGTTTACTTGCAGATGGAGGAATGTTGATATCGGATAATGTATTACAGGACGGGGAATTAAAAGAGTCCCGTTTTGCAGTAACAAGAAGAAACCGTACCATTCACGGAAGAATGCGGGATTATTTATATGAATTGAAACATCATCCGGAATTGGTAACATCTATTTTACCGGTAGGCGATGGTGTTACGGTTAGTGTAAAACAGAAGAACAAAGATATTGTAGAGTAATAAAACATATGTATTAGGATTGAGAGATTCTAAGAGATGGACAAAGGCTGTGTGGCAGCAGGAGGAAAAATGAGAAAAACAGAATTACTGATACCTGCAAGTAATTTGGAAGTGTTAAAAACTGCAGTTATGTTTGGTGCGGATGCAGTATATATTGGCGGAGAAGCTTTTGGACTTCGTGCCAAAGCTAAAAACTTTACCTTGGACGATATGCGTGAAGGAATTGCCTTTGCCCATGAAAGAGGGGTAAAAGTATATGTAACTGCTAACATTCTTGCCCATAATTATGACTTGGAAGGTGCAAGAAAATATTTTGGTGAATTAAAAGAAATCAAACCGGATGCATTAATTATTTCTGATCCGGGGATGTTTACTCTGGCAAAAGAGGTATGTCCTGAAATCGATATTCATATCTCAACCCAGGCTAACAATACCAACTATTTAACTTATGATTTCTGGTACAAAATGGGAGCAACCCGCGTGGTTTCTGCAAGAGAACTTTCTTTGGCAGAAATCAAACAGATTAGGGAACATATTCCTGAAGATATGGAAATTGAAAGTTTTATTCACGGGGCAATGTGTATCTCTTATTCCGGAAGATGTTTGCTTAGCAATTATTTTACCGGAAGAGACGCGAATCACGGAGCATGTACACATCCTTGCAGATGGAAATATGCAGTGGTGGAAGAAAGCCGTCCCGGAGAATATTTACCGGTATATGAAAACGAAAGAGGCACTTATATTTTTAACTCCAAAGATTTGTGTATGATTGAACATATTCCGGAAATCATTGATGCAGGAATTGACAGTTTAAAAATAGAAGGCAGAATGAAAACAGCCCTTTATGTAGCTACGGTTGCAAGAACCTACAGAAAAGCTTTGGATGACTTTATGGAATCCGAGGAAAAGTATCGTGAAAATATGGATTGGTACAAATCAGAAATCGGAAAATGTACTTATCGTCAGTTTACAACCGGGTTCTATTTTGGTAAACCGGATGAAAACACTCAGATATATAACAGTAATACTTATATTAACGAATATATCTATCTTGGTATTGTAGGTGATATTGATGACAGAGGCTTGGTTCGCATTGAACAGCGTAATAAATTCTGCGTTGGTGATGTAATCGAAATTATGAAACCAAATGGTGACAATGTGCTGACCAGAGTATTGGCTATGTATGATGAAGAGGGACAGGCAATGGAAAGTTGTCCTCATCCAAAACAGGTTGTATATTTACAGCTTGACAAACAGCCGGATGTATACGATATTTTACGAGTAGCCAATGTAAAAGATCCTGAAGAGGATTAATGTGAATATTGGATAGAGGTAACTGAAAATTATTAAATACTAAAGATAGTAAATGAGGCTGTAAATAGCGATTCATAAAGAAGTCTCATAAGTAGAGGAAATATGAAAGAATTAATCAATGTAGAAAACATTTTTGCTGAAAATGTATTTACTATGGGAAAAATGAAAGCCCGTCTTCCAAAGTCTGCTTACAAAGAAGTGGTAAGAGTTATGGAACAGGGAGGAGAATTATCCCTTGCAACAGCAGATATTATTGCAAAAGCTATGAAAGACTGGGCAGTGGAAAAAGGGGCGACCCATTATTCTCACTGGTTCCAGCCGTTAACAGGTATTACAGCGGAAAAGCATGACTCCTTTATTACCCATCCTGATGAAGATGGCAAAATGATTATGGAATTTTCCGGAAAAGAATTAATCAAAGGGGAACCGGACGCATCTTCTTTCCCATCCGGCGGACTTCGTGCCACATTCGAAGCCAGAGGATATACAGCATGGGATATTACCTCCCCTGCATTTATTAAAGAAGCGGCAACAGGACCAATTCTTTGTATTCCAACAGCATTTTGCTCTTATACAGGAGAAGCTTTAGACAAGAAGACGCCTCTTCTTCGTTCCATGGAAGCTTTAAGCGAACAGGCTTTAAGAATTGTACATTTGTTTGGAAATAAAGAAGCAACTAAAGTAATTGCATCTGTAGGGGCAGAACAGGAATATTTCCTGGTAGATCAGAAGAAAGCATTGCTTCGTGAAGATTTAATTTTCTCCGGAAGAACTTTATTTGGAGCGCCCGCACCTAAAGGTCAGGAAATGGATGACCATTATTTTGGTGTTATCCGCGAACGTATCGGCGGATACATGAAAGAGCTTAATGAAGAGTTGTGGAAACTAGGTGTAACTGCTAAGACACAGCATAATGAAGCAGCTCCTGCACAGCATGAGTTGGCGCCGATTTATGAAACTGCGAATATTGCGGCAGACCATAATCAGATTGTTATGGAAACCATGAAACGTGTAGCTGCAAAACACGGACTTCGTTGTTTATTGCATGAAAAACCATTCGAAGGTGTAAATGGTTCCGGTAAACACAACAACTGGTCTGTAAATACAGACAATGGATATAATCTTTTGGATCCCGGCGATACACCAAATGAAAACATTCAGTTTTTATTGATTTTGGCTTGTATTATGAAAGCCGTAGATACCCATGCGGATCTTCTTCGTCAGAGTGCATCTGATGTAGGTAACGATCTTCGTCTGGGGGCGGATGAAGCACCACCGGCAATCATCTCCATTTTCCTTGGGGAACAATTGGAAGACGTAGTAAAACAGTTGGTAGAAACCGGTGTGGCTGAAACCTGTATTGAAGGTGGGGTTATGAAAACCGGTGTATCTACATTACCGGATTTCGAAAAAGATGCTACAGACCGTAACCGTACTTCACCATTTGCATTTACAGGTAACAAATTCGAATTCCGTATGGTAGGTAGTGAAGACTCCATCGGTAGTCCGAACACCACATTAAATGCTATTGTTGCGGAAGCTTTTTGTGAAGCAGCAGACCGTTTGGAAGCAGCAGATGATTTCGATAAAGCGGTTCATGATTTAATCAAAGAATATATGACAAAACACCAGAGAATTATTTTCAATGGTAACGGATATTCTGAAGAATGGGTAGAAGAAGCAGCAAGAAGAGGACTTCCTAACATTGCCACTATGGTAGAAGCGGTAGATACCCTTGTTACAGAAAAATCCGTAAAATTATTTGAACGTTTCGGTATCTTTACAAAAGCGGAATTAGAATCCCGTGTAGAAATCTTATATGAAATTTATGCAAAAACAATTAACATTGAAGCTCTTACCATGTTTGATATGGCTTCCAAACAGATTATTCCTGCTGTGGTTTCTTATACAAAAGAATTGGCAGAGGCGGTTGTGTATGTGACACAGGCGGGCTTAGATGCTACTGTACAGAAAGAGTTACTTACAAAAGTAAACACTCATTTGAAAGAAATGCAGGAAGCATTAACAGCATTACAGCAGGCAGATGTCAAAGCAAAAGCCATGAAACGCGGAAAAGCACAGGCGTTTTTCTACAAAGATGAAGTAAAAACTGCCATGGAAGCACTTAGAGTTCCGGCAGACAAGCTGGAAGTTCTTGTAGATAAGAAAGTTTGGCCGTTCCCAACCTATGCAGATTTAATTTTTGAAGTATAAATTATAAAAATGACTGAGATGCTCCTTTGGCATCTCAGTCATTAAATTTAAAAAATAAAAATAATTTAAAAATTTTAAAAAAAGTACTTGCATTTTGAAAAAAGATGTTGTAATATAATCAAGTGCTCAGCAAGAGCACATAAATATAGGGCTATCGCCAAACGGTAAGGCAACGGACTCTGACTCCGTCATCTCAAGGTTCGAATCCTTGTAGCCCTGCTAAATGAACCTCAACGATTTCGGTCGTTGAGGTTTTTTGCATTTTTGTCAGTAGATTATCTGCTTAAGATAATAAAGTTAAACTTTAGTGTGCTAAAATATTTAGTAAAAAGTGTTACGCAGTTAAATTTTTGGTGTCTATAAGGATGAAAGGCCTTAATACACATAGGAGGGAGAAGAGATATGGATGATATTCAGATTATTGAATTATATAATGAGCGCTCAGAAACTGCCATATCGGAAACTGCGAACAAGTATGGAAAGTATTGCTATTACATTGCTTATCATATTCTTTATGACGAACAGGACAGTGAAGAATGTGTAAATGATACATATTTAAGAGCATGGGAATCCATTCCGCCGCAGTATCCAAATAAAATGTCGGCATTTCTTGGAAAAATCACACGCAATCTTGCATTGAATCGCTACCGGTATTATATGCGGGAAAAACGGGGATGTGGTCAGATTCCACTTGTGCTTGATGAATTGCAGGAATGTGTTCCTGCAGCTAATAACACAGAGGAAATGATAGAGGAAAAGTTATTAGTGGAGTTGCTTAACCGTTTTTTACGTGAACTACCATTAGAAAAGAGAATGATGTTTTTAAGACGATACTGGTATATGAGTTCAATTCAGGAAATTGCAAATGATTATGAAATCAGTGA
>JAFXGP010000108.1 GCA_017521195.1 Lachnospiraceae bacterium
AAATACCATACATGCACCTAACATTTGTAACATATTTTTTCCCCCCGCGTTATTTCCATGTGATACTGATTTTTTTCTTTGAAAAGATATATTATATTTTCAAAGATATGTTGTTGCCACATTTCATCCAAAAACTTCTTATTCTTTAATTCCTCTATACTTTCCCCATGTATGGTTGCGATTACTGCACATCCGTTTCCCGTCATCTGCTGTATCAATTCTATTTCTTCTATTTCCCCCAATTCGTCTACTGCAATTACCGATGGTGCCATACTTCTTAACAACATCCTCATCCCCCATTTTTTAGGACAATTACTTAAAACATCCGTTCTGGGACCAACATCTAATTGGGGGATTCCCTGAAAGCATGCTGCTATTTCACCTCTCTCATCCACTACTCCCACACTTTTACCGTGATGCTTTTCCTTTCCGGTTGAAACAGACCTTATAATATCCCTTAGAAGTGTAGTCTTTCCGGCTCCCGGTGCAGACACAATTAAGGTATTCTTCACTTGCTCCCCGACATATATGTATTTCATTATATTTTCTGCAACTCCCTTTACCTCATGTGCAACTCTGATATTTACAGACGATATATGTTTTATGGATTGAATCATTCCGGCTTCATCTGTTACTGTTTCCCCACATATTCCAATCCTATGTCCTCCTTCTATCGTTAAAAATCCCCTCTTTATTTCATTTTGAAATGCATATCTGGAAT
The DNA here is from genome assembly GCA_017521195.1 of Lachnospiraceae bacterium. Taxonomy (GTDB): domain Bacteria; phylum Bacillota; class Clostridia; order Lachnospirales; family Lachnospiraceae; genus SFDP01. Next base: position 722 of record JAFXGP010000108.1, read on the forward strand.
CCATACACCAAAAATCTACCAGTTTTTGAATATCTTTATAGAAAAACTTTTGCCCGGCCGCTGTTACATATATAAACTTTCCTTCTTCATCTATACTCATTTCTCTTTGATTCATATAAATCAGAGCCGGAGTGCCCACACGAATTCGGATTTCTGTAATCTTATCCATAGCCATTAATATTTCTTTCCAAAAACTGCTGTTTGCGGGAAATATCGAACTGTATCTTCTTGCTATATCCTGCATACTATTTCCTACCATTTTTCTTAATATCGTTCATAACTCTTTATCCTCAATGTAATTAATTTCTTTATACTTTGTCCCTTTTAACTAAATATATGTAAATAACCTTAAGTTATTACTAAATCTTAATTTTTCCCTTATAATATTCAAACTTTGTATCAAAAGAAAAACATAAAAACAATTATGAATCTATTTACAAAATCAGTAATAAATGCTATTATCATATTGTAGATAATAACAGTAATTATTACTGATTTATAAAGGAGGTATTTATTATGAGCAATGCACAACAGATTGACAACTTAGTATCTTTATTAGATGGATATGCATCTAAAGGCGGACATCACCTTAATGTAAATGTGTTAAATAGAGATACTCTTCTGGATGCCCAGAAGCATCCTGAAAAATATCCTCAGCTTACCATCCGAGTTTCAGGATATGCAGTTAATTTTATTAAATTAACTCCGGAACAGCAGGCTGATGTTATCAGCCGTACTTTCCATAATGCGGTCTAAATTTTTATTTATTTCCATTAATCAAAAAAGTCTCCTGAAAGGAGACTTTTTTATTCTAAAAAAACTCCCTTGCCATACCGACAAGGGAGTCTCTCTTATTATTAGTTATTAGGAACATCTTTGATAGAGAAACCGATTCTGCCTTTATCATCTTTTCCAAGACAAACTACAGTTACTTTATCACCCAAAGTAAGAACATCTTCTACATGGTTGATTCTTTCTCTACAAATCTTAGAAATATGAACCATACCTTCTTTGCCAGGTGCAAATTCTACGAAAGCACCGAATTCTTTAATACTTACTACTTTTCCTTTGAAAATCTGTCCTTTTTCAAAATCTGTTGTAATAATTTTAATCATTTCAACAGCACTATCCATCATTGCTGCATCAGTACCGCATACGGATACGTTACCATCATCTGTGATATCAATTTTAACGCCTGTACGGGCAATAATTTCATTAATTGTCTTACCTCTCTGACCAACAACTTCACCAATTTTGTCAGGATCAATCTGAAGAGATACAATCTTAGGAGCATACTTACCAACTTCGGGTCTTGCTTCTCCGATACAAGGAAGCATAACCTCATCTAAAATATAGAATCTTGCTTCTCTTGTTTTTGCGATTGCTTCTTCTACGATAGGTCTTGTAAGACCATGAATCTTAATATCCATCTGAATAGCTGTGATACCTTCTTTTGTACCGGCTACTTTAAAGTCCATATCTCCAAAGAAGTCTTCTAATCCCTGGATATCTGTTAAAACAATGTAATCGTCATCTGTATCACCAGTTACGAGACCACAGGAAATACCTGCTACAGGTCTGGTAATTGGTACACCTGCTGCCATTAAAGACATAGTAGATGCACATACAGATGCCTGAGATGTAGAACCATTAGATTCAAATGTTTCAGATACTGTACGAATTGTATATGGGAAAGCTTCTTCTGTTGGAAGTACAGGTACCAAAGCTTTTTCTGCTAATGCTCCGTGTCCGATTTCTCTACGTCCCGGTCCTCTGGATGGTTTTGTCTCTCCTACAGAGTAAGATGGGAAATTGTAATGGTGCATATATCTCTTGCTTGTTTCGTTAGCATCTAATCCATCTACTTTCTGCATTTCAGATAATGGAGCCAATGTTGTTACTGTACAAATCTGAGTTTGTCCACGTGTAAACATAGCAGAACCATGCACTCTGGGAATTAAATCAACCTCTGCTGCCAAAGGACGAATCTGAGTAATTGCACGACCGTCAGGACGTTTATGATCTTTTAAGATCATCTTACGAACGGTCTTTTTCTGATACTGGTATAATGCTTCACCAAGAATTGGTAACCATTCTTCATTTTCAGCAAAAGCTTCTTCTAATTTTTCACGGATAACACGAAGATTTTCTTCTCTAACCTGTTTTTCATCTGTGAATACTGCAACTTCCATCTCTTCAGGAGTTACAATTTCTTTCATAGCTGTAAACATTTCTTCAGGAATTGCACAACTTGTATATTCATGTTTAGCTTTACCAACTTTTGCTACCATATCGTTGATAAATGCAATAATTGTCTGATTGATTTCATGTGCTTTATAAATAGCATCAATCATAACATCTTCAGGAATTTCATTAGCACCGGCTTCAATCATGATAACTTTTTCACTTGTAGAAGCTACGGTTAAGTTAAGGTCACCATTTTTCCACTGCTCCTGAGATGGGTTAATGATTAATTCTCCATCTACCATACCTACCTGTGTTGTTGCACATGGTCCACAGAATGGGATATCAGAAATACTTGTAGCGATAGCACTACCAAGCATAGCTACTAATTCAGGACGACATTCAGGGTCAACACTCATTACCATGTTGTTTAATGTAACATCGTTTCTATAATCTTTTGGGAAAAGAGGACGCATAGGTCTATCAATAACACGGCTTGTTAAGATAGCATTTTCACTTGCTTTTCCTTCTCTTTTATTAAATCCTCCCGGAATTTTACCTACTGCGTATAATTTTTCTTCATATTCTACGCTTAAAGGGAAGAAATCAATTCCTTCTCTTGGTTTTTCACTTGCTGTTGCTGTACAAAGTACAGTTGTTTCTCCATACTGCATAAATGCGCAGCCGTTAGCCTGTTTACCAACTCTGTTTACATCTACTCTGAGAGTACGGCCGGCTAAGTCCATTGTAAATGTCTGATACATACTTTTTCTCCTTCTTCTTTTTATTCTACTGTTCCCTCCGGAAATCGCCGAAACTACTGATAAAAACAAGATTTTCTTATTCTTATCAGTGGTCTCGGTTGCGCCTTCCCCAAGAACAGATAATTGTTTCTTTTTAAAAAGAAGGGACTGTCAAATAATCAACAGTCCCCTTTGTTTTTTCCAGATTATTTTCTGATTCCTAATTTTTCAATTAAAGCACGGTATCCTTCGATATCTGTTTTCTTTAAATAATCTAATAAA
>JAFXGP010000109.1 GCA_017521195.1 Lachnospiraceae bacterium
AGAAAACTATCCACAGTTAACAATCCGTGTTTCCGGATACGCTGTTAACTTCATTAAATTAACACCAGAACAGCAGAATGACGTTATCTCTCGTACATTCCACAGTGCAGTTTAATTAAAAACTAATTTAATGAATATAATATAAATACCGGCTCAAAAGAGCCGGTATTTTTTTAAAGGAGAAGAGATTAGATTATGAAAGGTAGAATTCATTCCTTAGAAAGTTTCGGTACTGTAGACGGACCGGGTACCCGCTATGTAATCTTTGTTCAAGGTTGTCCTATGCGTTGTGCGTACTGCCACAACCCTGACACTTGGGAAATGAACGCAGGCGAACTTATGGAACCTTCTTATCTTATTGAACAGTACAAACGAAACGAAGCTTTTTATAAAAACGGGGGCATTACTGTAACCGGAGGTGAACCTTTGATGCAGGTAGATTTCTTAATTGATTTATTTACCTTAGCAAAACAGGAAAACATTCACACCTGTATCGACAGTTCCGGTATTGCTTATAATCCTAACAACGAAGAATGGCTTAAAAAGTTAGACCATTTAATGACTCTAACAGACCTTGTTATGTTAGATATTAAACACATTGACCCCGATAAACATAAGGAACTTACAGCCCAGCCTAATACAAATATTCTTAAATTTGCAGAATACTTAAATGAAAAACAGGTTCCTATGTGGATTCGTCACGTAGTAGTTCCCGGCATTACTGATGACCCTGTATATCTCGAAAAATTAGGTTATTTTATCGGTGCTTTCACAAACTTAAAAGCCTTGGATATCCTTCCATATCACGATATGGGAACTGTTAAATATGAAAAATTAGGCATGGATTACAAATTAAAAGATGTTAAACCTATGGAAAAATCGCGTGTTCCGGAATTAAAGAAACATGTATTAGACGGAATTAAGAAACGACGTGCAGAACTTGATATGTAAATTTTTCATTTTGCTATTGTGTTAAGTCTAAAATTGTATTAAACTGTAGAAGATTAAGAACGACAATAAAAGGAGGATTTAACTATGGCATTTGTAATTAACGATTCTTGCGTTATGTGTGGTGCTTGCGAAGCTCAGTGTCCTGTAGGCGCTATCAAAGCAGGCGATGGAAAATATGAAATCGATGCTGATGCATGCATTAGCTGTGGTTCTTGCGCAGGCGGATGTCCTGTAGGTGCAATTTCCGAAGAATAATTAAAAAAACGAAAAGCATTCAAGTAATTGAATGCTTTTTCTTTTTCCTATATTATGGTAACTATTCGTAGCCAGACTCGAAAACACTTATCTCTGAATATTACCATGCTCTTTATTGGCAAATTTGGTATATTCAGGTAACCATACAAGTTCTACAGTACCAATAGGACCATTTCTTTGCTTACCGATGATAATCTCAGAAATCCCCTTTTTCTCAGAATCCTTATTATAATAATCATCTCGATAAATAAACATAATAACGTCGGCATCCTGCTCAATCGCTCCGGATTCACGAAGGTCAGACATCATAGGCCGCTTATCCGGTCTCTGTTCCACAGCACGGCTGAGCTGGGACAATGCTAATACCGGCACATTTAATTCTCTTGCCAAAGATTTCAGAGATCTGGAAATCTCAGAAATCTCCTGCTGTCTGGATTCACTTCTTCCGCTACCGGACATTAACTGTAAATAGTCGATGATAATCATTTTCAGATTATGTTCTAACTTAAACTTACGGCATTTACTTCTGAGTTCTGAAATACTGATACCTGCCGTATCATCAATAATCAGATTTGATTTTCCAATAACTCCTGCACTTTCAATCAGTTTTTCCCATTCCATATCACTTAAAGTACCGTTACGCAAATTCTGCGCATCTACATTTGATTCCAAAGAGAACATACGGTTAACCAACTGTTCTTTTGACATTTCCAAGCTGAAAATCGCTACCGTTTCATTCAATCGGAATGCCACATGCTGGGCAATATTTAACACAAAAGCTGTTTTTCCCATGGAAGGTCTTGCTGCAATCAGTACAAGGTCTGCCGGCTGCATCCCGGAAGTTTTAAAATCAAGATCATAGAAGCCGGTAGCTATACCTGTCACTCTACCTGTAGTTTTAGATGCTGCTTCAATTTTTTTCAAAGCATTCATTACTACCTGACGGATGGGAACAAACTCACCAGAATTTCTTTTTTGTACTAAATCGAAGATTCTTTTTTCTGCATCTTCGAGAATAAATTCCATACTTTCTTTTCCGCTATAACAAAGATTTTCAATTTCTTCATTTAAACGTATCATTTTCCGAAGAATGGATTTTTCTGCTACAATATTTGCATAATGACGGATATTGGCAGAAGTAGGAACCGCGGTAATAATATCACGGACAAATTCCAAACTACTGACTTCTGCAGGCACATCTTTCTCTTTCAGTTTGTCCTGTAATGTAACCATATCTACCGGTCTTCCGTTTTCATGAAGTTCCACCATGGTCTCAAATACAACTCCATACTGTTTATTATAAAAATCTTCACCTGTAACTATTTCGGAAGCAACCACAATGGCTTCCCTATCAATCATCATGGAACCGATAACAGACTGTTCTGCCTCCATACTGTGAGGCAATACTCTTTTAACGATAGCTTCATCTAATGCTGCCATTGTTCTATCCTTTCCACATCGGTTATTACATTTCCTGTACTTTCACAGTTAAAACACCTGTTACCTTTGGATGAAGTTTGATATTTACTTTATATACTCCAAAGTTCTTAATTGCTTCATCTAACTGAATTTTCTTTTTATCAATGGTAACGTTACACTGTTCTTTGAATGCAGCTGCAATTTCTTTTGTAGAAACGGAACCAAATGCTCTTCCGCCTTCTCCGGCTTTCATTCTTACTACAACTTCTTTTGTTTCCAAATCTTTAGCCATATTCTGGGCTGCTTCTAAAATTTCCTGTGCCACCTTAGCTTCATTGGATTTCTGTAACTTTAAATCATTTAAGTTTTTAGCATTTGCTTCTACACCAATTTTTTTAGGTAAAATATAGTTTCTTGCGTATCCATCATTAGCTTCAATAATTTCACCTTTTTTTCCTAATGTTTTTACATCCTGTAATAAAATAATTTTCATTTATAATTCTCCTTCTTCTAACATTTCATCCAGACATCCTTTAATCTTAGCGATACCTTCCGAAACGGTAATTCCTTCAAACTGACAGCCGGCAATAGTCATATGACCGCCGCCTCCCAAACGTTCCATAATAACCTGTACATTTACTTCGTCAATGGAGCGCGCCGATACATAAATCTTGCCTTGATATTCTGTTAATATGAAGCTTGCCTTAATCCCCTTAATATTAAGAAGTTCATTGGCCGCCTGAGCACCTACAATAGTAGGACTTTCCAAATCTTCACTCTTACATACACTGATTGCATAATCTGTTTTATAGATTTCCGCCTGACTTACAGCATCTGCTTTCGTCTTATACTCTACCGCATCATCTCTAAACAGCTTCCTTACACGGGTTACATCTGCACCACATCGACGCAGATATGCCGCTGCTTCAAAGGTTCTCACACCGGTTTTACTCATAAAGTTATTGGTATCAATCATAATACCTGAATACATACAATCCGCTTCGTCAGAACGAACTTTTACACCATCATTAATGTACTGTAAAATTTCCGATACCATTTCACAAGTAGAAGACGCATATGCTTCCACATAAGAAAGTGTTGCGTTTTCAATGGTTTCGGAGCCCTGTCTGTGGTGGTCTAGTACCACAATAGACTTACACAACTTTAACAATTCCGGACACTCCGTAATACTTGGCTTGTTAACGTCTACTACAACCAAAACAGCATTGCTGGTCGGCAATTCCAAAGCCTGGGTACTGTTAACAATCATATCGGCTTCGTAATCTTCGTTATTCACGAACAAATCCACTAACGGCTTCACGGAAGTGGTTGCCTGATCCAATACAATGTGCGCTTTACGATCCAGACTCTTAGCAATACGATACAAACCTACGGCTGCTCCAAAGCTGTCCACATCTGCCAAACGGTGTCCCATAATGATTACAGAATCCTTGGCCGTAATAATTTCCTGCAAAGCATGAGCTTTTACTCTGGCCTTTACACGTGTACTCTTTTCCACCTGCTGGCTCTTACCACCGTAATAACTAATCTTATCCGGTGTTTTTACTACTGCCTGGTCACCACCTCGGCCCAATGCCAGGTCAACAGAAGTTCTTGCAAACTCATAATTCTGGGAATACGTAAGTCCGCCAAGACCAATACCAATACTTACGGTTACTGCCATTTCATTCCCGATATTTACAGTTTTAACATCATCCATTAATTCAAAGCGGGTACTTTGAAGCTGGGTTACAGCCTGTTTTCTTAAAATTACAAGATACTTGTCTTTTTCCAATTTTTTGCAAATACCATCTACCGCTGCAATATATTTGTTTACTTTACGGTCAATCAATGCAATTAAAAGAGAACGTCTTACTTCTTCGATACTTTCCAATGCTTCTTCATAGTTGTCCAGATAAATCATACCCACTGCCAGAGACTGGTTATCATTTTCCTGCAAGGCAATACGAAGTGCTGTTTCATCAAACAAATAAAAGGCAATCAGATATCCATCATAACCTTCCGGACTGATAATATCACTGTTTTCTGCCATTTCCTTCAATGAAATCTTCTTAATCTTAGCTGTATATTCGCCTGTTTCCAGAGAAATAGCTACACTTGCTTCATCTTCCTGGGCCAACAATTTATGAACGTTCACATCCGGAAAAATGGTAGATATTGGTTTAGAATATCCTTTTTCCGTATGGAGCGTCTGTTCAAACATTTTGTTGGTCCAAATAATTCTTCCGCCATCATCCAACAAAGCATAGGGCAATTCGAATTCCCGAAGTAATTGTCTCTGAATCTGTCCGTATTCTGTAGCAAAACTAACCAACTCATTCAACACTACAGATTTATTTCTCAGATACAAATACATGGTAATTGCAAAATACCCCAAAACATAACAGGAAACTATTAACCCTGCTCTATAGTCCACTAAATAAACCAAAAGATTAATAACAGCAAGGAAGATTCCCAAATATACCGAAACATTAAGATAGGTTCTTAAAGCACCTTTTATTCTTATCTTACTCTTATTATTTTTCATCCCAATTCTCCAATGTCAAAAACGACAAAATATATGTAATACGTTATACCTTCTTTTTATTTGCACAATCACAACATTATACCATCATACAAATATATTGAATTATTATACCACGAAACACACAAGTAGTACACGTTTTTTTATTTGCAGGATGAAATGCAGTTTTTAATCTGGTTCCCCTTGCATATGGATGGGTTCTTGTGTACACTAAAAACGTATAAATGGTATGCATAAAAATAGGAAATTATACACATATTTGGAGGAAAAATGGACGCTATTTTTTTAGATATTGATGGAACTTTATGGGATTCTACTCACATTGTTTCCGAGGCATGGAACGAAGTGTTAAGAAAGAAACCGGAGATTGATCTTATAATCACACCGGAATTATTAAAAACTTTATTCGGAAAACCTCTTTCGGAAATCGCGGCTGCTATTTTTAAAGATTTTCCAAAAGAAAAACAGCTTCAACTTATTGATGAATGTTGCGAAAGAGAACACGAATTCTTAGATACCAGACCGGGAATCATCTTTGAAGGTGTGGTAGAAACCATCAAAGAACTGGCAAAAAAATATCCGGTTTGTATCGTAAGTAACTGTGAAGCAGGCTATATCGAATTGGTATGCGATAAACTTGGAATCAAAGACTGTATTAAAGACGGCGAATGTCCCGGTTATTCCGGCCTGGGAAAGGGCGACAATATCAAATTGGTTATGGAACGCAACGGATACAAAGATATCGTTTATGTAGGAGATACCCAAGGTGATTATGAAGCCACCAGAAAAGCAGGTGTTCCTTTCGTATTCTGCAAATACGGATTCGGGAAACCGGATGGGTATGAGTTTTCTGTAGAGAAATTTTCTGAATTATTGGATTTGTTTTAAAATTTGAAGTATATGATATGAACAGAAGTTTTAAACAAAACCCGATTTACTAAATAAATTAAAGGATGAGTACAAATGAAACAAAAGAATTTATTTACAGCAACATTAGTTTTATTGCTTATCTTGTTCTCTGTAACAGGATGCCGACAACAAACTGTAGAAACTAATGCTTCTGCAGCAGAGGATGTTTCTATAACAGATATAGAAGAGGATGATACTCCGGTATACTTGAATTGTAAATCTGACGATAGATTTAATCATGTCCTTCTTAAATCAAAAGAAAACGGACCATGCCAAACTTTAACCGGAGATGTTCTTGTGACAGTTGTTTTTGTAACTGACCCGGAAAGTTCATGGTCTGAACAGGACATAGCAGATGTAAAAACAGCATGTGAAAACGGAAGTAACAACTTAATGCAAGCAGCCCAAACCTATGGTTCCGAGCTTAATATCCGACTTAATTATGCGAATAGCACGATTGATTCTACATTAAGCCGCGAAAACCTTGTTACGGATGATGTATTAAAAGCCGCTAATTTACCGGAAGCAATAATTGTAACAGAATATTTAGAAAATACCTATTCCGTAAAAGAAGCTCCTCTGATATTCGTACTAAATCGATTGGGACGCTCGTGTGCTTATAATGATAATCCTCCGGAATTTGTATTATGGTATCTGGATTCAACAGGAGATCTCTCACAAGATACGAATACATACCAACATGAATTATTACATTTATTTGGAGCCGTAGATTTATATTACCCGGAAAATATCACAGAACTTGCATCTGAATATATGCCGGACAGTATTATGAATGGTGGAGAAACCATTGATGAATTTACCGCATATCTGGTGGGCTGGACAAATGAATTCACTGAGGCAGCCCATTATTTTTACCAAGAAACACTTCTTACTACAGCAGAAGAAATAGGAACAGCACTCGCAGAAGAAACTTCCACGGGATATAAAACAATCCCTTGGTTGGATGGCACTTATACCGGAGAACTGGTAGACGGTTGGCCTCATGGACAAGGGAAACTCACATGGGAAAATGGGCAATCTTACGAAGGAGAATGGGCTGCCGGAATAATGCATGGTCATGGAACTGAGCTTTTTTATCCACCAGCTGAAGTTACTAATAACTTGGTTGTTGAGGTATCTTATATTGGCGAATGGGTCTATGGACAACGCCATGGAAAAGGTATCGCAACTTATTCAGATGGCTCTGTAGCAGAAGTAGTATGGGAATATGATACACAGATACAAAAAACTTACAAATAGTAATCTTAAAAATAGGGAGCCTTTTTATATGAAAAAAAGAACTATATTGATTTTTATATGTATAATAATATTATCTCTTAGCGGATGTGGTAACTTAGAAATCACGGGTATGCAAAACAATACAGCTGAGAAAAAGGTATTTATCGGAGAAGAATATGCAGATTATTTATATCATAAAAAAGGCGGTGAAGCACTTTTTACAGAATATAGTTCCGGTTACTATGAATATTTAAAAAGAGAGCAAAATTTAGATATATTTAGAGCATGCTATACTTATAGCCATATTCCATCATATCATCACTTTATTCACTATATTTCTCCTCAGGGCAACGAAATGAATTTTTCTTTTGATTCATACAGGAATGTAGCAACTTGTAATCATGACGTTCCCGGTAAGTCAACCCTTAAAATACTTGCGTCGAATCGCTATCTCTATATCTATGCTTGGTCTTCTCCTCTTGATAGCATGAAAGGAGCCATGAAATATAACGACAAGGAAGCTATCGTAACTGCTAATATCAACACCATTTATACAGAAGGCGATTATTACGAGTTTTTCGATGAAGAAACCTATGGTAAAGCAATCTTTAAAATCACCCGCCCCGGCGGAGGTGTTTATGAAGGATACGCCGTTTATATTGATGATTACACTACTATGACTACCTACCAATTTAATTTTGTTATAGAAGAAGAAAAGGATGAAGAAAATAAATATTGGTATGAAAGGGATGAAGATCTTGTACAAAAAATGATAAACACTCTGGAAATACATAATGTTTCAATCGTTGAAGAAGTAGACGAAACCGAAACTGAAGATGCAGAAGATACTGTTAGTGAAAATTAGGTATATAAACATTCTTTGCAAGATATACACACAATTGTACAAAAAAGACCAACAACCTCGAAAAGTTGTTGGTCTATATTTTTGATTAATCCTGTACGTATGGCATTAAGGATACGTGACGAGCACGTTTGATAGCTACTGTAAGAGCTCTCTGATGTTTTGCACAGTTTCCTGTGATTCTTCTAGGAAGAATTTTTCCTCTTTCGGATACGTATCTTTTTAATTTGTTTGTATCTTTGTAATCGATTACGTTATCTTTTCCACAGAATACGCAAACTTTTTTTCTTCTACGAATTCCGCCTCTTCTCTTCATTGGAGATTCAGCTTTGTCTGTTTTATTAAAAGCCATGATAAGTGCCTCCTATCTTAAAAATTACTGGTTAGTTAAATGGTAATTCTTCATCAATTCCATCAGGAATGTTCATAAATCCATCTCCAGCAGATACCGGTTCCGGTCTGCTTGCGCCACCGAACCCTGAATAATCCCCATTACCTGCAGAAGCATTTTTGCTTTCTGCGAATTCGAATTCTTCTGCAACAATGTCTGTTGTATAAACGCGAACACCATCTTTATTAGTATAACTACCTGTCTGAATGCGTCCGGTTAATGCAATCTTAGTTCCTTTGCGTAAATATTTTTCAGCAAATTCACCGTTTCTTCCAAATGCAACACAGTTGATAAAATCAGCTGTCTGTCCATCTGCACTGTTGCGGCTTCCTCTTCTATCTACTGCCAATGAAAATCTGGCAACGGCCATTGGACTTTCACCATTCTGAGAGTATCTAACCTCAGGATCTCTTGTTAATCGTCCCATAAGAATTACTTTGTTCATAAATCTTCTCCCTTTCCGGCATACCGGAAGGTACGCCCTAAACTACGCGTCCTGTCTAACA
>JAFXGP010000110.1 GCA_017521195.1 Lachnospiraceae bacterium
AACACAAAGACTGGCACGGAAGGTTTTCTTCGCATGCCCATAAATATGATTTTTCAATCAAAACATTAAAATGCCTCTAAACATAGTAATGGGGCTACATTCTTACGAATGTAACCCCAAATATTGACATAGAGCCAAAAAATTTAATAGGAAAATTCCATACAAACCAAATAGTAAAAAAAGGAATTAATAAGCGCTTTCCTTTTTTTATCATATGAGTTTTAAAATTCTTTGAATTACTTAGTGCATATACACTTCCTGATAATGCTATAAACACTGGCATATGAAAAGTATAAATAAAATCAGTTACTAAACTCATTAGCTTATGAAAATTAGCATCCTCAATATTTGCAATCTTCATTAAGGTTCCATATTCAATGCCACCAAATAACGTAGTGATGTTATAATAAGTTCCATGCCCTATAATAACTAAAATAACTAAAAATACTCTCAACAAATCACAATGCGTCTGTCTGTAAATTATATTTTTCATAACATTTATTGTCCATTTTTTATTTTACCTTTTTAATATTTTCACTATTTGTTCTTTAAAAAAATCATCTTTCAAAATCAAAAGAATGAGAAAATAAATGACTCCTCCACCAATTATCATCATCATAGAATTCAGTATTCCTGCTTCCAAATAATGTCCTATTTTTTTGAGAATACCATACATGACAAATCCTGCAACTAAATAATGGCGGCTATATGATAGAATTTTCCAAGGTGAAATTTCTTTACGTACAATAATAATCTGAACAACTGCAATGACAGTTTCTGCCAATACAGATGCAAACGCAGCTCCCACTGAATACCATTTAGGTATCAAAATAAAATTCAAAATAAAATTTGTAACTGCTCCTATTAAAACGGTATATGTAAACACATTCTGTCGTCTCGTCGGTATCAAATATTGCATTCCAGTAACATTATTAATACCAATCGCTATAATTAGCAGTGATGAAATACCCAATAAAGGTATTACTTTGTCAAAACCATCACCATAAAACCACGGAACAACATTGGGTGCAACCGCTATCATTCCAAGACTAAGAGGAATTCCAAGAAACCAAACAAATCGATAACTTCGATACATATAATTTCTTACAATTTCTGTTTCCTTTTTTTCATAATGATAACCAATTCTTGGAATTATCACGGTTCCTAATGCGGTCACCAAAGACAACGCTGTTCTTGATAATTTCAATGCCTGTTCATAATATCCATTTTCAACATTCAAACCCGTAAGCACACCTAACATTGTCTTATCCAATACTGTATATATGCTAATTGCAATTGTAGGAATAAACATCGACAATACAACATTTATATTAGTAAAAGGTTTTATTTTTTTCCAATCTGGCTTATCCACTATTTTAAATAGTGAGCTCCACAATGACATCACTCCTAATAATGGTAATAAACACATTATTAACACATATTTCCCTATATCATCTTCTGTTTGCACCACTAAAAAGATTAATACAACATTTACTATCTTAAAAAAAATATTTCTAAAGACAATCTGTCCAAACTCTTCCATTCCCCGATATAACCATGTAATATCAAAGACAACAAAAATAATATTCATAGAAAAAATAGTATAAATAACAACATTTCCACTAAAAAATATTACATATAAAGTGTAAAAAAATAATATTATAAATGTGCTAATACAACTGAGAAATTCTGTATTCCAAAACACTTCTGTTCTTTTTTCCCTATTATCCTGTACATAGGATATTTCTCTCTGCCCATAAGTTGCAGTTCCCAACGTGGCAAACAATACAAAATATGTAACAACGGAAGAAGCAAAGCTATATATACCAATACCAGATGCTCCCAAAACTCTTGACAAATATGGAGTTGTTATTAACGGAATAATTACACTCAGAAGCTGATACGTCAAATTATATATATAATTCTTTTTAATACTCTTTTTTTTCATACCTTATCAAATCCTCATCATATCCTGCATATTTCAGCCTGTATTCCTTTTTTCTTAAATTTACTTTGTATTGCATCCAGTTCCTCTTCCGATATATCCGGAACTATATAACCTTCTCGCTTCAAAGATTGATATTTCCTTTCGGCCAAATTATGTCCCTTTATCAATTCTATTTGCGAATATTTTTTATTTTGAAGAAAACAAATAATTCTATTTATATTATCATTATGTGTCGTATATGGTTTAATTAACGGAATTCTATAAATCACATCTACATCAGCATCATTTACAATTTGTATGTTATGTAAATAGTCTTTTAAACTACCACCGTGTACTATTTTACATTGCTCTTTATCCAAAATCTTTATATCTATAATTAAAGTATCTACATATTTCAAAGCAAGATGCAACTCTTTCTCTGGCACGAATAGTGCAGTCTCTACACAAATATTTATTCCCTCGCACTGCAGAACTTTTAATAATGGTTGAATTTTTGACATAAATAATAAAGGCTCTCCACCTGAAAATGTAACTCCACCATCCTTGTAAAATAATCTGTCCTTAACAACTTCATCATAAATATTTTGAAGTGACATCCAATTTCCATAAATTCCTTTACTTTCATCATCGACTCTACTTACAAAATACTTCTCCTGCTGGAAATTAATATTTTCCGGATTTGTACACCAAGGACAATGCAAATTACACCCTTTAAAAAATACATTTGTTCTGATACCTGGGCCATCATGCAGACAAAATCGTTGAATATTACTAACTAAAACTTTCGTTTCCATAATATCTTTCTTTTTCACTATCAATTGCTCTCTGAATTAATACATCCTGATATTCAACAGGTAAATCATTAAAATATGCACTAAATCCCCATACTCTTACAATTAAATTCTCATATTTTTCAGGATTCTTCTTGGCTTCAATCAACATCTCACTACTCAGCACATTCATTTGCATTTCAAAGAACCCCATATTAATTGCCACTTTAATTAGCATAAAAAACTTTTTAAAATTATTTTCTATAAATGATGGCGTCACGAAAAAATCTACGACACTTCCATTACAGTTTGCAGCATTATAACTCTGTTTCGATG
This sequence comes from Lachnospiraceae bacterium, assembly GCA_017521195.1. Taxonomy (GTDB): domain Bacteria; phylum Bacillota; class Clostridia; order Lachnospirales; family Lachnospiraceae; genus SFDP01. The sequence continues at coordinate 3,055 of JAFXGP010000110.1, forward strand.
CAAAATTCAATAACTCAGTATACGGAATTGCTCCTTTTGATGAAATGTGCACTGCCAATGGTTCTCCGTCATTTCTACCATCAAATGTAGCCTTACATTGCTTTCCACGCGACATATAATTAGGAGAACTGAAACCAAACTTTACTTTTCCGCCAAAGCAATTTTGATAACTATTACATAATCTACTTACTTCATTCGTCAAATTTTGTACTAGTTTTAAAACTTCTATAGAATCTGTTCCCCAATAACTTCTGCTCTTTAGTTCTCTCTGCAATTCTCCTTGCCCTTCATAATTAGTAAGTGCTACATTTTTCAGTTCTGCAAGAGTTATACGTTTTTCCTCAAATATCAAACTCTTTATATTCATTAATGAATCAACCGTATTAGCCAAACCAACTGTTAATATTCCGTAATCACAATATTGTACTCCTCCTTCAGAAGCATCAAGATTTTTTTGAATACAACCTCCCGTAAAAAGTGTCATTAACGGATCCCATTCCCATCTAAGAGTGTTAAGTCCCTTAAAAATTTCTGATATTTCCTCTGCAAGTTTTTCTTTAAATAATACTAATATCTCATTGAAAGTTTTACATTCTTCAAACCTACTATCTGTATATGTATCTACAAAAATCTTTGCATAATTTATATCTCCTAAGTTTCCTCTTCCCCATGCTTTCCCAAAAGCAAAAGGTTCCCAACAAGCACTTGTAATATAATTACACGCATCTGCATATTCATATCCAAAATCACATAATGAAGGAATAATCACTTCATCATTTGCAAGCAATGGTCCACCAATCCCAGTTGCTATACATTTTATTGCTAGTTCTAATAGAGCATCCGGCATATTCTCTGAAACACGCAATAGTAACTTAGGATCAGGTAATTTACATTGTATCATTGCGCGAACAAACGCATATGTTATTCTGTTAGAAAAATAATCACCATCTTCAGTCTTTCCACCAAGAATAATAAGTTGACCGGTATCCCCCAAAATTGAACTACTCTTATATGGATAATAGTTGTGTAACTCTTCCAAAAAGTCAGTTAAAATATTTATTAATTCTTGTTCATCATCCGGTAATTCCAAATCTTGTAATATTAAATCTAAACGTCCGAGTCCTATTAACCTATGTCCTGTTTGCCAAAATAAAGAAGACCAAAACAATATTCTTTGCAGGCCTTCTTCTAAAGTTCGTGCTGGTGCATCCAACATATTTGTAAAATATTGTTTTGTGATTGGCAAGTATTTTTCCTCAGGATAGTCTTCTATTTTTCTTGCAATTTCACCAATTACACGATTACAATAACCACAAACATAATCAATCAATTTATTATTCTGTTTCATTATTCTATTATCAAAACCATCATTTTGCTTACTCAAATCAAATAATGAGTTTTTAATAATAAGACTATAATCCGGTGAACAGGCATCATTGAATTGTTCTTTATTATAAAAATAAAATCCCGTATCTATCCAATGTTGAAATCTTTTCTTACTTTCTATTGCAATATTAATTTTAGATAAAAACATTTTGTATTGTTCGCTCTTATACTTATCATTAAAACAAACTCTTACCTTTGTCTTTTCCATTTTTGACAGCTTCAAATATCTATATTTATAGAATTTCCAAACTTTATGTAACTTATATATAAATGTTTGCTTGAAATATGCCTTTATTATTACATATACTCTTTTTTTCATATTACAATTGTTCTCACTTTATGCTTACCCTAAATTCTATTTATACAACCTATTTATAATATATCTGCATAATTACATTATATAACAATTCATATTTTTCAATTATGTTTTTAATCTTATTTTTATATTTATTCATTTTTAAATATCTATCTACATATTTAAAATCTGATTTCCTATATTTTTGAGCATCAGCACTTAATTCTTCATAATTATATTTATAGATTACATCAATTTTTGTGTCTAATTTTTTTAATTCTTCAATTTTTCCTAACCTTGCTAAATGTTCGTATTGAAGACTAATTTTTTTCATAATGTACTGTCTCACTATTTTACGATTATCATTCAATATACTATCTTCGTTTTCAAATCTAAATAATTCATCTATAATTGTATAGTTTTCTTTATAATGCTTTCTAATTCCTTGATCACTCACACTCTGTCCAGCACGACCTATTCTATAACTATATATTGGATTTTTATAAATATATGCAGTTTTTGAATGTGCTATTGCTTTTATCACATATTCTGAATCTGTATAAAAGCAATGTTCACACAACTTTATATTGTTCTCCTTTAACATGCTCGTCCTAAAGGTAGCTGTATGCATCGTAATCCCAGGTACCGCTGCTTCTAAATCTTGTAATGATATCTTACTTTCAATTTTAGAATTTAACAAATATGTAAAAACACCTTTTTTACGATTCGTCTCATCTTCAAATTTACAACATGGACTATATATAATATCCACCTCTAGTCCACTTAAGGTATAAATATAATCCTCTAAAAATTCGTCTAAAAAAAAGTCATCTCCATCCAATAATTTAAAATATTTTCCAGTTGCTAATTGAATTCCCGTATTAACAGTAGATCCCCATCCGCCATTATGCTTATGTATGAATCTAAATGTATTGGGAAATTTTTCAACATATTTCTTAACTTTTTCTTCCGTACAATCTTGTCCACCATCATCAATTACCAATACTTCTACTAAGTCCATTGCACTTCCTAATCTCAGGAACGAATTCAAACACTGTTCTATATATTTCTCAACATTATATGCTGCCACCGATACTGTTAATACCTTGTCCACTCTTGTACTCCTCCACACCATATCTATATACACTATTTATTTAATCTTTCATAATTATTTTTCATTTAATATTATCAGAAACATCCTATAACACTGAAATAAATTTTTATAATACCCTCTCATATTTTTTAATAAATAATATTTTCACTCTTTCTCTTTCCCTAAGATAATCCAATCCATATTCCCTAATATCGCTACGCAACAAGAACTACTATAGACGATAGATAACATAGCGCATTTTTTATCCATCGACACCTTATCGTTAAATTAGAAGTTACAAATACTCTTCAATCGTAACTGTTTCTACATCAATCAGGATTGAACAATGTTCCTTGATAAAATCACTCCATAGCAGAAGTTGTCCTATGCCTTCATTCTTCTCTTTATACTCAGCATCTACAACAATGTATAATACATTAGAATACATTCAAGTTTTTTCTTGTGTAGTCTCTACAATACCATATATAATACTAGAAATAATTACTTTATCTACACATGTATAGAACACGGAATTCTTTCTGTTGGTAGCATAGCTTTTTCTTTTCGCATATTAGTATTGTCTTAGTCTTACAAAACTGCAGAACCTTCCCATATGCTGATATAATAATTTTGGACGTACCGTCAAAAATTAGCTACCCATCATTAAGTTTTATTATCCTTAGAATCTACTTCTATACCCAAACTCTTAATTTAATCTACCGAAAACAAATCTCTCGTATATACTTTTTCTTCCACATCCGTAAGTTCATCCGACTTACGATTAGAAATAATGAGTTCACACTCTTCCTTAAACATCTTCAAATCACGTTCCACCAGACTTCCGAAAAATGTCTCCTCTTTATAGGCTGGCTCATAAACCACAATCTCCACACCCTTCGCCTTCAGACGCTTCATAATTCCCTGAATGGATGATTGGCGAAAATTATCGGAATTGGATTTCATCGTAAGACGATATACACCAACTACTGCCTTTTCACCTTTTAACTGCTTGTTCTCAAAATCAATCCGATTCAAAATCTGTTCGGAAATAAAATCCTTTCTTGTACGGTTAGCATCTACAATAGCCCCAATAATATTATTAGGAACATCATCATAATTCGCCAATAACTGTTTTGTGTCCTTTGGCAGACAATACCCACCATATCCGAAAGATGGATTGTTATAATGCTCACCGATTCGAGGATCAAGACTAACTCCACGAATAATCTCTTCCGTATTCAATCCTCTCACTTCCGCATAAGTATCTAATTCATTAAAGTAAGCTACTCTTAATGCCAAATAAGTATTCGCAAATAATTTCACCGCTTCCGCTTCAGTCGGCTCCATAATCAGAATATCTATGTTTTCTTTTAAAGCACCTTCCTTTAACAATTCAGAAAACTGTACCGCTTTCTCATAAGCATCTTCTTCCTTATGTACTCCGACAATAATTCTGGAAGGATAAAGATTGTCATACAAAGCCCTTCCTTCTCTCAAAAATTCAGGTGAGAAAAGAATTCTTCCAGTCTGAAATTTCTTCTGCATTTTTTCCGTAAAACCAACCGGAACTGTAGATTTCACTACAATATATGCCTTCTGATTAACCTTTAACACCTTTTCAATTACCGACTCTACCGAAGAAGTATCAAAATAATTCTTCTTAGGATCATAATTGGTCGGAGTAGAAACAATAACAAAATCTGCATTTTTGTATGCTTCTTCTCCATTGGTTGTTGCTGTTAAATCCAGCTCTTTTGTCTGTAAATATTCCTGCAGTTCCTTATCCTGAATCGGTGACTGCTTATTATTAAGCATATCCACCTTTTCCGGAATAATATCTACTGCGTAAACTTTATTATGTTGTGCTAATAACACGGCGTTAGATAAACCAACGTAACCAGTTCCTGCGATTGTAATTTGCATATTTAATTCCTCATACTTTTGATAACATATTTTTTTACCAAATTATCTGGGTTGCCAAAATAAACATACTCACTTCATACTAATTGCAGTGTATTATTTATGTGATTAAGAACTCCACCACTTATTGTACTATTTTTTCCTTATTTTTTTCACCCAAATCCTTGCCTTTACCATAGCAAATGCTATCTCAATCAATTTATATTTCATAGTAATAACAAATAACTTTTCAGTATTACGCATTAATTTCATTTGAACATTCATAAATGCATCTTTATAATAGTGATTATTCAAAAGTTTAATAATATTTTTCCTAGCATTTAAGTAACCAAATTCATCCAAGTACTGTTTAGTAAAAAAATAATACGCCAAATATTTATAAAACCAAGTACATATCCTAACATCAATACCGTTAATAAACATCTCATCATGTTGCTTATAGGTTCGCGCAAATTTTTTCACTTCTTCCACATCTGCTTCTGTATACTTTATTATATCTGAAGACATTTTATGAGATAACGAATCTGTCAATAATCTGTAATGATATAATGGCTCATTTAAATAAATTATTTTTTTTGCATTTTCAAACATATGCATATTAAATATTCCATCTTCGGTTCTTCTAACATTAAGCGGAAATATAATATTATGCTCCTTAATTAAGCTTAATTTATATATTCGTGCCCAAGGTGCCCCTATTGCCAAATATGGGTTATATTCCTTTATTCCTTTGCAAAGAAATTTTCTTAATTCAATATTAATTCTCTCTTTATCCCAAATCTGTTTATTTTCATCCAATTTTATATTTACTTTTTCCTTTGAATTTGACATATTTATATAATAATTAGATATAACAATATCAGAATCTTCACTTACAGAAATTAGTCTTTCGAGCATATTATTTTCTAACCAATCATCTGCGTCAACAAAAGATATCCATTTCCCTGTAGCTTCCTCAATTCCTCGATTCCTTGCTTTTGATGGACCACTATTTTTCTGTGTCAAAAGTTTTACTCTATTGTCTTTCTTTATATACTCTTTACAAATATCAACACTTTTATCGCTACTGCCATCATCAACACAGATAATTTCTATATTGCTTATTGTTTGGCTTAATACACTATTTAAACATTCTCTTAAATACTTTTCTACATTATACATAGGTATAACAACACTTACTAAAATATTTCCCATGACTTCCTCTTCTGATTTATTATTTTCTTATGCAATATAAAATTTAACTTTCATAATTATTTATACCAACAAATTTTTAAAATAATCTATTGTCTTAATAAGTCCTTCCTCCAAATAAACACTTGGCATCCAATCCAATTCTTTTTTTGCCAAATCAATAATAGGTTTTCTCTGCATTGGATCATCTTGCGGTAAAGATTTATACACAATATTTGATTTAGAATCTGTCAAACGAATAATTGTCTTTGCCAATTCCAGCATTGTATATTCTCCCGGATTACCAAGATTTACAGGTCCTGTAAATCCATCCCTACTATTCATCATCCGCATCATTCCTTCGATCAAATCATCAACATAACAAAAGCTTCTCGTCTGGCTCCCATCACCATAAATTGTAATATCTTCTCCTTTTAATGCTTGAACAATAAAATTTGATACCACTCGTCCATCATATTTATTCATTCTTGGTCCATATGTATTAAAGATTCTAATTACCTTAATATCTACACCATGTTGTCTATGGTAATCAAAGAATAATGTTTCCGCCATTCTCTTGCCTTCGTCATAGCAAGAACGAGGTCCAATTGTATTTACACATCCTCGATAACTTTCCGGTTGTGGATGTATTTCTGGATCTCCATACACCTCACTTGTACTAGCTTGTAAAATTCTCGCATGTGTTCTTTTAGCTAAACCCAAGGTATGTAACGCTCCCATTACACTTGTCTTTCCCGTTTTAATCGGATCATACTGATAATGAATAGGACTTGCTGGACACGCCAAATTATAAATCTGATCCACTTCAACATAAATCGGTTCTGTAATATCATGTCTAATAAACTCAAAATAGGGATTTCCCATTAAGTGACGAATATTTTCTTTTCTTCCAGTAAACAAATTATCAAGACAAATAACATCATTTCCTTTCTCTATCAATCTATCACAGAGATGAGAACCTAAAAATCCAGCTCCACCAGTTACCAATACTCTTTTTCTATCCACCTTTTTATCCCTACACTTTCTATACTTATTGCTTTAATTCAATGCTTTTTTTCAATTACCTAATTTGAATACAGGCATACTTTGATGCATGCAATTTGTCTTTAACCTACAAGTATTAATTTTTCTGCAATTTATAAATCTTATATTCTTTGCATAATAAATTTTGTTTCAATAGCTCTATCCAATATTTAAATTTCATTATAAAAGCTTCTATTAGCAACGTATCTTTTCGAGACAATCGAAAACATATTCTCACTAAATATTCTAATTTAGGATTTATCTTATATGCTTTTTTATAATAATATATCATTTTGCTTTTTCCCTCATTCAAAAAAGCCCTATAAGCAGCCTCTTTATAAAAATATTCTTTTCGTAAATCTTGCTCTTCGATACTTAGTTTTTTAAACAATTCAGCATGTTTTTCGTTTATATAACAAACAGCATCTATCCAATTCTCAAATTTGTTTGTCAATCTATTTCCTTCCCCAATGCGTCTATCTATAAATACTAAAGGCTCATTAACAAATCCCACTTTAGTTACTTGCATTATTCTCAAAAAAAGTTCGTACTCCTGCCAATATTTTAATTTCTCATCAAATTTTCCAACCTTCTCTAATATTTGTTTTTTTACCATTATTTGCGATGTATTAAAATACGGCCATAAATACATCTTCTTCTCTAATAAATCACCACATATATTTTTCTTTGGAAGTTTTTTATAATTATATAAATCACATCCGTAATCAGCAATTATTCCTGTATATACCATAGCCATCTGGTCATTATTTTTTACAACTTGTATCTGTTTTTCTATTTTGGTTTTCTCCCAATAATCATCATCATCTAAAAAAGCAATATATTCACCTTTAGCATTACCAATTCCTAAATTGCGAGCATAATTATTTCCCTTAGATTCATTGGGCGTTATATAAAAATATTTTGTATTTGTTTCGGACAGCTTACTTCCCCACTGATATGTGTCATCTGTAGATGCATCATCAACAATTATAATTTCTATATTTGAATACGTTTGATTTATAATACTAAAAAATGCTCTTTTACAAAGTTCACATCTATTGTGAGTTGTTATTACACAACTTACCATTGGATTTTTATCATTCATTTTAGACACCTATAATTCTTTCTTATATTTTATTTTTATGTGAATTTCCCCAAAAAGAAACACATAAAGCAATCATGGTATTTGTTAAATAATAACCGCTAAACATAGACATAATAAAACCTGTAGCAAAAATCATCCACCAAATACGATTTGTACTATCTCTTTGAACTAACTTAAAAGACAAATATAGTCCATATGCCATAATAGAACAAAAAATTATTAATCCCACAGCTCCACTTTCTAACAATAAATCTATAAATAAATTATGTGTCCACAATCCCATTTCATAAAAATCTGATCCCAGTCCATATCCAAATAATGGTTTATTACTAATTATAGAAAATGCATTATTTCTTATTTTGTCTCTAGCTTTATCAGAAAAAAAGAACTGTAAATCTAACAATCTTTGTATTCCCGAAAACTTTATTGAGGATTTTTTCGCCACACTTATTACTCCTATAAAGACTACAGGAACAGAAAAAACAATCATGCTATTTCTAAAAATTCCTACTTTATTACTCCCCTCCCGTTTTATCAAGACATATATTGTATACATTATAGATAATATACTTAATACTAATCCCCCTCTTCCCCCTGCTATAAAAATAGTAAATACATTTATTATCGCAATTGATACACATACTATATTCCCAATCTTTTTTTTAAAAAATGAACTCCATTTAACATTATCAACTTCTAAAATATAATATTCAGCAAAAACTGTCGAAAAAGCCGCCAAATAAGAAATAGCTTGATAATTCATGCCATTATCATTATTAATCCAACCGCCCCCCATCATTCCTTCAGCAAATAAAGTGTTATATACAGCCGTAAAACTGAACACTAATGAAACATAAGGAACAAATTTCTTAATTTGATATTGAATTAAGCAATTATGAGCAATAAAACATGCCAATACAATACTCATTATTGTCTGACTTACTAAAACCAGACCATATGTCTCATACGATTTATTTTGATAACCATACATAAACTGAGTTGTATAATATAAAAAAACTATTAATACAGCTACCAATATTGTAAATACTTGAGATATAGCAAACTTAATTCTTTGCTTCATTAGATTAATTACAATAGCTATAACTGAAATAATATCAATAATGAATACCAAGCCCACCAATGTAATATTGGGTATAAATATTGAAAAAAATCCAAACCAATAATTCACATATAAACTTCCCCACATTGCTATCGTTGTTATTAATGATCCATTAATTTTCACTTTCATGATTGTCCTTACAACCCTACATAAATTTTTGTAATCCCGCAATTCTCCATCTTGTTACATTAATCGTAGCTACAATAGAACTGTCTCGCAGGTAATTTTTCCAAAACTAATATTGCCTTTTTATTAATTTATTCCTTGCCGTACTATTACCTAGTTCCCTATACTTCACAAGAACCTCTTGATTTCCATATACCTATTTTATAAATCCACACTCATGCAAAATTATCTCTGATGCTTTTAATTCTTCTTTGTGAAATAATTTTCCATGTCGAGTAGAATAATACACTCCTCATAAACAACTAATGTAATTCATTACCCTATAAAAAAATTTATTTTATCACCATTAAAACAATAATCATCACAAATTTTCCTCAAGAATCTGTAGAGCCTTCATCGTCTAAAACAATTTCAAGATTTTAATATAATTGATTGATATATGGACATCTTTTTATATATTTTTATATATTTTTCTACATTATAAACAACTACTATAATATTCATTCGTTTATTAATGCCTCAACTACTTTTACAGCTCTTTTATATGTAATTAATCGATTAAATTTCTCCTCTGCACATTTTCTTGAAGCAATACTCATCTCTTTTCTTAAATTTTCATCTTCAAATAATTCCAAAACAACTCGCATTAATTCCATATTATTTTCCGCTTCTATATTTATACCAAATCCATTCTCTTCAACAATTCTCCTAAATTCCAAATTCGCCAATGTATTTATCATCGTACTGCCTGAAGCCAAATAATCCCCAATTTTATTCACAATACTCTGTGGTGCACTTTTTACAAATGAATTTACAACAACATCCGTTTTTGCTAAATACGCTGCCATTATAGGATATTCCATATATCCCATAAGTTCTACATTACTATTTCCCAACTGTTTTATTAATTCCTTCATTTCCTTTAATAAAGGCCCCGTTCCCATAATTTTAAATTTAATCTCTTTAATACCCTTTTTTTCAATCTCATTTGCCACTTCTATCAAAGTTTTTATATCGTAGCTTGTCCCTATGGTTCCAGCATATGATACCCAAAATTCATCCTCTTTTTTTTCTATCGTCGATAAATATTTTTTTACTCCTTGATCAAATACATTTAAATCACATCCAACATATATAGTCTCTGCAGGAATATTTTTCTCTCTTTTCATAAATGCTCGATTAGTGTAATCATCTGATGTTCCTATTACAGCATCAGCATTACTATAGACATACTCTGCATCTCGCATCATTGGATAATATAAAATATCACTGACAATAGGCATATTCAAAACCATCTTCATTGCTTCTGGCCATAAATCTTCTATATCAATAACAATAGGAATGCCATTTTTTTTACAAAATTTTGTCACTTTTGCTGCCACATTATTTGCTGGAATTACGCAAAAAATCGCATCATACTTTTCTTGCCTTCTTAAATAAGAAAGCACATTTTTAGATGCTTTATAATTACTCCATATTCTACGAATATCAATATTCTTCTTATAAGTAGGTACATGAATAAATACATTTTTAAATTTATATGTTTTACTATTTAAATCAGTTATATCACGTGGTCTTTTTTCAAAATGTTGAAAGTCACTCCCAATAAGTTCCACTTCATAACCAGATTCAGCAAATATATTTGCCATATAGTAAAAACGAGAAGGCCCCTTTTCTCCAGGCAACCATGCATATCCTAATGCAACAATAGCAATTCTTTTCTTTTTCATCTTTTTCCACACTTAACTCAAAATATTTTTTACATTTTTTGAAATTTCCCTACTCTTCTCCACCTCGAACCCTTCCGTACTCTCCGGAATAAACATAGTTTTTATAGTAAGAAGAATTAATTTCAAATCTAAAATCAATGACTGATTCTCAATATACAGAAGATCCAGCCTCAGCTTGTCATACGCAGAAGTATTATATTTCCCATATATCTGTGCATATCCGGTAAGACCTCCCAAAACTTTCATACGATATGCGAATTCCGGAATTTCTTTTGTATACTGCTCTACATGTTCTACTCTCTCTGGTCTTGGACCCACGATACTCATATCCCCTTTAAGAATATTGATAAACTGTGGCATTTCATCCAATCGTGTTTTTCTAATAAAATGTCCAACCTTGGTAATTCGATCATCATGTTCAACACATGGTTTTACACCATGTTTCTCTGCATCAACAATCATGCTTCTGAACTTAAGAATTTCGAAAACCCTCTTATCTTTGGTACATCGTTTTTGTTTGAAAAACACCGGACCTCCATCTTCCAATTTGATTAACAATGCAATCAATAATAAAATTGGGGAGGTGAGCAATAATACGAACGTAGAGAACACGATATCCAGAACTCTTTTTTTCCAATAGGTATCCTTACTTTCATACACATAATCGTATTTCATTAACGGTGTATCTAATAAATGCTTCGGCACACAACCTTTGAACATCATATCTTCCACTGTTGGAGATACATAAAATGCTTTCTTCTGTTCAATCATATGCGCCATATATTTTCCTCGAACATTAGCTGACAATTCATATAAAATTGCTACATCATACTCCTTTTTTTCATGGATAAATTCCGCTATGGATGCTGTTTCACACTCCATATGAACTACTGAAAAAAGGTGTTTGTATTTACTTAACAATCTTTTTTTGAACTGTTCCGCATCATATTCGTTAATTTCTTTTCCATAAATCAATATTGTTGTCTTGGGCGGAATATGGTTAATCATGTACTGTTTCGTAAAGGTTACTAATGCTGTAGTTCCCACAATTTGCAGTACCACCGTTACCACTCCCGGTACAATGTTTATGTAATGGTTATAAATGAGACAACATTCTACATATAGAATCAAATCTGCAATTCCAAAGGATAACACCTGCGAAAAAATTGTTTCCCCTATTTCGGAAGATGCAAACCTGTATGCTTTATATAAATTACATAAAGCTATATAAATAATTCCATAGATTAAAATACTGATAAATCCGCCAAACATATGGTATTCATCAAAGGCGAATTCATTGTAATAATCCAGCCACACAATCAAAAAGAGAGAAATATTCCAAATGATTAAAAAATTTCTTGCCAGCTTGGTTATTCTTTTATTTTCCATTTTCCTTCTCCCTTCCATCCATTCTTTCATACAAAAAATCCCAACATAAGACAATTACATATCTTACATTGGGATTTCTTTATTTTGATCTATATTAAAATACTATTGATTTTCTTTCTTCTCTTTATCCATTTCCTTGATTAGTGTTAAAATATTTTCTACAGAATCTTCCAAATCATCTGCAATAGCTTCTACTGTTTTTCCCTTGGATAATTTAGTCTGAATTAATTGGATTTTAATATTGCGTTCTCCTGCAATCCTTCCAATTTTTTCTGCAACTTTCGTTCTCTCATCTAATTCATCTTTCATCAATTCAAGCAAAGCTTCACACATTTTAGTCGCCTCCTTAAACACTTCCTTGTTTGCATGTACAATGACATTCATTACGGATTTATGATTGTTTTCATTCTGATGACCTTCATATTCACTTAAAATTCTATTCGCTTCTTCTACAGATTTCAAGTCATTTGTTAAATAACGTAACCAAAAATTTTCTTCTTTCGATAATCTTGAGGTCAAAATTAACTGCATTGGAAAATAATCACCATGAATAGTATATATACCTTCTTTTCCTTTTATCCTAAATCCTCTTTCTTCCCTTAGATGCTTAATTAATTCTCGTGGTCTATTTTTGCATACAAAAGTTATGGTTATCTCATTTGCCTTAATTTCATCTACATGATTGGTATCTGCCTTATAAAAACAAGCATAACCATATACTTGATAAAAATCATCAATACTTATATAATCCTCTGGACTTTTATACTCTATTATATTGTACCTTCGAAAAATCCTTCCAATATTCTTTTGTATCTTGGCGTCAGGCTCTTTTTTGATAATTAAGACATCGATTTGCTTTGGCTTCGTTCCTAACTGATGTTCATTTTCAAATTCCAACTTCTCTTTTTCCTGACTAAACTCAATCTGAATACCCGCATAAAAAGCAGGATGCCATTGTATTGCCGATTCTTTCGTTTCTTCTCCCATGGGAACCTCCTTATTCAATTAATCGGAGTTCCTCTCTTTCAGCAACTCCTTTATCCTCATTTAAGCTTGAATTTCTGAAAGACACAGACAGAATGTCTGTAAATGTGATTTAGATGAAACTGAAATATTTTTCTTAAGTTTCATTTGAATTGTTATATGAAATCTTGCTTATTTGTGATACTAGCATAACATTCATTTTTCTAAAAATCAACATTTTTTTACGTTTTAACATTCATTTTCTCAATGTAAGATATGTAATTGTCAAGGTACGTTTTTTAATCCATGCCTCCCGAGGGCCCCGGGAGGCATGCTTGAAACCAACTATTTTTTATCACATGTTACAAAAAATAAGTTTCTCGAATCCTAATTCTTAGAATTCACCAGTTTTTGGAGCTTTCACAACAGAAGTTGCCTGTGCTGCGTCTACTACCATAACTACTACTGGAGAGAAGCTTGTGAATGTACCTGTTACAGTCATGTCTGCACCAAGGAAACCTTCGCCAACTTTTTCCCAAGTTCCAGCTTCGTTATTCATTCTGTGAAGAATTACTGCGTAATCTCCAACTTTTGCATTGTTAACTTTGATAGGTACAGATACACTTGTCTGACCTGCAGGGATTTCAATCTTAAGATCGAAAGCTGCTGCTAACTTTGCTGCAGAACTAACACCAAGGTTTTTTAAATGTGTAGTATTTTCTACAACATCTTCTACTGCATCCATAACTGCTACAGGAAGAACCTTAACATCAGCACCTGCTACTGCTACTGTTGCGTTTGCTTTAGCTTCTGTTGCCTTAGCTTCAGCTGCTGTTGGAGCAGCTGTTGTGGTAGTAGTTGTTGTAGCACCTTTACTTGGTTTTGCAGTCGCCTGGGGACTTGGAGCTGCAAATACAGGTAATACCATAGCTACAGATAAAGCTGCAACTAATAAAGCGCTAGATAACTTTTTCATGGCAATCTCCTCCTTTCTTAGATTGTTGGTTTCTATATATCAAGTATGTTTCCATACCTAATACCATGTTCATTTCAATTAATAGCAAAAACTCCTATTCTGCTACTGTGACATTTTCCTTCTTTTCTACTTGGTTATAAAACACATCAATAACGATTTGCTTTAAGGCCGCATCATCAATATAGAATTCCTCATGTTTCTCACCCATCTTGGATTCTCCCGGAATACTGATGATATTCTCCATGGAAAAATCGTATCCCAGTAAGGTATCTGCCATAAATGCTATTTCATCCACTGACAAACTGGTTACAAGATGCTTCTTCACTTTATTCAACAGGCTGATTGGGAATGTAATATCCTGTTTCATCTTGTCCTTTAACTTAAAAACATAATTGTTGAGATATTGCTTCTGTCTTTCTACACGTTTGATATTAGTTCCCAATTCTTTTGATGCAGAATCTCTTTCTCTGATATAAATAAGAGCTTCCTCACCTTTTAGTAATACATTTGCCCCTTCGCTCCAATTCCATCTATGTCTGGTCATATCCTCCAACACAGTCACTTCCACGCCACCCACTGCATCATTCAGGGTAGCAATGGACTGCATATCTAAGGCACCGTATCCATGGATTGGAATTCCATAGAACAATTCCGAAACTGCCTGTTCCATCAACCGGCAGCTTTTTTCCCTACCATTACCATAGGCATACTGTAATGTAATCTGACCTTCTTCTTCTCCCAGATACATTCCTGCAGTATCGTATATTTCAATATCCGTCATGGTATCTCTGTTAATAGCAATGACATTGATTTCTTCTTTTCGTGGATTCACCACCACCATAAGCAGAGCATCTGCCTGTCCTGCTTTACCGGGAGTTTTCTCTTTTTCAATTCCATTTCTGGAATCCACTCCCATGCACAAAAAGGTCATGATATCGTCGTTATATTCGTAGACCTTCCCCTCTACCAATATTTGACCTTCTTCTAATTCCAAAGGTTCGTTTAAAGTTTCTATTTCATCATTCAAATTGCCGGAAAGTTCCTGATTAGCTACTTCATTGGCATGTTTTTTCAGGCTACTTTTTCCCACACTTTTTAAAACCATAAAAGTGCTGAAAAATAAAACTACTACCAGGCACAGAATCAACCCTGCCACAATCAGCTTTTCCGTAACACCATTGATACGTACTTTCTTTCCCGGCTTGTATCCTCTTTTTGCCATATTTCTCCTTTTAACTATTCTCCATAATCAATTCGAAGAATCCTTATTCTTGCACGGTACTTTCATTCTGGTTTAAAACTGCCTGCACCAACAGACGTTTTTCCGGCTGATTTCCGATACAAGTTACCAGTGTAATAATCTTGTCCTCTACCGTGACTGTAATATCCTCCCGAAGCTGGGCATTCATGGAACGCATATTTTGAATATCTTCCAGATAATTTGCATATACCTGTTGGTTGGCAAAATCAAAACTATATAACAGATGTCTGTCATCATAGATATATGCGGCAAATATGGTATATTCATATTCCCTTTCCGGAGTATAGATATATACCTTTGTATTTTCTTCGAAGAAGTTTGCATCTTCGAATTTATGTAAACCTGAAAACATGGAACCGTTTTTCATGTTGTGTCCGTAGATTACGGTATTATTATCCGTAAAATCTTTACTATTTAAGTTTTCGGTATAGATACATCCCGGATATCCGTAAGAACCATCTATGTTATAATTCAGATAGTAAGTATTGTCCGTTGCATGCTGCAAAATAGGGTAATCAATTACAGTTCCCGGAATGGTAATCCACGCATAGACATCTTCATTCACTTCCCACATTCCGGCGAAGTCTACGGGACATCCCTCATATACTCCATCTTCGGTTTCTTCCGAAACTTCCTCTATATCTTCTTCTGCAATACTTTCTGTTTCTTCTGTCTCTGATGTACTTTCCACTTTATGCTCATCATAAAGGGCTTCCATCTCTTCCTGGCTCATGACCGGCAATGGTTCTACATAAGCAGCTTCCAATTCTGCCTGTTCTTTTGCTGCCTTAAGAGCCATAACTCCCCCTACAACAGCAGCCACAAGTGCAATACTTATGCCATACACCAGGACTTTTCTGATTACTTTATTTTTCATATTTCTATTATTCCTCTATCTTTAATTGCTGCCGGCTTCTCCTGCGGTAGGAAGCTGTGGTTTCTCCGGTATGGACATTTCCAGGGTCCTGGATGCTCTACTGACATTTCCCGCGTAATCTGCCACCCCATACACTATAGTGGCTTTTTTCTGTGCTCTATCAGTCACAACTTTTTCCACCACTACTTTGTCCGTCAAATCTCCATCCTGCTTATCCCAAGCAGTCACCGCCTCCAACAAAATGCGATCCGGCAGTCCTTCTTCATAGATGTAAACTACTTCTCCCAAAGTAATTTCAGGTGCCACCCTATCTTTTCCCAGATACAGAACAAGACAGATTACCAACAACAAAATATTTACCGCACCCAAAATAATTCCAATGGCTCTATCTTTCATTTTGTCCTCTTATTTCTCGTAATCGTTGCCATAATACTTGCCATAATATTTGCCATAATATTTGCCGTAATAACTCTTTTGGCTGATATTTACCTTATTCAATACGCATCCCAAAATACGGCATTCTGCCACTTCCAGCTGTTCTTTTACCTTCTGGGCAAATTTATAGCTGATTTCATTGCTGGCAATAACAATCACGCAACCATCACACTGTTTGGCTACAATAGCACTGTCAATAACACTTCCTAATGGAGGAGTATCAATAATTACGTAATCAAACACACTTCGTAAGCTCTTTACCATACTTCCGAAATATTTCCCTCCCAACAATTCACTTGGATTTGGAGGAACCGGACCGGAAAATGCTATATACAAGTTCTTGATGTTTGTGTTACAATAAACTTCATTAAAAGTCTTCTGACCACTCAAATAGTGAGTCAATCCATATTTCACGGCTCCGGTTTTATATCTACCTACCAATACGGATTTTCTTAAGTCCGCATCAATCAAGATTACTTTCTTTCCACTTTCCGCAATAGCTTTTGCCAGATTCATGGATATACTGGACTTCCCTTCGTTAGGTGTACAGCTGGTTACTGCGATTACTTTTACATCATCCCCGGCAAATTCCAGATTGGCACGAAGTGTCTTATAAGCTTCCTTTGTACGAAAATCCATTTCGTTTTCATCTTTCAGCACTACCGATTGCTGTTTTTCCACCTTAATCTCTGCTTCTTTTTTTGCTTTATCTTCCATATGTAATGCCTCTATTTCCTATTCATAATTCTCAGCTTCAAAAGTCCTAATTTACTTTCTTCTTTGCCGGTTTCTTCTTTCCGTTTTTGGCTGCTGTCTGCGTATCCAACGGAATCAAAGCCAAGGTACTAAGTCCCAGATATTTCTCTACATCATCACTGGTTTTAATGGTGTCATCCATAAAGAAAATCAACAGGACAACTGCCATTACCAAAAAGGCTCCGATACATCCACCGATAAGAGTCCATTTCAAAACACTCGGGCCTGCCTTTTCCATAGGAAGGTTCGCAGTTTCCACCACATTAACTGCTTCAATATCCATTACATTTTTGATATGTACTGCTGCTGCTTCTCTGACACTGTTGGCAATTTCCATTGCCAAAACAGGATCTGTATCCGTTACGGTAATGGATAAAATACGGGTATCTGTAGGTGTGGTAACTTCCACCTTGTCCAGCATTGCTTCATAATCAATATCTTCGTTAATTTCTGTCAGGTTTAAGTCTTCAATTACTTTTTCCAACACCAAACGGCTGGTAATCAACTGAGCATAGTCCTTAGTCAGCTGGGTTCCCAACTGTACGTCAGAATATGTCACCGTATTTTCCTGCTGTTTGTTTAAAATATAGATTTTACTGGTGGATTCAAAGGTAGGTGCAATTACAAATGCACTTAACACAAACCCAATAATCGCGGTCAACATTCCCACCAGGGCAATAAGCCATGCTTTGCTGAGTAAGAGGATAAACACCCCTCGCAAATCAATCTCTATTTCATCGTTGTTGTACTGCTTAGTTTCCACTTTACTTTCCTTCTCTTTCTATCCGTTGTTTTTTGTCCCTGGCACTTTAAATAATTTCGCCCTTGATAACTGCCTGGGGATTATGTACCAGAACCTTTTCTGCTTTTTGATTGCCTAACTTCTTATATAAATAGGAAGCTGTATCCTTCATTCTTGGACTTCTCTTACCTGTACTATGGGCATCGGTTCCTATGAAGTCCAGTAAATCGTTTTTCATAATATATTTGGCACGCTTTGCCATTTCATCAAACATCCCGCCTTGGAAGGATGAGGCATTTACCTGAATCAATCCTCCATGATCTTTCACACGCTGTAATCGTTCTTTCTTTTCAAAGAGACACTCGTATCTCTCGGTATGGGCCAAAATAGGAATGTATCCATAACTGTCCAGTTTCAGGATTCCGTCTCTTAAATAGGAATACTCTGTCATAGGATCAAACTCCACCAGTACATACTGGCTTCCTGCCATGGTGGCAATCTTACCGACTTCCAAAAGTTCCGCCACTTCACTCCGATAATAGATTTCATTGCCGGGATACAATTTAATGTAAAATCCCCATTCTTCCATCCGGCTCTCCACTTCTCGAATCGTTGCTTCAATCCGTTCTGGGGACGCACTTTTTTTGGATGCAAAAAAATGAGGGGTCGCTATGATTCTGCGAATTCCCTCTTCATAGGCTATTTTTAACATCTCCTTAGTCTTATCCATATCCTTAGCACCATCATCCAGTGCCGGCAAAATATGACAATGTAAATCTACAAATCCATTCATGTAACTACTCCCTCATATCAAATATGGCTGTTTATTTCAGTCCTAAACACATACTCAAAACGCATATTTGTATGCATAATTATATATATATATCCATATATTACACATAGTCCACGATTTATATACTTTAGTATTGGGTAAATTTTAGCAATACTATAGTATTTTGTCAATACTTTAGTATTGCGATTATATTCTTAGTATCGCAATTTTATTGGTTTTATTGTTTTTTAAGAGGTAAAAAATGTTAGGTGAACGTATTTTAGAACTCAGAACTGCTCATAATTGGACACAAGTACAATTAGCCCAGAAATTAAACGTTTCGAAGCAGGCTGTTTCAAACTGGGAGAATAACAATATCCTCCCTTCTATCGAAATGTTAATTAAACTTTCCAAAATTTTTTCTATTTCTACAGACTATCTTCTCTCTCTGGATCATAGGAGTTATATAGAAGTGACCGGACTCACAGATGTTCAATTAGCCCATATAAAATTTCTGATAGACGATCTCAAAAATTTAAAATAAAATATTTTATTCTTTTTTCTATTTGTAATAGAATATTCCTTATTTTTGCTATTTATAATGTATTTCAGAGACAAAAAATCCCCTCACTGCATTCACAGTGAAGGGATTTTTTACTTACTTAAATTCTCAAAAAATCAGAATCTGATTCTTTTCTTCCTATTATAAATATTTCTTTAAATCTTCTACTTTATCAAGTGCTTCCCAAGGAAGATTTAAGTCGTTACGTCCAAAGTGTCCGTAAGCAGCTGTCTGTTTGTAGATTGGACGACGAAGGTCTAACATTTTGATGATTCCTGCCGGACGAAGATCGAAGTTTTCACGAATGATTTCTACCAAACGGATTTCATCTAATTTACCTGTTCCAAAGGTATCTACACGTACAGATGTTGGCTGTGCTACACCGATTGCGTAAGATAACTGAATTTCACATTTATCTGCAAGACCTGCTGCTACAATATTTTTTGCAACATAACGTGCTGCGTAAGCTGCGGAACGGTCTACTTTTGTACAGTCTTTTCCGGAGAAAGCACCGCCGCCGTGACGAGCCCATCCACCGTATGTGTCAACGATGATTTTACGTCCTGTTAAACCGGAGTCACCGTTTGGTCCACCGATTACGAAACGTCCTGTTGGGTTGATGAAGTATTTTGTATCTTCATTTACCATATCCTGAGGAATTACAGGATCGATAACATATTTTCTGATATCTGCATGAATCTGTTCCTGGCTGATTTCAGCTGCATGCTGGGAAGAGATAACTACTGCATCAACACCTACTGCATTACCATTATCATCATATTCTACAGTAACCTGGCTCTTTCCGTCCGGTCTTAAATAAGGAAGAGTTCCGTTCTTTCTTACTTCTGTTAATTTCTTAGTTAATTTATGAGCTAATGCGATTGGGTATGGCATGAATTCTTCTGTTTCGTTACAAGCATAACCAAACATCATACCCTGATCCCCTGCACCGATGGCTTCGATATCTTCGTCAGACATCTGGTTTTCTTTTGCCTCTAAAGCTTTATCTACACCCATAGCAATGTCAGCAGACTGTTCGTCTAATGCTACGATAACACCACATGTGTTAGCATCAAATCCTTTTTCAGATGCATCGTATCCGATTTCTCTGATAGTATCACGTACGATACTCTGAATATCTACATATCCTGTTGTAGTAACTTCACCCATTACTAATACAAGACCTGTTGTGATTGCTGTTTCACAAGCCACACGGCTGTTTGGGTCCTGTGCCATAATCGCATCTAAAACCGCATCAGAAATGTTGTCACAAATCTTATCCGGATGTCCTTCAGTTACAGATTCGGAAGTAAATAATCTTTTTTCCATTCTTTGTTCTCCTTTTGTTTTGTTAAGTTTATAGTTACTATAGGCAGAGACTCGAAATGTTTCAAGTTCGCGCAAAATAAGAAAAGTCCACTTATAAAAAATAAGCGGACTGAAATAACGATACTCAAATCCTCTTATTGTTCGACATTAATTCGCTCAGGTTGGCACCTTCCCGACACCGGGGGGTTGCCGTGGCTTCATAGGCCCTATGTACCTCCACCACTCTGAATAAGAGAGAAATCACAATATGGAATTTTCATATCTTGCTTATAAATTACCTTATCATCGCTCTCTTGTCAATCGTTTTCAGTGAGTTTTTTGAAGATTGTCAATAACTTCCAATACCACTTCCACCTAACTCTTATGCTTTAGTATTTCTTGACAAACCTCTGTGCTAAATCTATACTTTTTTATATCTATAAACTTATATCTATGTAGCAAGTTTAGATTTTTATCAAGCATATTAAGGAGAATCTTTATGCGTAAATTAGAGACTTCCGATCTGGTTCCTGGAATGGTAGTTGCAGAAAATGTCATGACCTTCCGCAATGATTTACTTTATCCGGCAGGGTATCGATTAACCGACAAAGCAATTACCAAATTGGCTTTTTATTCCATTCCATTTATCTGTGTGGAAGATGAAAATGATCAGTTCTCATATGAGGAAATGAAGACGTATTCCGAAAGAGTCCGAAGTACCCCCGAATTCCAACAGTTTGCTGAGGAATTTGAAAAGGATGTATATAAATTTAAAAATGTATTAAATGCTGTAGTGGAAAAAAATGCCCCCTTGGACATCAACGATTTGTTACAGGACACTCTTGCTCTGTTGCATAACTCTACACAAAATGTTCATATTTTTGAAATGATTAACAATATGCGTCAATATGATGATTCCACCTATGCCCACAGCATCAACGTTGCTTTAATATCCAACGTTCTTGCCACATGGCTTGGTATGAAAGAAAAGGACATATTGTTGTTAACTCAATGCGGACTTTTACATGACATCGGAAAACTTCGTATTCCTGATAACATTATTAAGAAACCCGGCAAATTAACCGCTGCAGAATTTAATCTGGTAAAAACCCATCCTTATGCAGGTTACGAGATTCTGGAAAAACAAAATTTAAATCCTCATATCCTAAACTCTGCCATGATGCACCATGAACGCTGTGACGGTAGCGGTTATCCTTTTGGACTGACCGCTGAGAGAATCGATGATTTTGCCAAAATCATTTCCATTGCCGATGTATATGATGCCATGACCTCTGCCAGAGTTTACCGTGGAGCCATGTGTCCTTTTAAAGTAATTGAAATCTTCGAAAATGAAGGATTATCAAAATACGATACCAAATTCCTTCTTACATTTATAGAAAATGTATTAAATACCTATATCCGTACCCATGTCCGACTCAGTGACGGCCGTACCGGAGAAGTGATTATGATTAACAAGCAGTCCCTCTCCCGACCATTAATCCGTGCCGGTTCCGGCTATATTGATTTAAGCAAAGAACCGGATGCTGTATATATAGAAGAAATTATTTAAACACACAAAAAGTCGCATTTTCAAAATGCGACTTTTTCTTTATCCTACTTTTAATTTAAACTTTTGTATTTCACGTTCGGATTCCACTTTCTCAATCTGAGCACCCAGACTCTGAAGTTTCATTTCGAAATCTTCATATCCTCTCTGGATATAGTGGATATCATCCACCATAGAAAATCCTTCTGCAGCCAAGCCTGCCATAACTAATGCCGCTCCCGCCCGAAGATCCGGTGCACTCATGCTTGCCCCGGTGTATTTATCCACACCATTAATAATCGCTGTGTTTCCTTCTACTTTAATGCTGGCACCCATTCTGGTTAATTCATCCACATATCGGAATCTGTTTTCAAAAATACTTTCCGTAACAATACTTGTTCCTCGTGAAAGTCCCAATGCAACTGCTATCTGAGGCTGCATATCTGTAGGGAATCCCGGGTATGGTAATGTTTTTACATGTGTATGAACCAATGGTTTAGAAGCTACTACTCTTACCGCGTCATCTGATGCTTCTACTTCACAACCGATTTCAATTAATTTAGCAGTAATGGATTCCAAGTGTTTTGGAATAACATTTTTAACAGTAATATCTCCCTTAGTAACTGCTGCCGCAAACATAAATGTTCCGGCTTCAATCTGGTCAGGAATAATCGTGTATTCTGATTTGTGCAATTTGGTAACGCCTTTAATACGGATAACATCTGTACCCGCACCTTTAATATTCGCTCCCATACTGTTCAAAAAGTTGGCCAAATCTACTACATGTGGCTCCTTTGCTGCATTTTCAATTACAGTCTGGCCTTCTGCCATAGCCGCCGCCATCATTACATTGATGGTAGCTCCTACAGAAACCACGTCCATATAAATATGATTACCTTTTAACACTTCAGCTTTTGCAGAAATGGAACCATGAGCAATATCTACCTTGGTTCCCAAAGCTTCCCAGCCCTTGATATGCTGGTCAATGGGACGGCTTCCGATATTACATCCACCCGGAAGTACTACTTCTGCTTCCTTATATTTACCTAACATAGCTCCTATCAGGTAGTAAGATGCTCTGATTTTCTTAATCAACTCATCTTTGATTACATGTCCATGAATCTGTGAGCCATTGATTTTTACTGTGTGTCTGTCTAACTTCTCTACATATACTCCAATGCTTTCCATAGCCTGTAACAGAGCATTGGTATCCCTAACATCAGGGACATTTTCTATAATAACAGTTTCATCCGTCATAATTGCGGCTGCCAAAATCGGTAATGCTGCATTTTTTGCACCACCAATTTCCACTTCACCAACCAACGGATTTCCACCTTTAATTGCATACTGTTCCATCGCTTACCTCATAATAAACAATCTTGTATCATCAGCTTAGTATACCACATAATTTCTTTTTGTAAACCTACAAACTTTTGTTTGCTTTCAGTTTTAATTCATATATGCCAAAGGATCCACCGGCGTTCCGTTCAGACGTAATTCGAAATGAAGATGTGGTCCGGTACTTATACCTGTATTTCCCGATAAAGCAATCTTCTGTCCCTGTTTTACAGTTTGACCTGCAGACACCAAAACTTTACTGTTGTGTGCATATCTGGTTTCTGCTCCACCCGGATGTTTGATATAAACCACATATCCATATCCTGCACCCCAACCGGCTTTGGTAACAGTACCACCGGAAGAAGCTACAACGGAACTTCCTCTTGGAAGGGACCAGTCAACACCTTTGTGGTTACTGGATGCTCCTCTGGTTGGCGAGGTTCTTCTTCCGAATCTGGAAGTTAATCGTCCTCCGGAAATCGGTTTGATGAAGGTTGGCGGAATTTTGGTTCCTCGTTCCACAATCTTAGGAACTGCTTCCATCAATACAACTTCTTTAATAACCTCTTTGCTGATTTCCTTATCATTACGATACGTAATGTTAGCCACCGCTTTTCTAAAGCCTGTGGAAGGTTCTTGCAAGGTCTTTTCCTGAGTCGTATACCATTCATCATTATCTATATAAACTACATCAGCATCATATGCTTCCTCTAAATACACCTGTTCTGTACGTACTACAGATAACTCCGGTTCCGGAACTGTAATAATAATTTCGTCTCCTACACGAATGGTAGAATTTTCATTTTTAATAGATTCATTTAGTTCAATAATTTTATCCATCGGAATATTTGTCTTATCTACAATTCCTGATAAAGTATCTCCCGCTACAACCTCATATACTTCGTTTACTTCTTTATCTTTGGTCACCTGCTCTATTGCAGTTTCCAACGGAGTAATTTCATTCGGTAATAAAAAGCTTTCCACGATTTCCACTTTTTCTGCAAATCCCATGGACATCAGACCATATTGATAATCATCAAAAGCTCTTTCTACTTCCGGTTCCATGGATTTAAAGATATCTTCAAAGTATTTTTCAACACCACTTTCCCAAAATACTTCTTTTTCCTCTTTTTCCTGCTCTTCTTTTTTATTAATCTGAGCCGTCAATACATGCAATTCTCTCGTAGGATCAAGAACTAATTCTACACTATATTCATCTTTTGCATCATATTTGTTCAATGCTGCATCCAGTAATGCTTTTACTTCATCACTGGTAGCAAGATTTACACTATACTCATTCACTTTTACAGTATAGGCTTTTTGCAGTGTTTGAATGGAATTTTCCTGTAAAACTCCGGCAACTCTGTTTAACAAAGTTCTCTCACTATCTATTTTCCCGAAGATAACTCTCTTACCTTCTATCTCCAAATCCATTTTTGCATAAATCAAATCTGTAGAATTACCTGCAATAATTCTTCTGGCCTGAGCCATCACTTTATCTATAGTATCTCTGGAGTCTGTGGCTCCGATTTTGGATTCATTTAAATATACTGTGTAGTGGTTTTTCCCACCATCATCTATTTGAATCATCCCCGGCATCATAAAGCCAAAAACAATGGCAACCAAAAACATGATGCGCATCCAGATGAGCTGCATTTTTCTATAATTTTTACTAATATTTATCATATTCTTTAGTTTATGACACTCTTTCCACATTTTATTCATTGTAACAATTTTGTAATAAGTACATATTAACAGTATTTTTTTTCCTTGTAAAGTAATTGTTATAATGTTACCTTAAAAGTAATTATGGTCTAAGCTTTATTTTATGTGAATTTTGCCCAAAAAAGTTAATAGGAGGGAAATTATGGACCCTATCATTTTTCATATTGATGTAAATTCTGCCTTCCTTAGCTGGACCGCCTTGGAGAAGCTGGAGCAGGGAGAAACTGTAGATTTAAGAGAAATTCCTTCTATCATCGGAGGTGATCAGTCTAAACGGCACGGAATTGTTCTGGCCAAATCAACTTCCGCCAAAAAATATGGTATCCAAACCGGAGAACCTGTTGTGAATGCTTTCCGGAAATGTCCGACCCTGACCATGGCTCCGCCAAATCATACCATGTATAGAGAACGTTCCCGTAAGTTAATGGAATATCTGGCATCCATCTGCCCGGAAATCGAACAAGTAAGTATTGATGAATGTTATATGAATTTTACCCCCATTGCCCATCGTTATTCTAATTATATGGAAGGGGCTTTGGAAATCAAAAATTCTATCCGCGACAAGTTTCATTTTACAGTAAACATTGGTATTTCCGATCGTAAGGTACTGGCCAAAATGGCATCTGATTTTCGTAAACCGGACTTGGTTCATACTCTATTCTCTTACGAAATTGAAGAAAAAATGTGGCCACTGACAGTAGATAATCTGTTTATGTGCGGTACCTCCAGTGTAGAAACTTTACGTAAATTAGAAATCATAACCATCGGTGACTTAGCCAAGGCCAATCCTCAAATTCTCTCTTCCCATTTAAAGAGTCACGGAATCACTCTTTGGGAATTTGCCAACGGTCATGACTCTTCCAAAGTTGAACCAATTCCGACACAGGCAAAAGGAATCGGCAACTCCACAACTGTACAACAAGATATCGAAACCGGAGAAGATGCTTATCCCGTACTTATGGAACTGGCAGAAAGTGTAGGCAGGCGTTTACGCAAAGAAAATCAATTAGCCGGCATGGTAAGCTGCGAAATCAAATATAATACGTTCCAAAGTGTATCCCATCAAACTACTTTATCAACAGCGACAGATTCTACTACTTTAATATATGAAACTGCCCGCCATTTGTTCAATGAATTATGGGATGGTACACCAATCCGGCTTCTGGGAATCCGTACCTCTAAGCTTTGTGATGTTTCCGAACCGGTGCAACTGAGTTTGTTTGACATGATACCTCCTGAAGCTTCTGCCACAACCGGTAAAAAAGAATCTGTCACCATGCATACTCCCCGCAGACAAAAACAGGAAAAACTGGATAAAGCCTTAGATAAGATAAAGAATAAATATGGGAAAGATGCAATCGTCCGCGGAAGTTTACTTACCCCCAATCCCAAAAAGAAATAAAAGAGCTGTTAAAGAAGAACAACGCAGGAATTTTTATCTCCTCACAATTATCCTTTTTCAACAGCTCTTTTTTATTTATTCTATTTGTTCTTCCGTACAGAATATCCGAATCTTCCAAGCTCTTCTCCGAGAGAAAAGTATGTTCCATGGGAATAAGCAATCGGTTTGCTGTATTCTAAGTGGAATTTTCCTCTCTCATCCATATATTTTTCATCTGCCCGCACATTCACCACTTCTGCAATGAACATGTGATGTGTTCCCAATTCTTTTACTTCAGTCACTTTACATTCAATGTTAATCGGACTCTCTGCCACTGCCGGTACAGATACTTTTTCTGACGGAATCGGTGTAAGATTCATTTTCTCCCACTTATTTACGTCACGACCGCTTGCAACACCACAATAATCGGTCGCTTCCAGCAATTCTTCCGTAGTAAGATTAATTACGAACTCTCCGGTTTCTTTTAACATATGGTAAGAATATCTCTCCGGTCTTACAGAAATGGATACCATTGCAGGATCACTGCAAATAGTTCCTACCCATCCGATAGTAATCAGATTAGGTTTCCCATCATTTCCCTGACAGCTAACCAACACTGCCGGCAATGGATATAACATATTTCCCGGTTTCCAATTTTGCTTTGCCATTTTCTCCTCACTAATCAGTACCACTCCGGCACTGACTTCCACTTTATTATTTCCTTATTATAATACAATTTAAAAAGCAAGCATTCCCATAATGTCAAGAATCTGTATTGTAAGACTTGCTGCTGCTGCCAAAAATCCTAATACTGCAAACACTAATACCGGTTTGCGGGATTTTTTCACTGCCTCTTCCTGAGATTTCATAATATTTTCTGCTTTGGCTGCCACTTCATCCACAACCACAGCCTGTACATTACGATATACTTTAACGTTTTCTTTATGAAGGAAATCGTCTGCCTGTTTGAACCATTCTGCAATTTCTTTCTGGTTTTTTTCTAATGCTTCTGTCAGTTCAGCAACAGTTTCCTGCATTTTTACAACTTTTTCTTCCATTTTTTCCATTGTATAAGCTGCTGTTTCCACACTTTTCTTAGCTTCTGCCTTCTGTGCTTCTGTTTCTAACTGAATATCCGCAATTTTAGCCGCGCCTTCCTGTGTCAATTTACGGATGCTTTCCGTACTTTCTACCATTAAATCATGAAGATTACGTGCTGTCTGTGTATTAGTCATCTGCACCTTGCGCATTTCCTGAAGACATCTTTCATATTCTGCCACTTGTTCGCGTAATCTTCTAAGTTCTCTCTCTTCTGCAGCAGCATTGGCTCTAATCACTTCTCCTGCAGTAAATTTTTGAGCTAATCTATCAATAAAATTATCCATAATTAGTCCTCCTAATCGCATTGTTAGTTCATTCTATCACATTTTCGTTTCTTTTACAATTCTTTCAAATCTTCACCTCGGCTTTACATGTCGTTCACATTTTGTTCATATTTTTCTGTTAAAATAAAGTTACATCAAAGAGACACAATAGATGAATTTTTTCATAATAGCCCGGGTGCCCCTAGCGGTGCCTGGGCACTCCTCATTTTAGCCACAAAAAACGCACCATATGGTGCGTTTTTCGTTTATATAATAAATAATGGTTCTTAATTCATGTCCAAAATCTGTTCATTCAGATTCCACATTCTAGTATCTACTTCAGAAATCATATGTGCACATTCTACCAACTCATCTTTGATATACTGGGGAACATTTCCTTCAAATTTGTAATTAATTTTATGTTCCAGACTGGCCCAGAAATCCATGGCTACGGTACGTATCTGAATCTCTACCTTAGCATCAACAATTCTGTCAGATAAGTAAATCGGCACAGTTACCAACATGTGATAACTTTTATATCCGCTTGCCTTTGGATTTTTAATATAGTCTTTGATTGCCAGAACTTTAATATCATTCTGATTACTGATCATTTCTGCAATTCTGTAAATATCGGATACAAAGGAACAAATAACACGAATTCCTGCAATATCGTTCACATATTCAACCATATTTTCAATGGTAGATTCATATCCGTTTCTTTTTAACTTCTTAACAATACTTTCCGAACTCTTAATTCTGGACTTAATATGTTCTATCGGATTGTATCTGTGCACATGCTGAAATTCATCGTTCAAAATTTCAAGCTTTGTTCCAATTTCTTTTAATGCTGAATTATAAATCAAAAGAACCTCAGTCCAGCTTTCTGCCGGAGAATTTTCCCTTTTTTTATTTTCCATACCTACTCCATTTCTTTGCAGCCTTATCCCCTCAATGCTGCCTGCATACTTATATTACCATACTTTCACATACTTTTGTTAGTATTTCCGTTTTTTTATAAAACTTTAAGGTTTCTAAATTTGCTTTTATCACTCCAAACTGATGCTTCCACACCGGAACTTTTTCTGTTATACTGTATGATACTTTCAGACGCAATTACACCCAATCATATATGTATGCAGCATTTACATTATTTATGATAAAAGAAAGGAATTTATCTTATGAGAATCTGGTTTAAATTATGGCACAACAATCACCTTCTGCAGGATACAACTATTGAGGATTATTCTGATGAAACCCGTACCCATAAAGTATTCCATGCTTTGGAGGAATGTTGCTACCAATTTAATTTGTCTAAACCTATCTGGCTGGATTCTACTATAAAGGATTTCAAACGCCATGCCCGTGCCAGATTTACTAAAGATGCGTTTGTGGAAGAAGTTGAATTTGACTATCTGGAAATTCATGTGATTGAAGAAGACTAAAAAAGGACCGCGATTGCGGTCCTTTCATTTATTAATCTTCGTATCCGTTTGGATTGTTGCTCTGCCATCTCCAGGAATCTTCACACATTTCTCTAATTCCGTTTTCTGCTTCCCAACCTAATTCCACTTTCGCTTTAGTTGCATCTGCATAACAGGTAGCAATATCACCCGGACGTCTGTCTTTGATTACATATGGAAGTTTAATATTATTTGCTTCTTCAAAATTCTTTACGATATCAAGAACGCTGTAACCGGTTCCTGTTCCCAGGTTATAAATATTCAGTCCTGCTTTTTCTTCAATTTTCTTTAAAGCTTTTACATGACCTTTTGCCAGGTCAACTACATGGATATAATCTCTTACACCTGTTCCGTCATGAGTATCGTAATCGTTACCGAATACTCCTAATTCTTTTAACTTACCAACAGCCACCTGAGTTACATATGGCATTAAGTTGTTAGGAATACCGTTTGGATTTTCTCCCATGGTTCCGCTCTTATGTGCTCCGATTGGGTTAAAGTAACGAAGAATTACTACGTTCCATTCCGGATCTGCTTTCTGGATATCACTTAAAATCTGTTCCAACATGGATTTTGTCCATCCGTAAGGATTGGTACATGTTCCTTTTGGACATTCTTCTGTAATCGGAATAAATGCGGGATCTCCGTAAACAGTTGCAGAAGATGAGAAAATAATATTCTTACAATCATGTTTTCTCATCACATCTACCAGTGTTAATGTACCTGCAATATTGTTTTCATAATATTCCCATGGTTTTGCAACAGATTCACCTACTGCTTTCAATCCTGCAAAATGAATACAGGAATCAATGTTTTCTTTCGCAAAAATTTCTTCCAATGCTTCGCGGTCAAGAATATCTGCTTTATAAAAAGGAACTTTCTTCCCTGTGATAGCTTCTACTCTTTCCAATGATTTTTCGCTGGAGTTGCATAAATTATCCATTACTACTACGTCATACCCTGCATTCTGTAATTCCACTACTGTATGACTTCCAATATAACCTGCCCCACCTGTTACTAAAATAGCCATAATATCCTCCTTATTATATGTTCTTATTTTAAAAAATAATAATTTACCAAAGTTTCTTTGGATATAAACCTTCCTCTTTCAATTCTGCAATAGAAGCTTTTACAAAAGGTTTATCCTCCTGATAAGTTACCCCGAACCATCGGTCCTGCGAAGACAATACTTCAACGGTTGCTTTCCCCGCTTTTAATAATTTGTCTACTTCTGTAGGAATCAGACATTCTGCTTTCAACGGATTCTTAGGTACAGCTTCTTTGAAGAATCTGTCTAAGGCATCATCAAACAATTCGAAAACACTTGGATAGAATGCCCACATATTCATAGACACCAGACTGTCTACGGAAACCTCTGTGTAAGTAGCTCCATCATCTTCCGTAAATGCAGCTCCGTTTTCTGTTTTCACAATTTTGGTACGTTCCACAATGTCTTCCAAAAATCCCTGCTCATTTGTGACACAAATACCACGGGCAACACTTCCTTTATCCGTTAACGTATTTTTCAATTCATAGCCCACCATGGCGTAAGGTGGTTTCTGACCGTCTTCATGTCCTGTCAAATATTCATATAAAGTAACGTAAGCACTTCTTCCGTAATAATCGTCTGCGTTAATCACTGCAAACGGTTCTTTTACCACACCTTTGCAACATTGTAAGGCATGAGTGGTTCCCCATGGTTTTACACGCTCCGGATCCATGGTAAATCCTTCTGGCACATCCTTAATATCCTGAAACACATACTCTACTTCCATATGTTTGCTGATAGGATCTCCAACCAATGTTCTGAAATCTGCTTCGTTTTCTTTCTTTATAATAAATACAACTTTACCAAAACCGGCTCTTAAGGCATCATAAATGGAAAAGTCTATGATTTTGTGGCCTTCATCATCAATAGGATCGATCTGCTTCAATCCGCCATATCTGCTTCCCATGCCTGCAGCCAAAATTACCAAGGTTGGTTTCTTCATTTCTCTTCCTCCTAATTGTACGCATTTCTGTCTTCTTGCTTCATTCTCATTCTGTTGCAAAGATTTATCAAACTGTTAATTCTATTGTTTAGTATACTATTTTTTCGCATACTTTCCAACCATTCCTGCCAAATATATTAAAAATTATTTTATAAAAATTACATTTTCCCATTTTCCCCGTTATATTCTGGACACTTCCCTAATTTCTATGTTAGAATGATACAAATTTTGTTCTTATTAAATATATAACCAGAGCATGATAAAAATTTTAAATACATATCAGCTTTGCTCTGAAAAATTTAGAAAGGCTGAAAATTATGTTACATACAATCGAAACTATCAATAGTGTTATTAACGGATTCGTGTGGGGAATTCCTGCCATGGTCTGCATCCTCGGTGTTGGTCTTTATTTAAGCCTTCGTACCGGATTTATCCAATTCCGTAAACTGGGATATTCCATCAAAATGACTCTTGGGAAAATCCTTTCTCAGAGCGAAGCCGGTGAAGGGTCTCTTACTCCCTTCCAGGCAGTGTGTACTGCTCTTGCATCCACAGTTGGAACCGGTAACATTGCCGGTGTGGCCGGTGCTATTGCCATCGGAGGTCCCGGTGCAGTATTCTGGATGTGGATTTCCGCATTCCTTGGTATGTGTAGCAAATTTGCGGAAGTTATCTTAGCAGTTCATTTCCGCGAAAAAAACGAACAGGGGGATTGGGTCGGCGGACCTATGTATTACATCCGTAACGGTCTTGGTAAAAACTGGAAATGGTTGGCAGGTCTTTATGCTGTCCTTGGTGTTCTTACTGTATTCGGAACCGGAAATGCGACTCAGGCAAACACAATCGTAACAGCCGTTAATTCTGCATTGCTCAGCTATAATGTAATCGAGACAACACAGACCGGAACTGTAAGTCTTATTGTGGGTATTCTCATCGCTTTTTTAGTTGCATTGGTTTTACTGGGAGGCATTAAGCGTATCGGTAAAGTAACCGAGGCATTAGTTCCTTTTATGGCACTTTTATATGTAGTTTTAGGCTGCGGTGTTATTTTAATGAATCTCTCTCATGTACCTGCTGTATTTGCTTCTATTTTCTATGGGGCATTTAATCCGGCTGCTGTAACCGGTGGTGTGGTAGGAACTATGTTTACCTGTTTAACCAAAGGTGTTTCCCGTGGTATCTTTTCTAACGAAGCCGGTCTCGGTACAGGTTCTATTGCCCATGCAACTGCCGATACTAATGATGCGGTAGCTCAGGGATTATATGGTATTTTTGAAGTATTTGCAGACACGATTATTATCTGTACTTTAACCGCTACTACTATTTTAGTCAGCGGAACACCTGTTACTTATGGTCAGGCAGCCGGTGCAGAACTTACCATTAGTGGTTTCGTAGCAACTTACGGAGGCTGGGTAACTTTATTTACTGCTATTGCATTGGTTTGTTTTGCATTTTCCACCATTTTGGGATGGGGATTATACGGAACACGTTGTCTGGAATTCTTATTTGGTTCCAAAGTAAACAAACCATTTATGATTGCTTATTCTTTAGTTGCTATCGTGGGCGCCACTATGGATTTAGGTCTTCTCTGGGATATTGCCGATACCTTTAACGGTTTAATGGCTATTCCTAACTTAGTAGGTTTATTCTTATTATCACCCGTTGTATTCCGTTTAATTAATGATTTTTTCACAAAAAAATAAAAACTAAATGCATTGAGAGGCTGTCAAAAAACAGCCTCTTTTTTGCAGAAAAATTATACAGAATTTTCCACAAAATCTTTTATGAAATTCTTATTTTCTGCTTGTGATTTTCTGTATTTTCTATATAATATATATTGAGAAAAAAGGAGGTTGTCAGTATGCCAAAAAGAAACGACATCAACAAGATATTAATTATCGGTTCCGGTCCTATTATCATTGGACAGGCTTGTGAATTTGACTATTCCGGCACTCAGGCTTGTAAAGCCCTGCGTAATCTGGGATATGAAATCGTATTGGTTAACTCTAACCCAGCTACCATTATGACAGACCCGGAAACAGCTGATAAGACTTATATCGAACCATTAAATGTAAACAGATTAGAACAGATCATCGCGAAGGAAAGACCGGATGCTTTGCTTCCAAACCTTGGCGGTCAGTCCGGTTTAAACCTTTGTGCAGAATTACACAAAGCCGGTGTATTAGATAAATATAATGTAAAAGTTATCGGTGTTCAGGTAGATGCCATTGAACGTGGTGAAGACCGTATTGAATTTAAGGCAGCTATGGATAAGTTGGGTATCGAAATGGCCCGTTCCGAAGTTGCTTACTCCGTAGAAGAAGGTCTCGCCATTGCAGACAAACTTGGATACCCTGTAGTTTTAAGACCTGCTTACACCATGGGTGGTGAAGGCGGCGGTCTGGTATATAACAAAGAAGAGCTAAAAACTGTTATCGCCAGAGGTCTTCAGGCTTCCTTAGTTGGACAGGTATTAGTTGAAGAATCCATCTTAGGTTGGGAAGAATTAGAAGTAGAAGTTGTTCGAGATGCAGAAAACAATATGATTACCGTTTGTTTCATTGAAAACATCGACCCACTTGGAGTTCATACAGGTGACTCTTTCTGTTCTGCTCCTATGCTTACTATTTCCGAAGACTGCCAGAGACGTTTAAAAGAACAGGCTTTCAAAATCGTAGAATCCGTACAGGTTATCGGTGGTACAAACGTACAGTTTGCCCATGACCCTGTATCTGACAGAATCATCGTTATTGAAATCAACCCACGTACTTCCCGTTCCTCTGCCTTAGCTTCTAAAGCAACCGGTTTCCCAATCGCTTTAGTATCTGCTATGTTAGCAGCCGGACTTACTTTAAAAGATATTCCATGCGGCAAATATGGAACTCTTGATAAATATGTTCCGGACGGAGATTATATCGTAATCAAATTTGCCCGTTGGGCATTTGAAAAATTCAAAGGTGTTGAAGATAAGTTAGGTACTCAGATGCGTGCCGTTGGTGAAGTAATGAGTATCGGTAAAACTTACAAAGAAGCTTTCCAGAAAGCCATCAGAAGTTTGGAAATCGGTCGTAGCGGTCTTGGACACGCAAAAGATTTTGATTCCCTTACCAAAGAACAGTTATGTAAGATGTTAGGAAGTGCTTCCAGCGAACGTCACTTCATCATGTATGAAGCTTTAAGAAAAGGCGCTACTGTTGAAGAATTACACGAAATTACTAAAGTAAAACATTACTTTATCGAACAGATGAAAGAATTAGTAGAGGAAGAAGAAGCTTTAGCTGCTAACAAAGGAACTCTTCCTTCTGATGAAGCTTTAATCTCTGCTAAGAAAAATGGATTCTCAGATAAATATTTAAGCCAGATTTTAGAAGTATCCGAAGATGATATCCGAAACCATCGTATTGAAATCGGTATGGAAGAAAACTGGGAAGGTGTTCACGTAAGCGGCACCGAAAACAGTGCATACTACTACTCTACCTACAACGGAGAAGACAAAAACCCAATCAAGAATGACAAACCTAAAGTAATGATTTTAGGCGGCGGTCCAAACAGAATTGGACAGGGTATTGAATTTGACTACTGTTGCGTACATGCTTCCTTAGCATTAAAGAAATTAGGTTTCGAAACCATTATCGTTAACTGTAACCCTGAAACAGTATCTACAGACTACGATACTTCCGATAAGTTATACTTTGAGCCACTTACTTTAGAAGACGTATTAAGCATTTACCATAAAGAAAAACCGGTCGGTGTTATTGCTCAGTTCGGTGGACAGACTCCACTTAACTTAGCTGCTAAATTGGAAGAAAACGGAGTTAAGATTCTCGGAACTTCTCCTTCCGTAATCGACCTGGCAGAAGACCGTGACCTCTTTAGAGAAATGATGGAAAAATTAGAAATTCCTATGCCGGAATCCGGAATGGCTGTTAACGTAGAAGAAGCACTTGAAATCGCTAAGAAAATCGGCTATCCGGTAATGGTTCGTCCTTCCTACGTATTAGGCGGACGTGGTATGGAAGTTGTATATGATGACGAAAGTTTAACAAGCTATATGTTAGCTGCTGTAGGTGTAACACCTGACAGACCAATCCTCATCGACAGATTCTTAAATCATGCTATGGAATGTGAAGCTGATGCTATCAGTGACGGAACTTACGCATATGTTCCTGCAGTTATGGAACATATCGAACTTGCAGGCGTTCACTCCGGTGACTCCGCTTGTATCCTTCCAAGTGTTCACATTTCCGAAGAAAATGTAGCTACTATTAAAGAATATACTAAAAAGATTGCAGAAGAAATGGGCGTTAAAGGTCTCATGAATATGCAGTATGCTATTGAAGGCGGCAAGGTATACGTATTAGAAGCTAACCCTCGTGCATCCCGTACAGTACCTTTGGTATCCAAAGTATGTAACATCCGTATGGTACCTCTTGCAACAGATATTATTACTTCTGAACTTACAGGAAGACCATCACCAATTACAAACTTAAAAGAACAGGATATCCCATACTACGGAGTAAAAGAAGCGGTATTCCCATTCAACATGTTCCAGGAAGTAGACCCTATCCTCGGACCTGAAATGAGATCTACCGGTGAAGTATTAGGTTTATCTGCTTCTTACGGTGAAGCTTTCTACAAAGCTCAGGAAGCAACACAGTCCAAACTTCCATTAGAAGGAACTGTTCTCTTCTCCGTGAACGACAGAGACAAAGCAGAAGTAGTTGAAATCGCACAGAGCTTTAACGAAGCAGGCTTCAACATCATTGCTACCGGAAGAACCTGTGATTTAATCACAAACGCCGGAATTCCTGCTCAGAAAGTAAAAAAACTTTCCGAAGGTCGTCCATGTATCTTAGACTTTATTAACAATGGTGAAGTTAGCTTAATCGTTAACACTCCTGCCGGAAAAGATTCTCTTTCTGATGACAGCTACTTACGTAAAGCTGCTATCAAAGCAAAAGTTCCTTATATGACAACAATGGCTGCTGCAAAAGCAACCGCTGACGGACTTCTTTATATGAAGAATAATAAAGAAAGCGAAGTTAAGTCTATCCAGGAATTACACTCTGAAATTAAGGATAAATAAAAATAATGATTTACACAAAAAAGCTCTGAGGAAATTTCCTCAGAGCTTTTTTTGCAACTATCCTTTTCTCTACTTTTGTTTATTATAATTTCAAAATCTCTTCCACCACTTCAACTCCGGCTTTGATGCAGTCGGGACAAGAGCAAAGTACCTTGCCTGTTCCTACTCCTTTTAATTCCTTACAAACAGTTCCTCCTGTCTTGTCTGCAAAGGATTCCACCATTGCTTTGGATACTTTATAAGTAGCTTCTTTAGAACTAGGATTTGCCGTATTACCATCGCTGCATTTTAAACCTGCTAACAACACTGCACCGGATAAGGCTCCACAGGTCTCCTGCATGTCTCCCATGCCCCTTCCAAAGGCTTCTGCGGCCTTAAAAAGCAATCGTTCCGACACTTCTATTTCTCCACTGAAGCTACAGGCAACTGCCTGTGTACAGTTGTATTTTTTCTTATGTAATTCAATGGCTTTCTCTTTTTTTGTCATCTTCTTTATCTCCTATCGCTGCTATCACAAATTCAATAAATTTATTTTCGGGCAATGGTTTTGAGAAATAATATCCCTGAATATACTGGATTCCCAATGTTTCCATAATCTCCAACTGTTCCGCATTTTCAATCCCTTCCGATACAATTTCAAGGTTCAGACCTTTAATCATGGTCATGGCTGCATCCATAACATGTTTTGCTTTGGCATTTTCAAAGTAAGAAAGAGTCATACCTCTGTCAAACTTGACAATATCCACCGGCATTGCCACAATATAATTTAAATTGGATTGGCCTGTTCCAAAATCATCCAAAGAAAAACTAACTCCGTATTTTTTCAAAGAATACATATTATCCATGAAAATTTTATCATTTATCATAGCTGCACTTTCGGTTATTTCCAGATTAATGCAACTTGCTTCTACATGATGGCGTTTCATGGTTTCTATTAACTCACATGCCAAATTTTTATAGCCGCATTGTACCGCCGACAAATTCACTTCTATGTAATGCAGACCCATCTGTCGTATGTTATGTTCTTCAATAAACTGACATACTTTATCAAACACTTCCGCGCCTAAAGGCAGAATACTTCCTCGTTTTTCAGCTACTTCAATAAAGCTTCCCGGCATCATAATACTGCCATCTTCTCTACGAATACGCACCAATGCTTCTGCTGATTCGAAACTCTTGGAAACTGTAGAATAAATAGGCTGATAATGTACTTCTACTCTATGATCTCTAATGGAATCCATAATAATATCTTCCACATCATCCTCTTTATATGCTTCATTAATCATAGTTTCATCCAAAAGAATCATATCCTCTTCTTCGTACAATTTCTTATCATTACGTACAAAGTTAAAAATCTTCTTCACATCCAGTGCAGACTTCAGTACCCCGGTATCCTCCAAGTATATCATTTTGGGTTTTAGATACACATCCTTATATTTTCCCCAAGGTTTTTCAAAACGTTCATTGATTGTTTTTATTACCTTCAATGCATATTCCTTTTCTCGGACAGCAATTAATATTCCTTCATGAATCCCTCTGAAAGGATAGGTTTTTTTCAAGTTATCAAAGAAATTATACACTTCCAAACGTACTTCCCTGTCGATAACCCTTCTTTGATGACCGATCTGTTCGCAGTCAAAGTAAATCATAGTAATACTTTCCCCGGTTTCATCCACCTGACGCATACACCTCTTTAAACCTAACTTATTAAATAAACCGGTATCAGAATCTATAAAACGTTCCGGGTTTTCCAGTTTCAGATAAATCATCATAACACCAATGGCACTGAAAAATCCGGCAATCATAAGTTCATTATTTAAAAACTGTACTAAGGTAGCAATTAAACACAACCCTACCCAATAATAAGCACTTCTACGACTGATTCTTGTCATCTGACGTCTGTGCTGTGTCAAAAGCCAAAGCATTCTGATTAACAAGAAAATTGCCAATAGGTAAGCCATAATAGTTGCTTTTCCAAAATGGTAGCCGCTCCTTCCTCTATCCATCATTCCACTGATTGGTGTTATGATAATAAAGAAGCTTCCTATAATTCCATATACCATATAAATCCAGGTTTCTTTTTGTTTAAAGTCATGCTGCTCAGATATGTAGGTATCAATATATAATACCCCCATTACCTGCTTCCATACTATAGTCAGCAAATACAGATTACACACTATCATTGCAAAAGTATGTGAAAAGAAATCCTCATGTCTTAAAATAAATATGGATGAAATATCCAATATCAATCCTAAAAGCACCATTCCCCACACTCTCACGAACGCATTTTGTGTTTCTAAATCCAATTTTCTTTGCTGTTTATAGAAAAACGCCAATATCAAACATATGACGATTCCACACATCTGTGTTATAACACCCATTGGTCCTACCCTATATTGTCCTTTCTTATCTATGGCATTATATTTTGTAAATACTCCAAGGAAAATTTTAGCATTTCCAAGGTATTTTTGCAATTCTTATCTACACGTTCTTCTTCTTTCACATTTACTCCAATGGAATAACCTGCTAATTGAAACATGGTGTAATCATTTACACCATCTCCTACTGCTATGATTTCTTCTGCTGTAAGTCCCATTTTCTCCAGTAAATAAGAGATTCCTACCGCTTTATCAATCTCTGCAGGTACAATGTCAAAAGAATCCACATGCCGAAAAACTTTTATATCCTTCAATTCTTTCCTATATTCTTCCAGAACTTCTTCTATCTTCTCGAATTCCTCTTCTGATGTTGGAAAAGGAGTCACTCCTATTTTATTTGGTTGAAACCAAATATGCGGAAACCGCTCCTCCAAAACCTGACGTATTTTTCTCAAAGAATCTGTGGCTTCTATTGAAAAAGGAACTCTATAATGACTTTTCGGCGGCAAATCTATTCCAAAACGTATTACAGCACCATTTTCTCCGATTAATATGGGATTCTTTAAGCCAATCTGACGCATAAAACCACACAAATAATCACAGGTTTTTCCGGAACAAATAGCAATACGCACCCCGGTATCTTCTAATTCCCGAAATAATTTTAATTCTTCTTCTCCCATACCAAATCCTATGGGAGCTAATGTAGAATCCAAATCAAATATCATCATTCGAATCATAAATGTTTTATCCTTTATTTCATTTTTACAATCATTCTTTCTTTAACAATAATCTCATTATATAACTAAAATAAATTTATATTTTCATTATATCCCTATTTTTCAATTCCTTCTATATTTTCTTTCACAAAACATTTTTAAAAAAATGTGTTTTTATGTTTATTTTTCCATTATTGCAGTCATTTTCCATATGTTTTTTCTTGCAAGATTATTTAGATAAATGTATAATGTACTTTGTTAGGAGACATAAATATGTATATATATTTATGAAAATGAATGACATAACCAGAATATTGCCACACGCCCTTATGAGGTCGAACAGGCAATAAGCAAATTAGTTCTATACTATAGAAACAGAGGTGTACAAAATGGAAAGAAAAGTTGGTACAATTTCAAGAGGTATTCGTTGTCCTATTATCCGTGAAGGTGATAACTTAGTGGACATCGCAGTAACCAGTGTTATGGAAGCAGCTGAAAGCGAAGGCTTCTCTTTAAGAGACAGAGATGTTATTGCTTTAACAGAATCCATCGTAGCACGTGCTCAGGGTAATTACGCATCTGTTCAGGATATCGCAGATGACGTTCGTGCAAAACTAGGCGGAGAAACTATTGGTGTTATCTTCCCAATTACCTCCCGTAACCGTTTTGCAATCGTTTTAAAAGGTATCGCAATGGGAGCTAAAAAAGTAGTTTTAATGTTAAGCTATCCAAGCGATGAAGTTGGTAATGCACTTTTAACTTACGATCAATTAGATGAAGCCGGTATTAACCCATATAGTGATGTATTAACTTTAGAAAGATACCGTGAATTATTCGGTGAAAACAAACATGAATTTACAGGTGTTGATTATGTAGAGTATTATTCTGACATTATCAAAGAAGCCGGTGCAGAAGTTGAAATCATCTTCGCTAATCAGGCTAAAACAATCTTAAATTATGCTGATTGCATTTTAACTTGTGATATTCATACCAGACAAAGAACAAAACGTATCTTAAGAGAAAACGGTGCGAAAGCAGTTTGCGGTTTAGATGATATTTTAACAAGCTCTGTTAACGGCGGCGGCTACAATGCAAAATATGGTTTGTTAGGTTCTAACAAATCTACAGAAGACCAGATCAAACTCTTCCCTAACGAATGTCAGGATTTAGTAGAAGATATTCAGGCCGAAATCATGAAATTAACAGGAAAACATGTTGAAGTAATGGTTTACGGTGACGGTGCTTTCAAAGATCCTCAAGGTAAAATTTGGGAATTAGCTGACCCGGTAGTATCTCCTGCATTTACAGCAGGTCTTCATGGTACACCAAATGAATTGAAATTAAAATATCTTGCTGATAATGATTTCAAGAACTTAAGCGGTGCTGAATTAAAAGAAGCTATTTCTAAGAGCATCAAAGAAAAACAGTCTAACTTAGTTGGTAACATGGCTTCCCAGGGTACAACTCCAAGACAGTTAACCGACTTACTTGGTTCTTTATGTGACTTAACAAGTGGTTCCGGAGACAAAGGTACTCCAATCATTTTAATTCAGGGTTACTTTGATAACTACACAGATTAATTTAAACAAAACAATAAAGCGGCTTCATTCGAAGCCGCTTTTATCATTTATTATTTTACTATTTATTTTGCTTTTTTATCCGGTACTAAAAAGATAAAAATCAAGGAACTAATCAATAACATATATGGATAGTACAAATTTGGAAGAATATCAAACGCTGATACTTCTGCACCTAATTCCATAGCCGCTGATACCGCTACCAGCATCTGTGCACCATAAGGAATTACTCCCTGGAAAATACAAGAGAAAGTATCCAGAATAGATGCTGCTTTCTTGGAAGAAATTCCGTATTCTTCAGACATTTCTTTTGCAATTGGATTGGCCATTACAATCGCTACTGTATTGTTTGCTGTTGCAATATCCATAGCACCTACTAAAAGCCCCATACCAAGGCTTCCGCCTTTTTTTCCTTTAAACATCTTCTTAATAAAGCTAAGTAAAGCCGCAAATCCGCCATATTCTGCAATCAATGCACAAATAGCAGATACTAAAATCGCTACCATAGTAGTTTCAAACATTCCGGATGCTCCGGAACCCATACTTGCCAATAACGCAGTTGCTTCTGTAGCCCCTGTAATCAACATAATGAAGGAACCTGTCACAATACCGATCAAAAGGACCACAAATACGTTAATACCGATGATTCCACCAATTAACACTAATACATATGGAATAATCTGAATCAGGTTGTATTCCTGTACAATAGCACTGCCGATATCTTCCACACCAAAAGATTTAATGAGAATAATTACCAAAGTAGCCAATGCTGCCGGAAGTGCAATTCCGAAGTTCTCACGGAATTTATCTTTCATTTCACATCCCTGTCCGTTACAAGCTGCAATCGTTGTATCAGAAATAAAGGATAAGTTATCTCCAAACATCGCTCCGCCTACAACAGAACCGATACATAAAGGTAATCCAAAACCGGA
This sequence comes from Lachnospiraceae bacterium, assembly GCA_017521195.1. Lineage (GTDB taxonomy): Bacteria > Bacillota > Clostridia > Lachnospirales > Lachnospiraceae > SFDP01. The sequence goes on from JAFXGP010000110.1 coordinate 45,579, forward strand.
ACTATTTGCTACTGCTACTGCGATTGGTGTAATTAATGTAATAGTACCTACGGAAGTACCCATAGCTACAGATACAAAACTGCTAACTATAAATAATACTAACACAGCAAATCTTGCAGGAATAATGGAAAGCAAGAAGTATGCAACACTTTCTGCACTGCTTCTGCCAACAACTCCTACGAAAATACCTGCTGTCATGAAAATAAGAATCATAGTAATAATGTTCTTATCTCCCACCCCTTTTGCCATAACAGCTAATTTGTCATCAAATTTTAAACTTGGATTCTGAATACAAGCTACCAGTAATGCTACTAAGAAAGCAACTACAATAGGAATGTTGTAGAATCCCATAGGAATCGCCATAACATACTCAAAAAGGATTCCCAATCCAAGATAAAGCACCAAAAACACCCCAATGGGCAACAGTGCTTTTGCATTTTCTTTTTTCATAATTCTCCTCCATTGTATAATTTATCAGATAGCAGCCAACAACTGCTCTACCAGTTTAGCACTTACTACATCATACATCATTTCCGCTTCTCCGGAAACCATACTATAAGATACACCATTGGCTTTTGTAGTCGGATCTGTTATCCAATCTTTACAGGAACTATGTACCTGCCAGATTCCCGTTTCTTCCATTAATCTACGGGCATTGGAAGCATTGATTCCGCTTCCGGCAAGAATCTCAATCTGAGTTCCGTAACGTTCCTGCAACTCTTTAATTATTTTAGCTCCATCTACAGCTTTTGCCTGTAATCCACTAGTCAGTACCCTGTCCACTCCCATCCGAATCAATTCTTCCATAGTCTCAAACGGATCAGGCACTATGTCAAAAGCCCGATGAAACACTGCCTCTTTATTATACATCTTAATCAAAGAAAGTAAACGATTATTTTTTTCTATATCTAACTTTCCATCCTGTTGCAAGCATCCAAAGGCAATGCCGTCAGCTCCGTTTTCCAGAAGTTCAAGACATTCTGCCTCCATCACTGTAAACTCTTCCTTGGAATAACAAAAACCGGCTCCTCGGGGTCTTACCATAGTAATCACCTTCAAATCCGGTATATTTTGTTTCACCAATTTCAGAGTCGCGGTGCCGGGGGTCAATCCCCCCAGCATCAACGCACTATTTAACTCAATTCTTTTGGCACCGCCATATGCCGCCTGAAGGGCGTCATAATAACTGCCGCAACAAATCTCTATAATTGGTTCTTTCATTTTACTCTTCACTCTTTATCTGCGAATTAACTATGTAATGTAAATTTCTGAATCTGAGACATCATTTCAGAAGCTCTTGCTGCCAATTCTTCGCTGATAGCCGAACATTCTTCACTGGCCGCTGCATTCTGCTGTGTTACAGTAGAAATCTGTTCAATTCCTTCTTCAATCTGCTCTAATGCCTGTGCCTGAGCTGTTGCTGTATCACTAACACCATGTGCCATTTCAGCAAAACTATCTAACTCATCAATAATCTTTTCGAACCCTTTGGCAGTTCTTTCTGTCATAGTGCTGCCTTTATCGATAGCTTCAACTGTCTTGCCAATCAACTCTTTTGCGTTAACAACGGCCTGCGCACTGTCTGTAGCCAACTTACCAATCTGTTCTGCTACTACAGCAAATCCTCTTCCTGCATCTCCTGCTCTGGCTGCTTCGATAGAAGCATTTAAAGCAAGCAAACTGGTCTGGGAAGCAATTTCTTCAATGCTTGTAACAATAGCTTCAATCTGTTCAGAAATCTCTTTGATTCTTTCCATTTCTTCCTGAAGTTCTTTCATATGCAGACGTTCTGTTTCGGCTTCTTTTACTGCTGTTGCAGCCTTACCGGAAGCATCATTTGCTTCTTTTGCAGATTCTTCAGCCATGCTGTTAACTGTCATAATGGTTGCAGTTAATTCTTCCACTGCACTTGCCTGTTCACTGGTACCTGATGCCAAATCTGCTGCTGCACCTGCAATTTCATCAGAACCGGAGTCTACGTCTGCCGCTGCATCCTGAATTCTGCTTAATGTAATATTAAATTCTTTCAAAATACGAACAAAGGAATCTTTAATACTTCCGAATTCACCGCGGAAATCTGTAATTTCTTTAAAGTTCTTTGTCAAATCTCCTGTTGCAATTACTTCTAAAGTTTCAGAGATTTCTCTTACATAAGCTCCTAAAGTAACCTGAACCTCACGGATAGAATCCGCTAATTCTCCCAACTCATCTGCAGATTCATACTCAATATCCGCATCCAATCTTCCCTGAGTCATTTCTGCCGCTGCATATTTTAACTGTTCTACAGGTGTAACAACCCCTTTAATAATTTCCTTAGAAATGAATATTGCAATCACAGTTGCCAATGCCACCAAAACAACAACAATAACACAAACAATAATATATACTACTGTAGCATGATTGTTCGCTTTTTCTGCTCCTGCATGATTGAATTCCATTAATGCATCAAAACTTGTCTGGAATTCTGAAAATGCTTCAAACCCTTCGCCTAACATAATTGCATTAGCTTCCTCCAACATCATAGCACGGCTTAAGCTAATGAACTTGTCTCCTGTAACAGCCGTATATGTTTCCCAGGCTTTCGCCGCTGTATCATAATACTGGCGATCCGTTTCACTAGAAATGGTCAATTCATACTCTGCCATTAATCCGTGAATCTGTTCTTGAAGTTCCTCAATCTCTGCTTCATGTTGTATAATTTCATCAATTGTAGAAGAAATTACATGGGCATACTGTTTCAAACGTACTTCAGATGTAAGATAATCCAATTCTGCAATAATGTTGTTGGCATTCATCCAGTTATCATGTAATTCTTTTGTCTGGAGATTTAATTCCCATGCTCCGATTAATGCTCCCAAGCCTAACAGAAGCATCAGACCAATAGCCACTTTTACCATGAAATTAAGTTTCCATTGAATCGCACCGTTTTTGATTTTCTTCCTAAATTTTTCCATTGCCATTTACCCACTTTCTTTTGTAAGACTTATTGTCTCTAATCCGTTATATTATACAATAAATTACTATATTCACAATAGTAATTTTAGGTATAAAATGTGGGCTTTTTCGTTTATAAATGGTATTATTTTCACTTTTAAATTTTGATTTTTCTTTGTATTTTTCTTCCTTAATCCTTTAAAATATCAACTCTTGAATTCCATATATGACAGGTTGATGGAGAAGATAAATTATAAGAGAGTGTCTTCCTAAAAAAGAGAAAACTTTAATATTTTTTCTCATATACTTTCTATATAAAAAATCATATTTATTCCAAATTCCATATAAGTAAAAACCGCACAAAAACAAAAAGAACCAGGGAACAAACGAAAAATAATCCGTAGAATAAAATCCTCCAAACGGCAAACCTATGAAAGTAGTAAAATAGTTACTATACCATTGGGACGGAAGTTCTATAAACCGTATTCCTCCAAGCCCCAAATAACCATAATTAATATTCTTAGTCAATAAGAATAAAACAAATGTTACAATAATGCCTATTTCAGCCGGTATATTCTTCCAGAATTTTTCTGTAAATGTTAACAACAATGTAGCGGAACCGATACAAGTCAAAACCCCGAAAACCACCCTATTTTCAGGCATGGCAATTAAAGTAACTGCTGTTACCAATGCACCGCTTCCGAAAACTATAAGTCCGTTTTTAAGATGCCTTTTTCCCAGTGAAAAACAGAATCCTGACAGCAAAATAAAAGTCCAACAAATACTCTGCTGCCAGAGGTATGCTCCGTAGCTCTTATACCACTCCCAATTCACACCGTAAATATATACCAAATTCCAAGTGGTATGATATATAATCATACTCACCAACACAATTCCTCTTATCGTATCCAATAACTGAAATCTATTCCTCATAACTAAAACCTTTCGCATAATAAAATGAGGTTGTTGAACATAATTAGTTTAAGGTTTTCTGCTATCCAACTTGTACGCATCTGTGAGACATTGTACATTGAAGAGCGGACTTCAGTCCGATATTCAAGTACAATGTAACGAACAGCAAGCGAACAAGGGATACAGAAATCCGCAAACTATATGTTCAACAACCTCGTACATTACTTATCGTTTTCCTTTGTCGTAGATTTCTCCCAATGCTTTTGGTGCTGCATTGTGTTTAGAGAAGAAGATTAATAACAACAATGTTAATACGTATGGGAATACCATTACCAAATCAGAATAACTACTTGGCATCTCCAATACTTGTACAATCTGGTGTCCTGCGGATTTTGCAAATCCGAACAAAAGACAAGCTCCTAAGGTAGGAAGGATTTTCCAGCTTCCAAAAATCAGTGCTGCAATAGATAAGTATCCATACCCCACATAAATAGTAGATGCATATTTCGCAGAAATAGAATATGCGAAGCACATACCTGCCAATCCGGACAAAGCACCGGAAATCATAACTGCCGAAAATCTGATTTTAGCCACATCGATACCGGCTGCATCTACTGCCTGCGGATTGTCTCCACACGCTCTTACATGCATACCGTATCTGGTACGGTAAAGCACATACCAGGCAATAATAGCTACCAATACAATAATTACTTCAAAAGGATAGATATCCTTAAACACAGCCCCTACAATCGGGATGGAAGATAATCCCGGAATGGTCCATCTGCTGGATACATTTAACAAGAATTTATCACTGGCTGCACCAAAAGCAATTCTGTTTACTACTTTTGTTAAAAATACTGTCAATGCCATAGCTAAAATGTTAATAACTACACCACTGATTACCTGATTCGCTTTAAAATTAACACAAAGCACTGCATGAAGCATGGCATAAAGCATACCTCCGATCATTGCCGTAAACATAGCTGCATAATAAGGTATCTGTGACTCAGAAGGAAGAGCCATCATTAGGAAGGTTGCTACCAATGCCCCAACAAAAGCACCGGCTCCCTGCAATCCTTCCAAAGCAAGATTCGTAATACCGCTTCGTTCACTATAAATACCGCCAATCGCCATAACAAACAAAGGCAGAGCAAAAGAAAGTCCGTCAATAATAATCTTATCTAACATTTACGCTTCCCCCTTTGCTTTTTTATTTTCTTCTATTTTATCTTTATTCTTCTTCACAAGATACTGGATATAGGCTCCACAGGCACTGAACAATAGAATCAATCCTGTAATTACAGATGCAATTTCTGCATCCAAACCAGCCTTGGAACTCATATAAGTACTTCCTTTATTAATAATATTAATCAGGAAAGAAGATGCCAAAATTCCCATCGGATTGGAATTACCAAGCAAGGATACTGCAATAGCATCATATCCTGTAGCTGCTAACACTTTTGGCTGCATGGAACAAAAATATCCAAGATAATAAGTTGCCCCCGCAAGACCTGCCAAACCACCGGAAATCATCATGGCAATTACCATATTTTTTCCTACGTTAATACCTGCATATTTAGATGCATTTGTATTAAAACCGATAGCTTTTATTTCATAACCAAAGGTAGTCTTATCAAATACATATTTGATGATAAAGGCTACAATAACAGCCAGAATAATTCCTAACGGAATATCTCCTTTTAATGCACCAATCTCCACGTTCTTGAGTGTCAGTCTGGCTGCATCTGCAATATTTTTAGACTGTCTGGAAACCGGATCTACATACTTGGTATAAATGAAGAATGCTGTAACATATTGCACAATATAATTAAGCATAATAGATGATACAACTTCATTAATGTTAAATTTATGTTTTAAGAAACCAATCAATCCACCTACCAGAGAACCAACTACAAAACAGATAATAATGACAAGCGGTTTTGCAATTGGAGCTGCCAGAGTACTATATCCGACTGTAACAGATGCAATAAATCCGGCTGCTAACATCTGTCCGGAAACACCGATATTAAAAAGACCGGCTTTTAGTGCAACTGCTACTGCAAGAGCCGCAAAAATCATAGGTGTCCAATAATCTACAAAACTGAGGAAATCCGTTAACATTCCCTTACCGCCGGCATATTTTTCTTTCATAAGAAGTCCGGAGCCCTGTAACAGGTTACCATATGCCTCCACCGGATTTTTTCCAAGGAGCAGGATTACAATCGCCCCTACCAGCAAACTGACTATAATAGAAAATACAGGGATTGTAATGAATTGATATTTTTCATTTCCAAGCATTTTCACAAAAAACTTAGCTATTGAATTATTTTTTTGTTTCATTGCCCTTTACCCCCATCATAAATTCTCCTACCTCTTTTACAGAAAGTGTTTTTGCGTCTGCTACTTTTAATATCTCACCACTGTAAATAACTGCAATGGTATCTGCAAGACTCATAACTTCGTCTAATTCCAAAGAAATTAAAAGGATTGCCTTACCTTTTTCTCTTTCTGCCACAATCTGTTTGTGAATATTTTCAATGGCACCAATATCCAGACCTCGCGTAGGCTGTACAAAGATTACCAGAGATGCATCCTGTTCTACTTCTCTGGCAATGATTGCCTTCTGCTGATTTCCCCCACTCATAGAACGAACAATAGTCTTATTACCTTGTCCGCTTCGGATATCATATTTTTCGATTAACTTCTCACCAAAGGAATCAAATTCACTATAATTTAAAATTCCCTTTTTAGAGAAAGGTTCTTTACAATAATTTTTTAAAGGGAAATTTTCTTTTAACTGGAAATCAAGAATCAATCCATATTTCTGTCTGTCTTCCGGAATATAAGCAATACCGTCATCAATACGTTTACGGATATTGTCGTGGGTAATATCCTGTCCGTTTAAAATAATCTTACCGCCTGCTGCCGGCATTAAACCTGCAATGGCATCTGCCAATTCTACCTGACCATTTCCGGATACACCGGCAATGGCAAGAATTTCTCCACCACGGATAGAGAAGCTTGCATTTTTAACTACGTCAAAACCATTATCATCTTTTACAGTAAGATTCTGTACGGATAACACTTCTTTTCCATAATGTGGCTCAGGCTTGTCCACTTCGAAGTTAACTTCACGGCCTACCATTTTATTCGCCATTTCTTTGGTAGATGTGGTTGCCACATCCAATACATCAACCAGCTTACCTTTGCATAGAATGGCACAACGGTCTGCTACTTTTTTGATTTCTTCCAATTTATGGGTAATTAAAATAATGGTTTTTCCGGCTTCTTTTAAGCCTTTAATAATATCTAATAAGAATTCTATTTCCTGTGGTGTCAGAACCGCTGTAGGTTCATCGAAAATAAGAATCTCTGCTTCTCTATAAAGCATTTTTAAAATCTCAACACGCTGCTGTGTAGACACATTAATCTCATCAATTCTCTTAGTCGGATCCACTTCCAATCCATATTCTCTGGATAATTCCGCAATTTTTTTATCAGAACCTTTTACATCTACATAAGGTAAGATTCCTAAGAATTTTTTCTGCGGTTCCATACCCATAATGATATTTTCTGTTATTGTAAAATTGGATACCAGTTTAAAATGCTGATGCACCATACCAATATTCAACTGGGTTGCATATTTAGGAGAAGAAATCGTTTCTTTCTTTCCTCTTACGTAAATCTCACCCTCATCCGGTTCATACATCCCAAAGAGCATGCTCATAAGGGTGGATTTTCCGGCACCATTTTCACCAAGGAGGGCATAAACTTCCCCTTTTTTTATCTGAATGCTGACAGAATCATTAGCAACAATTCCGGGGAATTTCTTGGTAATGTTTTTCATTTCAATAATATAATCCGACATATGACTTCTCCTTACTGAGTATGTAACTATTCTTTATCATAGTCACCCTAGCATATAATATGTAGTATAACATATTTTCAGCTTTTTTCTCAAGCCATCATAATATTTTTCCAACCCTTTTTTCCTCGCATACTTTGAAAATATTAAAATATTTTCAAAGTTCGTGGGCGGCGCCAAATTGACATGTAAACATGTCAGCTTGGCTTATGCCTTCCACGTAAAAAGAGGAAGGTGTAATTACCTTCCTCTCATAAATCATTTTATTTCACTTGTGACTTTCGTCAGTTTCTTATAAACCTGTGAAAGCGTCTGGTGTCATACCATTGAAGTTAGCTGCAGGAACGATTTCACCAGCTACAACTTTTTCGAAAGATTCAGCTACTTTAGCAACTGTATCAGCCTGCATCTGATGTCTTCCTTCTTCACTTACAAAACCTGTAGAGTATGTGTCAGCACCAAGTAAAGCATTTCCGCCTTCAAAAGTACCTGCTACAACGTTTCCTAACTGAAGTTCTACGTTCATGTCCATAACTTTAAGAGCAGATGTTAATACTACATTTGCATCTCCGTTTGCACCATCGTTAAACTGGTCAACGTCACATCCGATAAACCATACATCTGTAGCTTCTTTTACAGCTGTTAATACACCGTTTCCGGAAGCACCTGCTGCTACGAAGATTACGTCTACACCTTCACCGATTAAAGCTTCACCAACAACTTTACCAGTTGCTTCGTCATTGAAGTTACCTACATAGTTACCACCAACGTTAGCACCTGTTACATCTGTACCTGCATAAGAAGCAAGTTCAACGATTTCTGCTGTTGTTCCATATACTTTATTTGCATAGTTAACACCACTCATGAAACCATACTGGTAGTTTACGTTAGATGGGAATGCAATACCGTTAACAACTGCAACTTTTCCTGTTTTTGTTTCTAATGCTGCTGCGATACCTGCACAGAAACCACTTTCCTGTTCTTTGAACTGCATAGCATAGATGTTAGCTACTGATACTTCGTTACCTTCAGCATCTGTTGGGTAAGCATCTACTAAGATAAAGTTAACGTCCGGGTTTTCTTCAGCGATAGTTGCGATACCCTGGAACTGGAAACCACAACATACGATTACGTCATAGTCAGCTACGATATCAGCTACTGCCTGAACTGCTGCTGCAACGTCACCTGTTTCTTCTTTAACAGGAGTTACTGTTGCACCTGGGTTAGCTTCGATGAAAGCAAGAATACCTTCGTAGTTGTTCTGGTTGAAACTACCATCATCTACACCTGAAGGGCTGCTTACGATAGCGATTTTTAAACCTTCTTCTGTTGTTTCTGTTGTTTCTGTTGTTGCTGCTTCTTCTGTTGCAGGAGCTTCTTCTGTTTTAGCACCG
>JAFXGP010000111.1 GCA_017521195.1 Lachnospiraceae bacterium
TTATTTCCTTTGGAATCCCCGGACCATTATCAATCACACTGACTGCTACAGCCTTTGCTTCCTTTTTTGCCACTATGCGAATGGATGTACCATACGGTGTATATTTTATTGCATTTTCTACCAGATTAATTATTACCTGCACAATCAGTTTAGCATCCATCTTTGCAAGCAGTAATTCATCCTCACAATAAACCTCAATATCATGCCTGTTACGTTTCTGTCTGATATGTGTCAGTGCTTCACTGATAACTTCATCCATAAGCTGTATGGACATGTTAAAATTCATTCTTCCTTCTTCTATTCTGGTAACGGAAAGCAGATTTTCCACAATACCGATGAGCCACTGAGAATCATCAAAAATTTCCTTAAATATCTGCTCTCTCATATCAGCATCCAGCGTTTCATAATTCATAAGTACATTCTCTGCATTCCCGGAAATTGCCGTAAGCGGTGTACGCAGGTCATGGGAAATAGCACGAAGCAGATTCGCCCGCAACTGTTCGTTCTTAGCAAGCACAGCCGCCATTTCCTTCTCCTTCGCATTACGGTTATTGTCCATTGCCAGAGCACACTCACCTATGATGGATAACAGCATACTGTTTTCAAAGGAATCCAGTTTCTTTTCAACGTGAATACCTATCACTCCGTAAACCTTATCATAAATGCGTATGGCTAGATATAAACACCTCACATTTGTGTATACATCCGTTGTTGCTCCGCCTCTGTGCTGGTTTTGATACACCCAGCATGCCGCATTATACTCTAAATCAGAAAACAGTTCCCCACTATTTACCTCTGATTCCACCGGAAACAGAATCCCTTTAGACAGTTTTTCTTCTTTGACAGTATATACCACAATCGAACGGTTTAACAATTTCATCAGCTGTGTTGCCGTAATGTTGATAATATCTTCATCGTTTTTTGCCTTTTGTAAAAGCTGATTTGTATCAAGCAGCACTTTTGTCCGAAATGCATTCCGGGCTGACATCTTTGCATGGAGCTTTAGCTTTGATGCTAATGTTCCTGTCATAATGGAAACTGCCATCATGATTGCAAATGTCACAGCATATCTTGAATCATAAGCATGCAGTGTCAGACGCGGCTCTGTAAAAAAGAAATTAAACAGTATAACACTCATTAAGGAACCGACAATGCCACATGCATATCCTCTGGTAAATAAGGAAATCAGTAATACCCCCAAAATATAAATGGCGATAATATTAGCTTCCGTAAAACCAAAATGATAGAATACCTGTCCTAACAAAGTAACCCCTACAAGAAAAAGTAGCATAATGAAAATATCCTTTGGATGGGATATTACCAGCCTATGCAATACAGAATCCTCTCCACCTTTATAGGTTGCCCCTAAGCTTCCATCCGGTATAATGTGTATATCCAAGTTAGGTGCAATTTCCGTCAGCTTCTCTGTCAGGGAAGGCTTACTCCAGAAATGTCGACGCTTTATATTGCTTCGTCCGATAACAATCTGTGTGACACCTGATATTTTGGCATATTCCGCTATCTGGAAAGACACATCCTCTCCATGTGTAATCGCAATCTCTGCTCCCAGCTGTTCTGCCAGCTGAATATTACGCTGTAAACGTTTTTTATCAAACTCATCCATCTTATCTGCATTTACAGATTTTACATAAAGCGCAGTAAAACTGCCGCCAAAGGCAGATGCCATTTTAGCCGCAGTCTTAATTATTTTCACATTAGATGGTGATGCAGATAAACAGACCAGAATGTGTTCTGCACCTTCCATGTCATTATTTAATTTATCTTTTTTCATCTGCACCACCACCTTCTGTCTTAATGGAATACAATTATACCACATTTCGGATTGTTTTCTATCACTTTTGTAAAGTCCGGTATGTCATACTTTTCATTAGATATGGAAACATTTCTGCAACGCCTTATCCTCGCCAAGAACCAGCATTGTCCTGTCAGCAGCCAAAATGGTATCCGGTGTTACGGATACATTTGTCTGCCCTTTATCCTTTACTGCTATGATATTAATGTTATATTTTTTACGAATGTCAATCTGTCCAATACTCATACCTACCCATTCCTTTGGAATCGTAACCTCAAATATGGAATGAGACTCATCCAGTTCAATGTAATCCAGAATATGATTTGATGTATAACGGATAGCTGCCCATTTTGCAACCTGCTTTTCCGGGTATACCACCTCATCTGCACCATTACGAAGCAGGAACTTTGCCTGTCCGTCCCGCTCTGCACGGGAGACAATAAATTTAGCTCCAAGTTCTTTCAGCAAGCAGGTAGTTTCCAGAGAAGACTGAAAATCACTTCCAATGGTTACGATGCATACATCGTAGTTGTCTACTCCAAGTGAACGTAAAAATTCCTCATTGGTACTGTCCCCAATCTGTGCATTGGTCATAATGTCTATGGTATCATTTATTCTGTCCTCGTTATGATCCACTCCCATAACCTGATGTCCTAACTGATGCAACTGCAATGCAATGTGTTTTCCAAACTTTCCAAGTCCAACCAGTAATATTGATTTCATTTTTTCCTTCTCCTATCCTATCGTTATTTTTTCCCGTGGTAATTTTGATATTTTTTTACCGCTTTCTGAAAGAGCTGCATAAATAAGTGTTAAGCCTCCTACTCGTCCAAGAAACATCAATATCATAAGTATTATCTGTGAAATAACACCCAATCCCGGCGTAATTCCTAATGTTAATCCGACTGTTCCTATCGCTGAAGCAGTTTCAAATAAACAGGTGGAAAATGGCAAACCTTCCACAACACTAATCACTATCGCACCTCCAAAGAAAAAGACAATGTACATCATAAAAATAGTGGCTGCATTTTTTATGGCACTATCTTCTATTCTTCTTCCAAACATCTGTGCATCTTCTTTTCGTCTGAAACACGCCAATGTATTTGCAATAATTACCGCCAGAGTTGTGGTTTTCATACCACCTGCTGTAGAACCTGGTGAACCACCCACCAGCATCAACGCAATCACAATTCCCAGTCCAGCTTCTGTCATCATGGTAAGATTAGCAGTATTGAATCCCGCTGTTCTTGGAGTTACTGCCTGAAACAGCGAACTAAACACTCTTTCCTGCATTGGCAAATCTGCAAAATCCCTGAAAAAGAAGAATACTGCTGGAAATAAAATTAATATCAGGGAGGTTGTAAGTATTACCTTGGTCTGCATACGGTAACTTTTTATCCGGTACTTGTTTTTTAGGATATCTTCCCACGTAAGAAATCCGATACCACCAATTATAATGAGTAGCATAATTGTAATATTTATCAATGGATGTGAAACATAAGAAGTGAGGGACGCATACTTTACATTCTCTGTTCCCATCAAATCAAAGCCTGCATTACAAAAGGCAGAAATCGAATGAAAAATCGCCATCCATATACCTTTTGCTCCAAAATCCTTTACAAAAACTGGCATCATTATTAGTGCTGCTATAAACTCAATCAGAAATGTACCCTTTAGTACAAATCCCGTTAATCTAACAATTCCTCCAACCTTCGGTGCTGCAATTGCTTCCTGCATGACACTTCGTTGCATTAAAGATATTTTTCTTCCTGACAAAAGTGCAAATGATACCGCAACCGTAATAACACCAAGTCCTCCTATCTGAATGAGGACTAGTATAATTCCTTGTCCAAACCACGACCAATAAGTTGCTGTATCCTGCACCACAAGTCCTGTCACACAAACTGCTGAAGTGGAAGTAAATAATGCCTCATTAAACGGAGTTATTATCCCGGCTTTCGACGATACCGGTAACATTAAAAGCAATGCACCTATTAAGATTACTGCTGCAAATCCAAGAATAATAATCTGAAATAAAGTAAATCTGTTCTTTTTATGTATAAAATCCGCCATAGAGCTTCTCCTTATATCTTTTGTTTGGATTTATTGTACTATTTCAGAACAAAAGACGGTGTTAGAACATCTATTATGATATAAAGATTGTATAAAGAAAAATCACCTGCCATTTCTGACAGGTGATCCTGAAAATCTTTTTATCGCATTTTATTACAATAAAAAAAATAGAACAAAATCTGCTTTTACAAGCTTAAAGAATTACAATACTCCAAGATGTTCAAGTAAAATCTTTGTCCCCAAACAAATCAAAATAATTCCTCCGGCAAGCTGAGCCTTCTTTTCAAATTTACTTCCAAAAATACTTCCTACCTTTACACCCACACCGGATAAAATAAAAGTTGTAATTCCAATTAAAGCAACAGCAACCCAGATATTAACATTTCCTGCCATTGCAAGAGAAATTCCTACCGCCAAAGCATCAATGCTGGTAGCTACAGCCATAACAAACATGGTTTTTACAGATAAATCTGCATCATTATTATTACAGTCACACCCTTCTTCTTCTCTTTCAAAAGCTTCTTTTAACATATTAAAACCAATAAGTCCAAGTAAACCAAAGGCTACCCAGTGATCCACTGCTTCAATAGCTGATGCAAACAAAGTTCCCAAAAAGAAACCAATCAATGGCATTAATGCCTGAAATCCACCAAACCATACTCCACAAGTTGCCATACCTTTCGCATCTGCTTTTTTCATTGCCAATCCCTTACAGATAGAAACTGCAAATGCATCCATGCTAAGTCCAACTGCTAATAAAAATAATTCAAAAAAACCCATAATTCATATAACCTTTCTTTTGTATCGGTGAGAATTTTACCATAGAAAAAAGGAGAAAGCAATTACTTGCTTTCTCCCAATTTTTATTACATGTCCAAAAATCCCATAATAGCAATACCAATTACAACTAAGACAATCATCATATAATGTTTTTTGGAAAGCTTTTCTTTTAAGAAAATACGACTCCAAAGAACAGATGCTGCACAATAAGAAGAAATAATCGGTGCAGACATTGCCAAATGTTCTGTATCAGCAATCGCATAAATATAAGCAAACTGACCTGCGGTTTCGCAGATAGCCCCAATATACTTTGGCGCTTCCATTTTAGGAATTAGCTTATCTTTCTTAATCAGAACAACGTAGATAAAGCAAAGGATGCCCACAAAAAGGAATGTTAATTCATATGCTACATTAGCACTATCTTCATTCAATGTTTCCAATACTCTGTTATCTGCAAATGTTCCGGCTGCATCTAAAATACAGTATGCTACGGGCATTGCCAATGCCAGAAGACTCTTGGAATATTTGTAGTTGCTTTCCTTCTGTCTTTCGGCACGCATTTCATCGTCTTCAAAATAATCTACCACTCCAAGACCGATAGCACCAATACAAACAATTGCAATTGCAACCAATGCTAAAGGTGAAAATTCACTAAATCCAACCATAAATAATGTCATTACCGCAACAAGTGCTCCTGAAGAGTTACATATTGGAGATGAAATAGATAATTCGATATAACGAAGTCCCAAATATCCCATTGCCATAGATAAAATATACAATAAAGATACAGGTAAATATGTAAGAATAATCTGTAAAGAAATCTCTGTTCCACCAACAAAAATTTCATACATAGCATGAAGTCCCATTACAAGACCTACTGCCATTACCATTTTTAAATGACTGTTTTTATCAGATGCATCACGACATCCAATCTTAGAAAAAAGATCAGAACCTGACCAGCAAATTAATGTAATAAGTGATAACCAAAACCACATAATATTTTTCTCCTTCGAATCATAATTATATTATTTCATATTCAATTTTAAAAATATTAAGCAGAATGTTGTCAATCATCCTCATTTCATGTCCTAAAAAAATATGCTATTATTTAACAACATTCTTTAGTTCTTTCCCATCTTTGGAGGCTTAATCATGGAGATTAACCATACCGGTTTACCGAAATGATTTCCCGCTGCTTTCTGTAAATTTTTTCGCATAATTTAAAACCTCCTTTTCTCAAAATTATTTATATTTTATCTCTATTGCATAATTTTTGTCAATATTATAAATATAAACTGTCTACTAGCCCTACTTCTTACCTTTAATACTACAAACAAAAAAGAACCGATGTCTTAGTAGATTCTTCATCCACCTTTACATCAGCTCTAATTTTCATTCTATTATTTACTTAAATTACATCTAAACCTTTCTTGGGTTCTGCTGCAACTTCTTCTTCCAAATCTTCCAATCCTGCCATTGGGAATAACTCAGCTCTGTTAGACTTTACAGTTTCGTAACAGGTATTCAAACCTGACATTAACTGTTCATATCTGAAAGCTGTACCTTCCATAGACTGAGCAATAAGATTTTCTACACTAGCAAGCATATCATCTGTATAACGCATTGCAGCTTCACGCATAGTATTAGCTTCAATAGTTGCGTTATCTAAAATTTCCTGTGCCTGATTTGTAGCCAAAGTAACTACTTCATTGGCCTGCGCATATGCCTGCTGCATGATTTCATGTTCATTAATCAATTCATTCGTATGAACAGTTGCTTCATTAATCAAAGCATTTGCTTTTTCTCTTGCATCCGCCAAAATAGCTTCTTTATTACTGATAATCTTCTGATAGCGTTTGATTTCATCCGGAGTTTTAACCTTTAACTCATGGAGTAATTCATCAATCTGATCTTTATCCACAATAATATGAGTATTGGAAAGTGCTTTATACTTGCACCCATCAATAAATTCTTCAATCTCTTCAATGATTTGTTCAATTTTACTACTCATCTATATCTCCACCCTTTCTGTAATTCCAAATTTCTCATATACTTTCTGAGCTACAAATTTAGGAACTGTTTCTGTAATGTCGCCCCCGAAGCTTGCAATTTCCTTTACTGTAGAAGAACTAAGATAAGCAAATTCCAAACTTGTAGTTAAGAAAATGGTATCTAATTCCCCGCCCGAAAACTTGCTGTTAGTTTGTGCTATCTGTAATTCATATTCAAAATCAGTAACTGCACGTAATCCTCGTACAGATACATGAATATCATTCTGTTTTGCGTAATCAATCAATAATCCACTGAAGCAATCCACCTTAACATTTGGTAAATGTTTGGTAGCTTCCTTTAATAGATTAACACGTTCCTCTACAGAAAACAATGCTGTCTTAGCTTTATTATTCAGCACACTTACCGTTAATTCATCAAAAATAGCTGCTGCTCTCTCTATAATATCCAAATGTCCATAAGTCACCGGATCAAAACTGCCTGGATATACTGCTTTCATATACTGCCTCCTAAATAAGCATATTCTCAATCAAAACTATTTATCCATATGCTTGGTTCTGAATAATTACAATTTACCATTATTAGCTTTCTTTGTAAAGAAACACATGTTTATTCGTCTTATATTTTTTCTCTTTGCTTACCTCAAAACCACAGTCTTCAAACTCTTTTACATCTCTGTCTATAGAAGCTTCTACAATAATCAACGTATCTTCCGTAACACATCCCGCATTTTTTAAAATTCTGAGCACTGCCACATCAAGCCCTGATTCATATGGCGGATCCATAAAAATAATATCCGCTTCCTCATTAATGCGATCAACCGCACTGCAGGCATCCGCATTAATTACTATGGCACTATCATTAAATTTAGTAAAATTTAAATTGTCTTTAATGCATGCCAAAGCCTTTTTGTCATACTCAATAAAATATGCTTTATTAGCTCCCCGGCTAATAGCCTCAATACCTATTCCTCCGCTTCCGCTGAACATATCTACAAAAACAGAACCGCCTACTTTTGTCTGAAGCATATTAAATAAAGTTTCTTTAATTCTGTCTGTAGTAGGTCTTGTATCCATTCCTTCCGGTGTTTTTAGCGGAAGACTTCTTGCAGTTCCTGCAATTACTCTCATAATTTTATATCTCCTGTCTAATCACAATTTGATAACTCAAGTCAGCTTTTTCTCACTATACCCGTATCTTGGTTCCCTTGCTGTCGCGTTTTCCAAGTTTTATTGTTGTAAGATTTATTTCTTTTTCCTTATACATAATTTTGTTCTCTACAGCATTCTGAGTATAATATACTTCTTCAACGATATCCTTATCTCCAAGTTTCATTCCGCGGACTCCCACAGCACCTTTTTTCTTATCCGGAATCTCGGTCAACGGAAATCTGAGAAAATATCCATTTTTTGTTCTAAGTACAATGTTCGTCTTATCCTTCAATACATAAACACTGACTACTTTGTCTCCATCCGAAAGCTTTGTTGCGGCTACGGTACGCTTATTTACATCAAACTCACCACCATCCACGATTTTCATCATAGATTGTTCTGTAACAAACACAATACGATACAAATTCAATTCACTCTGACTTGTAGCCAATACAATCTGTTCTTTTGCACTGGAATAATTACTTACATTATCAATCGGAATTCCTTTATCTCTGAATTTTCCAAACGGAATATCCGCTACTTTAATAGTATGAAGTTGTCCATAATCTGTAAAAATACATATTTTACCTGTGTTTTTGCAATTAAAAACAAATCTGTTTTCATTTAAAGCAGCTTCTTTATTTCTTTCAAAAGTAGGTAAGTCAATAGTTTTAATATATCCGAATCGGTCCATTAGGAACATTAATTCCATTTCTTCCTGTTTCTTTTCTTCATAAACAGCTTCTTCACAATTATCTATTACGGTTCTTCTCTTACGGGCAAATTCCTTTTTCAGTTGGTCAAGGTCATTCATTAATACCTGAATCATAGAATCTCTTCTGTCTAAAATATCTTCGTAACGATAGATATTAGCAACTGTTTCCTCATGCTCCTTAATTAAGGCCTGTACTTCCAAACCGATTAACTTATAAAGTCTCATATCTAAGATAGCATTGGCCTGACGTTCCGTGAACATAAGCTGGGATGCCATAATCTTAGATTCTTTTGATTTAAATTTAATACCCTCTACTTCGCCATCCACCAGACATCTCTTAGCCATATTACGATCTTTACTTCCGCGAAGAATCTCAATAATCAGATCAATCACATTACATGCTTTGATAAGACCTTCCTGAACTTCCCTTTTTTCTCTTTCTTTTGCTAAAAGATTAGTGTATTTTCTGGTCGCAACTTCAAACTGGAAATTAACATTTTCACGAATAATCTGCTTTAATCCCATAGTCTCAGGACGTCCTTTGGATATGGCAAGCATATTTACTCCAAAAGTATCTTCCAAACGGGTTTTCTTATAAAGCATATTAATAAAGTTATCTACATCGGCATCTTTTTTCAGTTCAATTACAATTCGAATACCCTCTTTGGAAGATTGGTTAGAAATATCCACTATGTCCATGGTTTTCTTCGTCTCTGATAAGTTAGCCACATCTGACAAAAACTTGGATATATTCGCTCCAATCATAGGATAAGGAATTTCACTGATAACTACATTGGTTTTTCCCGCTTTGCCTTTTTCAATATCCACTTTGCCTCGAACTTTAATTTTTCCCGTTCCGGTTTCATAAATCGCCAACAAATCATCTTTATTAGTTACAATTCCTCCGGTTGGAAAGTCGGGACCTTTCACATATTTCATCAAAGCTCGGGTAGAAATATTTTCATCTTTCATATAAGCTTTGGTAGCTTCGATTATTTCTCCCAAATTATGCGGCGGAATACTCGTAGCCATACCTACTGCAATCCCTTCAGATCCATTTACTAATAAATTCGGAAATTTTGTAGGTAATACCGATGGTTCTTTTTCGGTTTCATCAAAGTTGGGGATAAAATCTACAACATCTTTATCCAAATCGGCTAACAAACCATCTTGCGTAATCTTTTGAAGACGTGCTTCTGTGTAACGCATGGCAGCTGCTCCGTCCCCTTCGATATTTCCGAAGTTACCATGACCATCAACCAGGGGAAGTCCCTTTTTAAATTCCTGAGTCATAACAACCAACGCATCGTAAATAGAAGAATCGCCATGAGGATGATATTTACCCATGGTATCCCCTACAATACGGGCACTCTTACGATATGGTCTATCATAACGGATTCCCAGTTCATGCATATCGTACAAAGTTCTTCTTTGTACCGGTTTTAACCCATCTCTGACATCCGGTAATGCTCTGGCAACGATTACACTCATGGCATAATCAATGTAAGATTTCTGCATCACATCGGAGTATTCTGTTTTAATGATATTTTCTTCAAATGTCTGTGTTTGTTTCATTTTATCTCATTCCTGATTTTTAATCATTCTGTCTTTAACACTTATCCCGGTGTACCTTATTTTTACCGATTACACATCCAACTCAGCATCATTGGCATGTTCATAGATAAATGCCTTACGAGGTGGTACCTCATTTCCCATCAACATCTCTGTAATCTGGGATGCATGACGACCATCTTCAATCTCAATCAATTTTAATTTTCTGGTTTCCGGATTTAATGTAGTCTCCCATAACTGGTCAGCATCCATTTCCCCAAGACCTTTATAGCGCTGTAACGTAAATGGTCCTTTATGTGTTTTACGATACTTTTCCAGAGCTTTATCATCATATAAGTACTCCTCCTTACCTTTAGAGGGCATTGCTTTATATAATGGAGGCATAGCAATATACACATGCCCTTCATAAATAAGCTCCGGCATAAATCTGTAAAATAAAGTTAATAGCAGTGTAGAAATGTGGGCACCATCTACGTCCGCATCGGCCATAATAATTATTTTATCATAACGAAGTTTGGTAATATCAAAATCATTCCCATAACCTTCTTTAAATCCGCACCCAAAAGCATTAATCATGGTCTTTATTTCAGCATTTGCCAACACCTTATCAATACTTGCCTTTTCTACATTCAAAATTTTTCCGCGGATTGGTAAAATTGCCTGATAAGCACGATTTCTGGCTGTCTTCGCACTTCCTCCGGCAGAATCCCCTTCTACGATAAATATTTCACACTTTGAAGAATCTTTTGACTCACAGTTTGCCAATTTCCCATTGGAGTCAAATGAAAACTTCTGTTTTGTAAGCATGTTTGATTTAGCTTTTTCCTCTGATTTACGAATCTTAGCAGCCTTTTCAGCACAACCGATAACTCCCTTTAAAGTTTCAAGGTTACGATCAAAGAATCTAACAATCTCTTCGTTGGTTACTTTACTTACAACCTTCGCAGCATCCTGATTGTCCAATTTTGTTTTAGTCTGTCCCTCAAATCTGGGATCCGGATGTTTTACGGAAACAACTGCGGTCATTCCGTTACGGATGTCAGCTCCTGTAAAATTAGCATCCTTATCTTTTAAAATATTTAGTTCTCTGGCATAGTTGTTGATTACGGTTGTAAACATGGTCTTGAAACCGGTCAGATGAGTACCGCCTTCTGCATTATAAATATTATTGCAGAATCCCAATATGGTTTCATGGAATTCATTCACATACTGAAATGCAACTTCCACAGATATCCCATCACTTTCTCCCGAATAATAAACAACATCATGTACTGCCTCTTTAGACTTATTTAAATCTTTCAGAAAACCGATTAATCCTTCCGGCTCGTGAAATTCTATATGTTCCGGTTCACTTTTTCTTTTATCTTCATAAATAATAGTAAGATTCGGATTTAAGTATGCAGTTTCATGAAGTCGACTTTTAACATCATCTTCTTTAAATCTGGTTTTATCAAAAATAGTATCATCCGGAAGAAAATTAATCATAGTCCCGGTCTCTCTTGTTCTCCCTATAATAGGAAGAAGACCATCTACTAAATCAATCACAGGAATACCTTTTTCATATTTATCTTCATAAACACAACCGTTCTTTTTGACTCTAACAGTCAGGCGGTTGGAAAGTGCATTTACAACAGAAGAACCGACTCCATGAAGACCTCCACTGGTTTTATAAGCAGAATCATCAAATTTACCTCCTGCATGAAGTGTTGTAAATACCAGACGTTCCGCACTAATCCCTTTTTCATGCATCTCTACCGGAATTCCTCGTCCGTTATCTGATACAGTACAACTTCCATCAGCTTCCAAAGTAACATAAATCTTGTCACAAAAGCCTGCCAGATGTTCATCTACGGAGTTATCTACAATTTCATATATTAAATGATTCAGTCCCTTAGTAGATACACTTCCGATATACATTCCGGGTCTTTTTCTTACTGCTTCCAATCCTTCTAATACTGTAATATTCGAAGCATCATAAGTACTCTGTTTTGCCATGGGGTACTCCTTTCAAATCTTTCTCCGTTATTTTTCTTTATATAACGATTGCATTTTACATGAAATGCATATTTTAAGCATAAAATGTCACATACTTTGTATACTATACCATAATTTACCTGTTTTGAAAAGAAAAAGGAGAAAATATGTTCGCATTTTCTCCTTTTAACTGTCATGTTTCATTATCTATATACATGAATATTAACTTTCTTCTTATGGCACCTTTATACATTCATCTTCTCATTTTACTCAATAGGAAGAATCTTAGTACATGCTACTGCTAATGCTCCGGGTCCGATATGACACGCCACACTTAAGGACAATGGAATCATTACAATATCATGATTCGGAAATTCAGCCTGAACTTCCTCTTTCCACTGTAAAGCAGCCTCTTTATTATGAGCATACGCAAGCTGAATCCTTACATTATCAGCTCCGCCAAATCTATTGTCTATGTCATTTTTAATCGCATTTAACATTATGTTTTTCCCTTGGGAAACCGTTCTTGCTTTTGCAAAAGAATCCAACTTTTCTCCCTGAATGGTAAGTACAGGTTTTAATCTTAAAATAGTACCTAACGCAGCTACTGCAGGAGTAATTCTACCACCTTTTTTCAAATATTCCAAAGTATCCACCATAATATAAATACTGGAATTAAATTTATCTTCTTCTAAAATTTCTTTGATTTCAGCTGCACTTTTTCCGGCTTCTGCCAAAGCCTTAGCTTCTAATACAGATTGTCTTAAAGTAACGGAAATTCTCTGGTTATTCACCACTTGAACTTTGCCTTCATAATCCAGACTCAACATATGAGCAGTCTGACAAGAACCACTTAATCCGCTACTCATAGGCAAATGAACCACTTCATCATACTCTTCTAAAAGTTTATCAAACATTTTCAACACAGCTTCCGGAGATGGTTGGGAAGTACTAATATTACATCCATTCTCCATCTTTTCATAAAAACCTTCCTGTGTTAAATTAATATCTTCATAATAAGTTTCGTCGCCCATTAAAAAAGGCATTGGAAGTACATGAACACCAAGCTTTTTGGCTTCTTTCTGTGTAATTCCACTATTACTGTCTGTCATAATAGCAACTTTGCTCATATCTTTAATTCTCTCCATTCTTTGGTAATCTCTAAGCACTCTACGACATGATTATTTTACTTTTAAATACTTCTAAAGTCAACCTCATTCCCCACTTCCGCGCGAAAAGTTTCCAACAAAGGAAATAGAATTTTTGTAGATTCTGCCAATATAATTTCGTCTGCCAAAGCCGCTGTTTCCAACAAAATTCCCGAATCGTTGTATATGTCTCCTACCCTAAATGCAAACTCTCCGCTTTGTCGTATTCCAAAAATATCCCCCGGTCCGCGAAGACGCATATCTTCATTTGCCAGATAGAATCCATCATTCGATTTATTCAAAAGCTCTAAACGTTCTGTAGTCTTATTATTCTGATTTCCATTGATAAAAATACAGTAAGATTGATCTTTTCCCCGTCCCACACGACCACGCAATTGATGAAGCTGCGCCAATCCAAAACGTTCCGCATTTTCTACCATCATCACTGTAGCATTAGGTACATTAATTCCAACTTCAATAACTGTTGTAGATACCAAAACATCTATGTTTTTTGCCGCAAAATCTTCCATGATTTGATTTTTCAAGGCCGGTCGCATTTTCCCGTGTAAATAGGAAACTCTGGCTTTTGAACCAAAATGTTCCTGTAATTTTTCGGCATAATCTTCCACATTTTCTAAATTTTCCATTTCTCCGGCTTCTACCATAGGACATATACAATACACCTGATGTCCTGCATCAATTTCTTTTTGCATAAACTGATATGCTTTTTCTCTATAAGAAGTATTTACCACACAGTTCTTAATAGGAAGCCTTCCCACAGGCATTTCATCCAAAACGGACAAATGAAGATCTCCAAATAAAACAATAGCAAGAGTTCTTGGTATAGGTGTGGCACTCATTACAAGAATATGGGTATTGTCTCCTTTTTCCTGTAGTCTTTGTCGTTGTCTTACCCCAAATCTATGTTGCTCGTCAGTTATAACCAATGCCAAATCATAATATGTCACACCACCTTGTATCAGTGCATGTGTTCCGACAATCACATTAGCCAGCCCCATTTCAATCCGTTCATAGGCACGTCTTTTCTCTTTAGCGGTCATAGAACCTACTAATAGAATTGGTTTTATATCCAAATGATATTTATCTTTCATTTCTATAATAGAATCATAATGCTGCTTTGCCAGAACTTCCGTAGGAGCCATAAATGCTCCCTGTCTGCCATTAGATGCAGCCATAATCAATGCCAAAACGGCCAGAATTGTCTTTCCGCTTCCCACATCTCCCTGAATCATTCGATTCATAGCATAATCTCCGGCCATATCATTTTCTATCTGTTCCCAAGCTTTTAGCTGGGCATTCGTTAATTTATAAGGAAGCTGTTCCAATAACCGCTCTGTAGCAGCTGTTCTTAAAAGCGGATTGACCACCGTAAGATTCATATCTGTACTTTTCTGTAGCTTTACATTAATACAAAATGCTAAAAACTCCTCAAATACCAGTCTTCTTCTTGCGTTCAACACATCTTCTTCCATTTTGGGAAAATGAAGAGTTTCAAAAGCTTCTCTTCTGGTACATAATTGATATTTTTCAACAATATACTCAGGTAACAATTCTTCTTCCAACGGAATCTGTTTTAAAATTTCTTTCACGGCTTTTTGAATAAAATTACTGGTTAATCCCTTCGTTAAGGAATATATTGGCTGCAAAGTGTTTAGAAAGTTTGCATATTCTTCCGACTTATAATATTTAGGCTGCTCCATGGACAGACGTCCTCTTTTTTCCTCTATTTTCCCACGAAAAACATATTCCTGCCCCGGCAAAAAAATATTTTTTAGAAAAGCCATATTAAAATATGTAATGTCAATTCTTTTATCTCCTTCAGACAAGTAAAATTTAAACAATACCTTACGCCCTGCTTTTCTAAGCTCCATATTCTGATATGGAATTTTTGCATGTATTGTAACAATACCACTATTATTACAATTTAAAATTGTGTTTGGTTCTTCAAACTTTTCATAATCTCTTGGGAAATAATAGAGCAAATCCCTGACCGTATAAAGTTCCATTTTATGGAACAATTCTACTGTTTTTTCTCCTATTCCTTTTACACTTGTTAAATCCGAATTCCAATCCATGATTGTTCTCCCAATAACTGCCTATAATCCTAATTTTATCTAAAAATATCTAATCACCTATTATTAGTTTGATTATAACAGAGCAAAAAAATAAAGTACAGAACAAATATTCGATTTTGTTCTGTACTTCGCTTTTATTTTATCTGCTATACTCGTATTATTCTGCTGAAATGATATAGTAATATACAGGCTGTCCACCGAACTGAACTTCAACATCACAGTTGGAATATTTTTCCTGAATCTTGTCACCAAGAGCCTGCGCTTCTTCTTCTGTTACTTCTTCACCATAGTAGATGCTGATTAATTCTACATCATCATCCATCATTTCATCTACCATTGCAAGTGTAACCGGTTCCTGTTCTCTTCCTACTGCAAGAATTCCTGTATCACCAATACCCATGTAATCACCTTCATGGATTACTTTATCATCAATTTCAGTATCTCTTACTGCATAAGTTACCTGACCTGTTTTAACTTTTTTGATTTCTTCTAACATTACTGCTTCATTTTCTTCTACAGATAAGTCAGGAACATAATTAATAATTGCTGTGATACCCTGAGCTACTGTCTTAGTTGGTACAACAACGATTTTCTTATCTTCAACCATGTACTGTACCTGATTAGCAGCCAAAATAATATTTTTGTTGTTAGGGAAGATGAAGATTGTGTCTGCATTCACCTTATCAATAGCATTCAGCATATCTTCTGTACTTGGATTCATTGTCTGACCACCGGAAATCATGCAGTCAACTCCAAGTCCTGTAAAAATTTCATCCATACCTGCACCAACAGATACAGAGATAAATCCAACTTCTTTTCTCTCCTCCGTAGGTGTTGTTTCTTCTACAGCAGCCGCTGCTGCTTTTTCTGCTTCTTTTACAACTTTTTCCTGATGTTCAAGACGCATGTTATCAATCTTCATATTAGAAAGCTGTCCAAATGTTAAAGCTTTCTGGATTGCCATACCGGGATCATTGGTATGAACATGTACTTTTACAATATCATCATCAGCAACAACTACGATAGAATCGCCGATGGATTCCAGATAAGCTTTGAAATCCATTTCATGTTTGATATTGAAATTCTTTGTTAAAAGAATGATAAATTCCGTACAATAACCATATTTAATGTTAGCAGAAGCCTCTACATCCACTTTCACCTTCGGAGAAGCACTGGAAACATCACCCAAACTGAAGTCTAATTCTTTTCCAAGGAACGCATCATAAGCACCTTTTACCACTTCCAATAAGCCCTGTCCGCCGGAGTCAACTACACCTGCTTGTTTTAATACAGGAAGCATTTCCGGAGTCTGACTTAATACATATTCTGCATGCTTGATTACTTCCCAGATGAATTCTCCCATATCAGAAGCTCCTGCTTCCTTCAATTCTCTTGCTTTAATTGCTGCACCTTTTGCCACCGTAAGAATAGTACCTTCCTTCGGTTTCATAACAGCTTTATATGCTGTTTCTACTGCTTTTTCAATTGCTTCTGTTAAAACAGCAATATCAATTTCCTTTTCTGTTTTAATAACTTTACAGAAACCTCTGAATAACTGAGAAAGGATAACACCGGAATTTCCTCTTGCTCCACGAAGAGAACCTGAAGAAATTGCCTTTGCAAGACTTTCCATATCATCATCAATTAAACCGGCTACTTCTTTGGCTGCGGCCATAATGGTCATAGACATATTTGTACCGGTATCCCCATCAGGAACAGGGAAAACGTTTAATTCATTAATCCATTCTTTCTTTGCTTCCAAGTTCTGAGCACCTGCTAAGAACATCTTAGAAAGCATTCTAACATCAATTTTGTTTGAAGCCACCTATTTTTCCTCCTTAATCAATAGCTCTAACACCTTCAACGAAGACATTTACTTTTGCTACTTCAATACCTGTAAATTCTTCTACTTTATATTTAACGTTGCTAACAAGATTATCTGCAACTGCTAAAATACTTACTCCATAAGCAACAATTACATGAAAATCCAAAACTAACTTGTTATTTTCCATTTTAACAACAATACCTCTGGTGATACTGTCCATTTTTAATAATTTAACTAGACCATCTTTAACATTAACGCCTGCCATACCTACAATCCCGAAGCATTCAACAGCAACACTACCTGCATACATACCTACAACTTCTCTATCGATTGTAATTTTCCCAATATGAGTATTCATAGAAGATCCTTTTTTCATTTGGTACCTCCTCCATAAGATAATAATGATATTGTAACTATTCTGTCTCTTCATAGCTACATACGTATTTATTATAACTGTTTTATTGAAAAAAAGAAATACAAATTCTTGATTTTTCAATATTTTGTATATTTTCTATATTTTTTGCTTGCATTTAGTAAGTTCTTCTGCTATTATATCAATGTTGTGAGTCGTAATGACTATTTTATTGTTAGGAGGTGTCAAAATGGCAAAATGTGATATTTGTGGAAAAGGCGTACATTTCGGTAATAATGTTAGCCATTCTAATAGAAAAACAAACAGAATCTGGAA
>JAFXGP010000112.1 GCA_017521195.1 Lachnospiraceae bacterium
TGGTATGTTCAAACAGGAAATCCGTGATGGATTCCAGGTAGAAGTACCGGATAACTGGTTAGTAGATGGTAACCCATTCGAACTTAGAAGACCTGAATATACAAAAGAAGTTAAATTCGGCGGATACGTAAGAGTATACACAGATGAAAACGGAAGAAATGTATTCAAACAGGAAGGATACCAGTCTGTAAAAGCCGTTCCATTTGACCTTCCAATCGTAGGTTATGGCAATGGTATCGTAAATACATTAAGAATCTGGGATGCTGAAGCTGTAAACTGCTTCCAGTTAGATTCTTTTGATAAAGGTGATTACCAGAAAGCGGTTGAACAGGAAAACCTTGCACGTAACATCGTAGAAGTATTATATCCAAACGACAACCATTATGCAGGTAAAGAATTACGTTTAAAACAGCAGTACTTCTTCATCTCTGCATCCGTACAGGAAGCAGTAGCTAAATACATGAGACATCATGATGATATCCGTAAGTTCTATGAAAAAGTAACCTTCCAGTTAAACGATACTCATCCAACAGTAGCAGTTGCTGAATTAATGAGAATCTTAATGGATGAATACTACTTAACATGGGATGAAGCATGGGAAGTTACCACAAAAACTTGTGCGTATACAAACCATACAATCATGGCAGAAGCTTTGGAAAAATGGCCAATCGAATTATTCTCCAGATTACTTCCTCGTATCTACCAGATTGTAGAAGAAATCAACCGTCGTTTCGTTATCGAAATCGAACGTAAATATCCTGGAAACCAGGAAAAAGTTAGAAAAATGGCTATTATTTATGATGGTCAGGTTAAAATGGCTCACCTTGCAATCGCTGCAGGTTACTCTGTAAACGGTGTAGCAAGACTTCATACAGAAATCTTAAAGAATCAGGAATTAAAAGATTTCTATGAAATGATGCCTGAAAAATTCAACAACAAAACAAATGGTATTACTCAGAGAAGATTCTTACTTCACGGTAACCCATTGTTGGCTGATTGGGTAACAAACCATGTTGGTGCTGATTGGATTACAGACCTTCCAAAAATCAACAAATTAGCTGTATATGCTGATGATGAAAAAGCTCAGCAGGAATTTATGAACATCAAATACCAGAACAAAGTTCGTCTTGCTAATTACATCTTAGAACACAACGGTGTAGAAGTAGACCCACGTTCTATCTTTGACGTACAGGTTAAGAGACTTCATGAATATAAGAGACAGTTACTGAACATCCTTCATGTAATGTATCTCTACAATGAAATCAAAGAACATCCTGAAATGGATTTCTACCCAAGAACATTCATCTTCGGTGCAAAAGCAGCAGCAGGTTACAGAACAGCGAAATTAACAATCAAATTAATCAATGCTGTAGCTGATGTTATCAACAACGATACTTCCATCAACGGAAAAATCAAAGTTGTATTTATCGAAAACTACCGTGTATCTAATGCTGAATGGATCTTTGCAGCAGCAGACGTTTCTGAACAGATCTCTACAGCAAGTAAAGAAGCATCCGGTACAGGTAACATGAAGTTCATGTTAAACGGTGCTCTTACACTTGGTACTATGGACGGTGCTAACGTGGAAATCGTAGAAGAAGTAGGCGCTGAACATGCATTTATCTTCGGCTTAAGCTCTGATGAAGTTATTAACTACGAAAATCATGGTGGATACAACCCAATGGATATCTTCAACAATGATGCAGATGTTCGTAAAGTATTAATGCAGTTAATCAACGGAACATACTCTCAGGATACTGAATTATTCCGTTCTTTATATAACTCTTTACTTAATACAATGGAAACAGATGTTGCAGACCGTTACTTCATCTTAAAAGACTTCAAGTCTTACGCAGAAGCACAGAAACGTGTAGAAGCAGCTTATAGAGATGAAAAGAACTGGGCTAAGAGTGCAATTCTTAACGTAGCATGTTCCGGTAAGTTCACATCTGATAGAACTATCCAGGAATACGTTGATGAAATCTGGCACTTAGACAAAGTTGTAATTCCTGAAAAGAAAGCAGTTGCTCCTGCAGTTGCAACAGTTAAAAAAGCTAAATAGGTATTGGTATAAGCTAAATGAATGACGCCGGTGTGTATGCACCGGCGTTGTTTTATAAGCAAAGAAATGTTTGATTTTATAAGTAGTCAATATTATAATCCAAGTTAAGATTGATAAAGTATGAAAATAGAAGGGAAGCAAAAGTATGTATCTAATTTCACTATTAAACGGATTTGTAGTAGCAGTTTTTGGTATGATTCTTTCTGCTTCTTTTTGTGATATTTGTTGGAACCGGAAAAAACAATTTGTCATGCTCGGGAGTATGGCAGGACTTTTGATGGTCCAGGGAATTATAGTTTATTTTATGGAGACAGAAATGGTAAGGTTTCTTTATCCGGTTATTACACATTTGCCGCTAATACTAATTCTTTTGGTTTTGACAAAAAAGAGATTATGGTCAGTGGTATCTGTTTTTACGGCATATCTTTGCTGTCAGGTAAGACGTTGGTTGGCGTTGTTTATAACGGCCATCTTAAGCGGCGATGCTATGATACAGGAAATGTCCGAATTGATAATAACAATACCGTTACTATTGTTGTTGCTAAAATACATTTCCCCGGCAGTACGTTCTATATCCTATAGTAATACTTGGGTACAGTCCCAGTTTTGTCTGATACCTGCAGTGTATTACATCTTTGATTATGCTACATATATTTATACAGATTTAATGGCAAAAGGAACTCCTGTAGTAGCAGAATTTATGTCTTTTGTATGCAGTACAGCTTATTTGGTATTTGTGCTCCGTACATCGGAAGAAAAGTGGATGAGGAGTCAGTTAGAGCAGGCACAGGATAGTTTGAATCTTCAGATATCACAGGCGGTACGTGAAATAGGTGCTATGCGGGAATCGCAGCAAAAAACAAAAGAATATCGCCATGATTTACGTCACCATATGCAATATCTGGTTGCCTGTATTGAAAATAATTGTTTAGAGCATGCCAAAGAATATATCCAAGGTATTTGTTCGGAAATAGAAGCAAGCAAGGTAATCACATTTTGTGAAAATGAAGCGGCAAATCTGATTTTTTCGGCTTTTGCAGAGAGAGCAAAAGGAAAGGGAGTGCTTCTGAAAGTAAAAGCACAGATTCCCAAACAGATACATATATCAGAAAGTGACTTGTGTGTACTTTTATCCAATGCATTAGAAAATGCATTACATGCCTGTTGTAAGATAAAAGAAGATATGGAGACTTCTATTGAGGTATCTGCTTTTGAGAAAAATAAAAAATTATTTTTACAAATTGTGAATTCCTGTGATTCTGATGTTTCTTTCGTGCAGGGAATCCCGGTTACTAACGAGCCGGACCATGGAATTGGAGTACGTAGTATATGTGCTTTGGTAGACAGATATAACGGTATATATACTTTTGAAATAGAAGAGGGAAGGTTTATACTTCGAGTATCCATATAAAAATGCCGATTCGGACATGTAAAATACCGATTCGGGAGAATAAACCCATTTTTTGAACTACTTATCGTATGATAAAGGTAACTGTTAATGAATCGAATGGTTACGGGATTCATATTTTTAAGGGGGATAAAAATGGGTTTATTTAGTAATAATAAAAAATCATGTCCGGTATGCGGAGAGCCAACACCAAGATTATTACCAACGAAAGTAGATAACATACCGATTTGTAAGGTGTGTGCAAGTAAAATAGAATTACCGGAAGGTATGGTAAATCAGATGTCTATAGAGGCATTTACAGAATATATTGCTTTTTATGACAATAATCAGCCTTTAAGGGATGTTTTTCAGGAAACCTTTACTTATAGTCAGGGATTTTTTAAGGCAGATATTGCAGTAGATATGGCAAACCGCTTGTTCCGTTTGAGAAATGCAAAAGATGCATTGGTATTTGAAGCAGCTAATTTAAAGAGTTTCCGAATTTTAGAAGATAGTAAAGTACTTTATGAGAGTAGAGGAAATACTCTTATCTGCAACGAAAGTGATGTGCCGGAAAAAATCAACGGGATGCACACTGTAGTAGAACAGTTTAGAGCCCGTCGTCAACAATATGAATTTATGGAAAGAATGCAGCGAAGAGAAGAAGCTGCAGCCAGACAACGGGGAGAAGATTATAATGGTCGATATATTTCCTGTCCGTTTTTTGAAGGAAACGAACCTTTTAACAATTTCTATATAGAATTAGATTTTGAACATCCATACTGGGAAAATTTTCACGGAGAAGTTAAGGGAACCAAATTTAGTTCCACCAATCCGGAAATAAGTACCTATCTTTGTGAATATCAGAATGCAGTTGAAAAATTGCATGAATTAGCCATGAATCTGATGCAGATTATCAGTCCGGGAGCAACAGAAGTTTTTGGGGGTGACAAGGCCGTATCTGCACCAACACAAGCAACCATGGTATCAACAGAAAGTAATGCAATCGAAGAAATTAAAAAGTATAAAGAATTATTAGATGCAGGTATTCTTACAGAGGAAGAATTTGCAGCAAAGAAAAGACAGTTGCTTGGATTATAGTCAGAGTAGTTGGTTAAATAGATTTAAAAAATTGCATGGTTGTATATTTTTAATGTATAATTTGTATTTTCAAAACTTTTGGAGCAATAAAAGGTACGATTCGCACAAAAAATATTTTAATATTTAAAGAATTTGTTAAAATGCGTACATGGAATAAGGGTGCATTTTATGTGCTGTATTCCTAAAGAGTTATTGTAACAGGAGGAGAAAGAATGAAAAAGAAATTATTAGCTCTTTTAATGGCTACAACAATGTCTATGGCATTAATCGCTTGTGGCGGCGGTGAAGAAGAAGCTACAACAAATGAAGTTGCAACAGAAGAAGCAGTGGGAGAAGAAGCAGCCGAAGAAGTTGCAGAAGAAACAGCAGATGTTGAATACACAGAAGAACAGGCAGCATTTGTAGATGAATTCAATACTATGGTTGATGATTACAATACGGCAATTGACGTAATCAATGCGACACCGGAACTTGCAGAAAATCAGGAATTAGTAGATATCATGAATACACTTACAGATGCTATTAACGAAGTTTCTGAAATTTGCGAAGATCCTTCTCTTTTAACAGAAGAAAACATGGAACTTTTAAGAACTACATCTTTTGTTGAAACATATAAGTTAATTGATCAGATCAATGCTTATACAGAAGGTGGAGATTCAGCTGATATGTCAGAAGAAAAAGCTTCCCTTAAAGCAGTTTTCACAACAGCATTAGCAGGTACAGATGATGCAGAAAATACATATTGGTTCTTATTTGATGATGAATTAACATTTGGTGCTTTTGTAATTTTATCTGCAGACCAGACACAGAGTGTTAACGTTGTAGGTGAAATTACATCCAGAGAAGATGGTGCTCTTGTAATTACAGATGAAACAACCTCTTCTTATATTGCTTTTACAACAGTAGAACAGACAGATGAATATCTTAAAGTTGCTGTAGAAGAGGGCAATGAAGTAACATTAATTAATTATGATTTAGATGAAGCTATTGATGTAGTTGTTGCAATTGATGAAAATACAGAAATCATTGAATAATCTATAAATAATTTTATAAATCAAAAATTGTATTTATAGAATAGTTATAGGTTGAACAGTTATATTTGGAGTATAATATAAAAGATAGGAGCTTTTCTTGAGACATTTTATCCCGGTTAGGGAGTATGCCGGGAAAAGCTCTTTAGGGTTATTGACCAATAATAAGGCACTTCATACGAGAGGTATGGAAAATGAGAATAGCAGTTTGTGATGATAATATAGATTTTTTACAGAGATTATCAACATTATTAAATATGTATAGTGAAGAAAATCATTGTATAGTAGAATATAAAACATTTACCAACCCATTGGAATTGGTAATGCAAATGGAAAAAGGTATTCATTATGATGTTATTTTACTGGATATATGTATGCCCGGAATGAATGGAATACAGTGTGCAAAAGATTTTCGAATGTACGATAACTTGGTAAAAATTGTTTTCCTGACCTCTTCTACAGAATATGCAGTGGAATCTTATAGTGTAAAAGCACATAATTATCTTTTAAAACCAATACAAAAGGATAACCTGTTTTCTGTATTACGACAATTGAAGAAGGAAGAAGATATTACGGAAAAGAAGTTTTTTATCTTAAAATCCAAAACGGGAATTACAAAAATATTTTTGGAAAAATTAGAGTATTGTGAAGTGATTAATCGCAAGCTGGTACTTCATTTGAGCAATAATGAAGAGTATGAGTCTATTCTTCGTATGAATGAGCTGGAAGAAAAGTTACAGGATTTTGGAATGTTTTTAAGACCCCATCGTTCGTTTCTGATAAATATGGATTATATTCAATTCTTAACAACTCACAGTATTGTAATGGAAAGTGGAGTGAAAATTCCGGTACCAAGAGAGAAGTATGCGCAGATAAAGCAGATATATATGGAATATATATTTCAAGGAAAAAATTCGATTGTGATAGGAAATTAAATATTGTTAAAGAAAGAGGCGGTGGAAATTCTATCGCCTCTTTTTATACCTTCTTTTCGAACAAGTAAAATAACGATTGGCGCACAAAGTGTGTTTTCAATGAAAAAGAGTGTTATTATGTGTAAATAATTGTAGGGGACGCAGTTATGTTGTATTAGAAAAATTAGCAACAAGGAGGAATTTGGTAATGAAATTATTGAAAAATGCAAGGAGAGTATTAGGGGCGGTATTATCGCTTGCAATGACGCTAACCTTGTTTATGTGGAATGGGGTAGAGGCTGAAGCGCGAATTGTAGAGCAGGTTGTAGTTAGCGGAGTACAGAAATATGGTAGTGGTTTTTTGAAGAGTTTTCAGTTGGATTATTACGTGGGTAACCCGGTATCAGGAGCACCTTCTGGAACGGCAAATTCAAGGATAGCAGTTCAAACTCAACAATTTACGGATGATGATTACACAGACGTGGGAGATTATGCAGGTGATCATAATTATGCAGACTGGCCGGATTCTCCTGCGGATTGTGGATTTGTGGCATGGGGGAAGGTGGAAGATGATTATACTTTTACAAGACCTGCGAGCGGAAATAATCATAGAATAACAGTTACATTTGAAGATAGTGCAGTTAGTTTGAATACAACACAGACTTATTATGTGTATATATGGACAAATTATGGTAGTGAAACTTATCCGGATGCTTATGTATATGAATTCACAGCAGGACAAGGTGATTTTACCGGGACTACAACACAACCTAACCCAAATCCTGGCGGTGATGTAGTTTCACAGCCTGATAATAATAACCAAAATACTAGTCAAAATGGCCATTCACATAATTATCAGTGGGCTGTAATCAAGGAGGCTACTGATAAGACAGATGGATGTACTGCATTAATGTGTGAAGGGTGTGGACAGATAGAAGCAACACAACCAATTTCTTTTTTCAACAACATTATTTATAATGTTAGAGAAGAAATTAAAAATGCACCGGAAAACGGAATTGTTACGATTGATAACGGATTTCTTCGTTGTTTCAGCGATGAAATGGTAGAAGAACTTCTTGCTCGTCCTGATGTAACAGTAGTTGTTAACTTTACTGATAAGGATGTAAATTACAGCTTTACAATTCCAGCCGGTAAAGCTCCAACAGATGGGCAGGAATGGTATGGATATTATTATTTAGGTTCTGTTTATGGTTGGACATTAGTTGAAGATACAATATAAGAAGAGAATAAAAGAAATTAGCAAGTCGGTTAATTATTTCTTAAATATAGAATTGTTTTTATTGAGCCTCATCGTAAGATGAGGCTCTAAATATGTTAAGGTATTTTAAGCCATATTATCTTCGATAAAAGGTCGGATGACAATATCGTGTACACAACCTTCTTCGTTTTCGATGCAAGCTTTAATCATTTTAGCAACCGTTTCCGGTTTTAGGTAATTAGGATTTGCATTTGCTCTGAAGTTAGTATCGGTGCCACCGGGGTACACATTACAAACACCTATATGATCTGGTTTAACTTCTTTTAAGAGAATCTTGCTGATGCCTTCCATGGCATCTTTGGCAGCAGAGTAACTTCCTGCCATAGGATTGTTGAATAGACAACAAGTACTTAAAATGTTAACAAACAATCCTTGCTTCTTTTCTGCCATAAGAGGATAAATTTCCTGAATCATGCCCACCGCACTGACACAGTTTAATTCAAACATATATCTTAAATCATCTAAATTGATATCTACAACTTTATCTTTTTTCGTATTGGCTCCGGCATTGTTTACTAACACATCTATGGTACCAAATTTTTCTTTTACATTTTCACAGAAAATGTGTCGTTTTTTATCATCTGTAATATCAAAACATTCGGAATATACATCACAATCATGAAGCTGCATCATCAAATCTTTCATTTTTTCTTCACTTCTTCCGCAAAGGGCAAGATTATATTCTTTTGATAAAAGAAGTGATAATGCTTTTCCAATCCCATCGGTTGCACCGGTAATAAGTACAGTTTTTTTCATTTTTGTATACCTCTTGTATAAAATTATAACTTTATTTTGAAGTGTGTTGGGATAGATGTCAAGAAAAGTTTTTGTATTACTTTTTGAAATATAGAATTGACAGTTTCGAAAAAACGATATAGTATTTGTAGAAAGCATACATAAAATCTTAAAACCATATTTTATCATTTTTTGGCATTCACCATCTATTTACGATTCTATGAGACATATGCTGAGTTTTTACCAATTAAAATTTAATATCGAGAAAGGAATTGTTGCCGATGACAAACAAACTGAAAGAACATTTTCCTATGATCCGAGATCGGGAAGAATCTGCGTTACTTGTAACTGATATCATAGTAGAATTGGAAGATGGAACTATTGCAAATGTAGAGGTACAAAAAGTAGGATATCATTTTCCGGGACAACGCAGTGCCTGTTATAGTGCAGATATGCTTTTACGACAATATAAACGTGTTCGAAATCAACAGAAAGATAAATTTTCTTATTATCAGATTAAAAGTGTATTTCTGATTGTCCTTTATGAATCCAGTCCCAAAGAATTAAAGGCGTTTCCACAGAGATACATCCATCGCTCAAAGCAAATATTTGATAGCGGTTTACAGTTAGAATTATTACAGGAATACGTAATGATTTCCCTTGACATATTTCATATGACCATGCAAAATAAAAATATAGAAACGAAGCTGGAAGCATGGTTAACATTTTTAGCATGTGATTATCCGGAAAAAATTATTGAATTAATAATTAAGTTTCCGGAATTTAAGCCGATGTATGAGACACTCTATCGTATGTGTCGGAATGTGGAGGGAGTTATGGGATTTTTTTCTGAAGAACTTAGAATTATGGACAAGAATTTAGTAGAATATATGGTAGAAGAGCAACAAAAGGAAATTGAGGAAAATGAACGGATTATAAAAGAAATGAAAGAAGAAGCCGAAAGTATTAGGAAAGAAGTCGAAGCAAGTAAGAAAGAAGCCGAAGCGAGTAAGAAAGAAGCCGAAGCGAGTAAGAAAGAAGCTGAGGAAAGTAAAAAAATTATTAAAGAAAAGGATGAGCAAATCAGGAAATTGGTGAAAGAGATAGAAGGATTTAAGAAATAATAGTAAGAAAACTCCCTATTTTAGGGAGTTTTTTTGTTGCAATCCCGCATTACCTTATATATAATAAAAAGAACTTGTCTAATTAGACATCAGCAGAGTAAAGTGAAAAAGAACGGAGGAAACCGTAATGATTAAATTATTGGAAGGCGGAGCTTATCTGTTAAATGGTTGTGAAATCATTGCAGACCGGGGCGATGCTTTAAATGAAGTAAAAGCAAAAACAGGAAAAGGCGTAAGTAAAGAAGCGGCAAAGCAGGCGACTATTGCTTACGATATTTTAAAAGCACATAATACATCAGATAACATGGATAAGTTAAGAATCAAATTTGATAAATTAACTTCCCATGATATTACTTTCGTAGGTATTATCCAGACTGCCAGAGCATCAGGACTTGAAAAATTTCCGATTCCCTATGTGTTAACTAACTGCCACAACTCTCTTTGTGCAGTAGGGGGAACCATCAACGAAGATGACCACATGTTTGGACTTACCTGCGCCAAAAAATACGGCGGGGTATATGTACCACCTCACCAGGCTGTTATTCATCAGTTTGCCCGTGAAATATTAGCAGGTGGCGGAAGAATGATTTTAGGCTCTGACTCTCATACACGTTATGGTGCTTTAGGTACTATGGCTATGGGTGAAGGCGGACCGGAATTAGTAAAACAGCTATTGAACCAGACATATGACATTAATATGCCGGGTGTAGTAGGGGTGTACTTAACCGGTGAACCGATGAAAGGTGTAGGTCCTCAGGACGTAGCACTGGCTATTATCGGAACAGTATTCAAAAATGGTTATGTAAAAAATAAAGTAATGGAATTCGTAGGACCGGGTGTCAGTAGCTTAAGTGCAGACTTCCGTATCGGTATCGATGTAATGACCACAGAGACTACCTGTCTTTCTTCTATTTGGAGAACCGATGACGAAATCAAAGATTTCTATGAAATCCATGGAAGAAAAGAAGATTACAAAGAATTAAATCCGGGCGAAGTTGCTTACTATGACGGTATGATTGTAGTGGATCTTGGAAAAGTAAAACCAATGATTGCTATGCCTTTCCATCCAAGCAATACATACACTATTGAAGAAGTAAATCAGAATTTAGGCGATATTTTAGCAGAAGTAGAAAAGGCTGCATTGGTAAGCTTAGATGGTGCAGTACATTACTCTTTACAGGATAAAGTAAGAAACGGCAAATTCTATGTGGATCAGGGTATTATCGCAGGTTGTGCCGGTGGTGGATTTGAAAATATTTGTGCAGCAGCAGATATCTTAAAAGGACAGTATATTGGAGCAGATGAATTTACCTTAAGTGTATATCCTGCTTCTACACCAATTTATATGGAATTGATTAAAAACGGATGTGCGGCAACCTTAATGGAAACAGGAGCAATTTTGAAAACTGCTTTCTGCGGACCATGTTTCGGTGCCGGAGATACTCCTGCTAATAATGCATTCAGTATCCGTCATTCTACAAGAAACTTCCCGAACCGTGAAGGTTCTAAGTTACAGAGCGGACAGATTTCTTCCGTTGCATTAATGGATGCTCGTTCTATCGCAGCAACAGCAGCAAATAAAGGTTTATTGACACCTGCAACAGATTTTGATGGTACTATCGGCAAATATAAATACAACTTTGATTCCAAGATTTACGCGAACCGTGTCTTTGATTCCAAAGGCGTGGCAGATCCAAGTGTAGAAATTAAATTTGGTCCAAATATTAAGGACTGGCCGACAATGACAGAATTACCGGAAAACTTATTGCTTCGTGTGGTAAGTGAAATCCATGATCCTGTAACCACAACAGATGAATTGATTCCATCCGGTGAAACTTCTTCTTACCGTTCTAACCCATTAGGACTTGCTGAATTTACCTTATCCAGAAAAGATCCTAAATATGTAGGACTTGCAAAAGACATTCAGGTGGCTCAGAAGGCAGTTATGGAAGGTAAATGTCCGTTAGAAGTAAAACCTGAATTAAAAGAAATTATGGCAACCGTGCAGACACAGTTCCCTAATGCAGGTGAAGGAAATATGGGATTTGGTTCCACTATCTTTGCTGTAAAACCGGGTGATGGTTCTGCCAGAGAACAGGCAGCAAGCTGTCAGAAGGTATTAGGCGGATGGGCAAACATTGCCAACGAATATGCTACTAAGAGATATCGTTCTAACTTAATTAACTGGGGAATGCTTCCTCTGTTAATCAAGGAAGGAGAACTTCCATTTGCAAACTTAGATTATATTTTCTTCCCAGGCATTCGTAAAGCAGTAGAAGAAAAAGATGCTGTAATCAAAGCTTACGCAGTAAAAGATGGTAGTTTAGTAGAATTTGAAATGACCTTAGGTGAATTAACAGACGAAGAACGTCAGATTATTTTAGACGGATGTTTGATTAACTATAACAGAGTATAATAAATGTTTAAAGGAGAGTTAGTGATAACTCTCCTTTTTATAATATAAGCCTAAAGTTTTAAGAAAGAGTGACGAAATATTAAGTACATGGAAGCAAGTTTGGCCAACTTGTATAAGTGAATATAGACAGAACCACGGAGGGTATGTGATAAGAAAAAAGGATTTTTTTGTTACATACTCTTTTTATATGAGTGCAGGTAATTTGTATCAGATAAAAAGTAAATATGCTTGCAGTTCAAAACAGGGAAGTGAGACATATAAAGGACCACTGTCAGGAAAGGAAAATATAATATTACTTGAAAATAGATTCTTCTTATATAGGAATGGAATCCGGCAGGACATACCAGTCTGCTTCAACAAGGAAGTTATCATTTCGGGTACAGATAGGAAGTGCTGATATTAATTCAAAAATGAGTGATGGATTAAATGACGATGAATTGATAGGAGAGCATGCATTAAATAAACAGAATAAAGAAAATACCGAAGAACAGATACAAGATACAGCAGAAAATGAGATAACAAATGCTCAGGGGAAACTAAATCAATTTTCACCAATAAGAAGAATTCCCCATGTAAACAGGGTGGAAGAATACAATGCGATAGAGGATATCAGACAGCAATGTATCTTTTATTTATGGACTATTTTTTTCGGAAAAAGCAGAGCTAATGAAATGGCAGATAAGATGGGAATTAATTCCTATAATGGAATGAGTTCTAATGGATGGCAGACAAGCGGGCAATTACAGCAGCTACAGCCGATGCCTGTAAAAATGATGTCTCTTACAGCGGAAAGTGAAACTCTGTACATGGAATCAGAAACTACATCTTTTTCCACAGTAGGAACAGTAAAAACTGCAGACGGAAGAGAAATTAATTTTAATTTGGATGTATCCATGAGTCGTAGTTTTACCAAATACACCAAGGAAACTGTGGAAACAGTAGGGAATTTTATAGACCCACTGGTAATTAATCTTAATGGAAATATTGCAGAGGTATCGGATCAAAAATTCTATTTTGATTTGAATGCGGATGGAGAGGAGGAAGCTATTTCCAGACTCTGTGAAGATAGTGGTTATCTGGCATTGGATTTAAATGAAGATGGTAAAATTAATGATGGTTCAGAGCTGTTTGGAACTAAGTCGGGAGACGGATTTGCAGATTTAGCTGTATATGATGAAGATAAAAATGGATGGATTGACGAAAATGATGATATCTGGAACAAATTGAAAATCTGGGTACAGGATGAAAACGGCAATTCTAAATTATATTCTTTGGCAGAGCAGGGGGTAGGAGCTATTTGTCTGCAAAATGTTTCTACAGAATTTGGACAACGGGGAACGGATGGAGAGATAAATGCAGCCATACGTAACACGGGTATTTTTCTCTATGAAAATGGAGCAGCAGGAACAATTCAGCATTTAAATCATGTTGTAAACCAAGAAGAAAAATTAGCACAATACGCATAGGGGAAAATAAGGAATAATTTCAAATATGCATAAATTGAACAAGCCCACAATAGAATAAATAGTAGATTGTAAAACAGGTGGGCAAAATAATGAAAATCAGAGTTTTGAAAAAAAGAGAAAAAGGAAGAGAAAAGGCAAAAATCTTTTTGCCTGCTCTTCTTTTTTTAATTGTATTTCCATATATTATTAGTGGTTTTAGTGGACAAGAAAAACAAATATTTGCAAACGAAGAAGTGCCGGGACAAATCTGGGTTCTTGAAAAGAAATTTTGGGGAACCGGGAAAGTGCCTCTGGAAGAATATCTGGTGGGAATGATGGCTGCTACAATTCCGGCAGAATATGAGCCTGAAACGTTAAAAGCACAGGCTATTATATTGCGCTCCTTTTGTATGAATCATATGGAAAAAGAAAACGGGGAAAAAATCATTCGTGATGATGTTATAAAAGAATATTATATGCGGGTTTCGCAATGTGAAGAAATCTGGCAAGAAAATACAGAAGTTAACTTGCAAAAACTGCAGGAAGCGGTAAAAGAAACAAAAGGAATGATAGTGGTATGTAACGGAGATATAGTGGAACCTTCTTTTTGTAGAATGAGTAATGGAAAAACCAGAGATGTTACGGAATATGTAATGCGCAGGGAAAAGTATTCTTACATGAAATCCGTTGCATGTGAGAGGGATAAAATGGCTGCGGATTATGTACAATATGTTAAATTTTCTCACAAAGATTTTGAGGAAATAATAAAGAATATGATATCAGATAAAAATGCAAAGCTGGAAAAATTAATCATATACAGGGATAAAAACGATTATGTCAAGGAAATACATATTGGAGAAAAAGTGATTGACGGAGAAGAATTCCGGAAGAGTTTTAATTTAGTATCTTCGTGTTATTCTTTGGAAATCATAAATAATGCAATTGAAATACAGACAAAAGGTATCGGTCATGGTTTTGGATTTTCACAGTATGAGGCAGACCGTCTGGCTCAAGAAGGGAATAACTATACTTATTTGTTAAAATATTTTTTTGACAATATTGAACTGGAAAAAGTCTGAGAATCTTTAGAAATTACGTATAAAGATAAAGTCATAGGAAAAACTAAGGGAAAAGGAGGAAGAAACATGAAGAGAAAAAGGAAAAATCAAAAAAGGGAAAAATTGATAATGTTAGGTTCCAGTCTGTTTGTACTTACAGCTCTTACGGTAACAGGAATTTATGTAAAGGAAAAAACAACAAAACAGGAGGACGGCTATGTGGTGGATTTATCACAACTGGAAATTAGTGATGAACCGGACATAACAGCGGAAAATACCATTCCTCAATTGCCGGAAGATTCCAGAGAAGTATCTTCTGATAAAATCGAAAACAGAGATAGCTTATCAGGGGAAAACAGTTATGATTTTTGGGAAGAAACACCTCTGGATACTCCCATGGAAGAAGAGATATTGGATTTTTTTGTGAGTGAAGAAGAGGAATTAAACTTTTCGGAAGAAGAACAATTATTGTGGCCGATAGTAGGAAATGTTTTGATTAATTACAGCATGGATAAACCGGTATACTTTTCTACTTTGGAACAATATAAATATCATCCTGCTATTGTAATACAGGCGAAAGAAGGACAGCGGGTGGTAGCACCGGCTAAAGGTAAAGTGAGTAAAATAGAAAAAACGCAAGAACTTGGCAATGTTATAACCATGGATATCGGAAGCGGTTATGAAGTGATTTGTGGTCAGCTGTCCAATTTACAGGTAAAAGAAGGAGACATGGTAGAAAAAGGAGCATATATTGCAGATGTAGCAGCACCTACCAAATATTATAGTGTAGAAGGAGTAAATGTATATTTTGCTTTGAAGAAGGATGGCACAGCGGTAAATCCTTTGACAAAATTGCAATAGAATATCAAGAACCCGTGCTTTACCTAAAGTCGTGTTCGGGTTATAATATATAACAGTTTAGCCGGCGGTGCTTCGCATTAAGGTTAAACTGTTATATTTGTGAAAAGGAGGAAAAATCGGTGAAGCATAAAAGTTGGCTGTCATTTTTGTTGGTGTTGTGCATTTTAATGGGATGTTCACAACCTAAAACTAATACGGATTTAGTCGGCAATGATAGAGATACGTTGGGACTGGCACCGGATTTTTCTTATGAAGTAGCGAAGCAGACACCTAATATTTTGGTAAATCAGATTGGTTATTTGACAGATAATAACAAAGTGGCAATTTTGCGGGGAAACAATTTACATGATGTTTTCTATGTATATGATGCATATAATAATGAAAAAGTCTTTGAAGGTTACTTGATTTCCGACAATATAGGAGTGACACAAAGTGACAATGCGTCAGAAACTATAGAAAGCGAAGAACAAAAAAATATTTATCTGGCTGATTTTTCTCAAATAAAAAGAAACGGAACATATTATGTATATCAGAAGGATCTTGGCTATTCTTATCAGTTTGAGATAGGAGATAATATTTATGATAGTGTGGAAGAAACTGCACTTACATTATTAGAGACGGAGGATGAAGATGTTTCCAAGATATGTTATCAGTTAACAGCATTGCTGATTACCAAGGAATTATATCCGGATCATTTGCTGGAAGCAGAACGGTTGGATAAAATTTGTAAGGAAAAAATAGAAATGTTGTTGCAGGCTCAGGACACTGTTACGGGAAATGTGTATGCTGA
This sequence comes from Lachnospiraceae bacterium, assembly GCA_017521195.1. Lineage (GTDB taxonomy): Bacteria > Bacillota > Clostridia > Lachnospirales > Lachnospiraceae > SFDP01. The sequence continues at coordinate 16,204 of JAFXGP010000112.1, forward strand.
TATTTCTGATATAAACGAGATACAGGAATTGGATGAACAGCAAAAGCAACAATACATATCTCTGGCAGCTACGGCAGAGTTTGCCGGAGTATTGGCAATTTATGCTAATCAGATAAAAGCGACGGACAGAACATTGGCTTATCAGTATCAGCAAGCAGCAGAAAAGGCTTATAAGGCAATTCAGTTAAGTCTGGATAATGTGGGATATGATGCAGGATATTTTGCAGCCTCCCATCTTTATCGTTTGACGGGAAGATTGAAATACGCACAGGCAATAGAACAGTATCTGAATATGAAAGAAGAACAAAAAGGGTACACAGAGTATGATTTTTCCCTTTTTGCAGATTATGGTTATCTTACTCTCAGATATGGAAGTAACCTGGCATGGAGTGAGCTGGTAATGAAGCGGATTATGAAACAGGCAGAAGAGATTTCCCGTACCGTAGGAAAAAATAACTACTATGTTTCTGAAAAGAGAGAGTATAATGATATAAACGGAAAACTCAAGGATATGTCAAATCTTGCGTTGGTAAACTATATTATTACCAATCATGAGTATAGTACCTTGCAGAAGAATTATCTGGATTATTTTCTGGGAAGAAACCCTTATAATATTTGTTATGTGGATGGTTTTGGTACCGGAAATGCGATTAATGATGAAGAGAAAATAAATTCTGAAAATATAGGTTTGTTTTATTTGTTATTACAAAGTACGAAGTTATAAATTAGAAGGAGACCCAATATGAAAATTGTAGTTTTGGCAGGCGGATTAAGTACGGAACGAGATGTTTCTTTCAGTTCGGGAAGTATGGTATATAAAGCATTGAAGCAGAATGGGCATCAGGTCATTATGTTGGATGTATATTTGGGATATGAAGGTGAGATTGAGGGCATCTTTGAAAAAGAGATAGACTGGGCAGCTGCAGTTGGTGCAGTTACAGAGAAAAATCCGGATTTGGAAGCAGTTAAGAAACTGAGAAAAGACGGAGGAAGAAATTTCTTCGGTCCTAATGTGGTTACACTTTGTCAGGAAGCAGATGTTGCTTTTTTAGCTCTTCATGGAGAAAATGGAGAAAACGGAAAAGTACAGGCGGCCTTGGATTTGATGGGTGTACGTTATACAGGAACTGACTATTTGAGCAGTGCAATTTGTATGGACAAAGGGCTTACCAAGGATATGTTTGCCTTATTTGGAATTCCTACACCGGCAGGAATTAAGTTAAAGAAAAGGGAAGAGGATAAAAGAGAAGTACCTATTCCGTGTGTAGTAAAAGCATGCTGTGGTGGCTCCAGCGTAGGTGTTGCTATGGCAACAAATGAAGAAGAATATGAAAAGGCGAAAGAGGAAGCCTTTTTATATGATGAAGAAGTAGTAATTGAGCAATACATAAAAGGCAGAGAGTTTTCTGTAGGTGTCATGGACGGAAAAGCATTGCCCGTAATCGAAATTGCTCCGCTGCAAGGTTTTTATGATTATAAAAATAAATATCAGGCAGGTAGTGCTGTAGAAACATGTCCTGCATTGATTAGTGAAGAAAAGACAAAAGAAATGCAGCATTATGCTGAGAAAGCATTTCAGATATTGCGATTAAAAAATTATGCCCGCATGGATTTTATGATGAATGAAAAGGAAGAAATATTCTGTTTGGAAGCAAATACTTTGCCGGGGATGACACCGACTTCTTTGCTTCCCCAGGAAGCCGCAGCTGCAGGAATCTCTTTTAATGAATTATGTGAAATGATTATTGCAGCAGCTTTAAGATAATCCCGATAATGGAGACTGATAGAATGAAGAATTTAACTGTTGAAAATATAGTAAAAGCCTGTGATGGTACGTTGTATGGAAAAGAATTCATGAAAAACTGTAAGGAAGAAGCCGAAGGTGTGGTTTTAGATTCACGCCTTTTACAGGAAAATTATGTGTTTATTGCCACCAGAGGTGAAAAAGTGGATGGACATAAATTTATTCCGTCTGTGTTTGAAAAAGGTGCCATGGCTGTTATCTGTGAGGAACTTCCGCAAACACTTAGCGGTCCCTGTATCCTGGTAAAAGATAGTTTTGTGGCGTTGAAAAAATTGGCGGCTTTTTACAGACAACAGTTAGAACTTAAGGTGATTGGTATTACCGGCAGTGTTGGAAAGACCAGTACAAAGGAATTTGTGGCAGGTGTACTTTCTGCCAAATATAATGTGTGGAAAACTCAAGGGAATTTTAATAACGAAGTAGGTCTTCCGTTAACAGTATTGCAGTTACGGGAAGAACATGAAATTGCAGTTTTGGAAATGGGAATCAGTGATTTTGGAGAAATGCACAGATTGAGTGAAATTGCGAAACCGGATATTTGTATGTTGACAAATATTGGCCAGTGTCATCTGGAATTTTTGGGAGATCGTGATGGTGTATTAAAGGCAAAGACAGAAATCTTTGATTTTATGAATCCGGAAGGCATGATTTTTGTAAATGGAGATGATGATAAATTAATCACCTTAAAAGAAAAATGGCAAGATAAATTGATAACTTTTGGAAGAGATATGAAAAATGACGTGTATGCTACGAATGAGATGTCCAAAGGATTGTTAGGCAGTGTGGCAGATATATGCGGAAAGGTAGATATTTCGGGAGTTGTGGTGCCTCTTCCGGGAGAACATATGGTGTTGAATGCTCTGGCTGCATCTGCAGTTGCCAATATGCTTGGTTTAACATCAGAAGAAATCAAAGCGGGAATGAAAAAAGTGAGTGCTGTCAGCGGAAGAAGTAATATTATGCCTCTTCAGGATTTTGTATTGATTGATGATTGTTACAATGCTAATCCTGTGTCTATGAAAGCAGCGATTGATCTTTTGCAGTCTGCCAATAAAAGAAGAGTGGCAGTGTTGGGAGATATGTTTGAATTGGGAGAAGAAGAAGAAAAACTTCATTATGAGGTAGGAGAATATACCGGGGGCAAAGTAGACCTCTTAATTTGCGTGGGGAATCTGGCAAAAAATATTTATGAAGGTGCTATGAAAAATAAAGGTGAGAGTGCATCTGTGATGTATTTGGAAAATAAGGAAGACATCTATTCTCAATTGGAGCAAATAATAATGCCGCAAGATACTATTCTTTTGAAAGCATCTCACGGCATGGGGTTTGCAGATATTGTATCCTGGTTTGTAAAGAAATATTCTTAAACAAGAGCTTTGTTTTTAAAATACATATTTTTAATCTGGTCGGACACATAACCGGCCAGATTTTTTTTGGTTTCTTTGTCTAACTGATTCGGATAAATAGGTTCACCATATTCAATAACTACATGAGTTTTCTTGATTTTAGGAGAATGATCTTCAAAAATATCCGCCACATTATTTAACGCAATAGGAATAATGGGACAACCGGATTTTTCAGCTAATTTAAAACTGCCGCCATGGAAGGGTAAGAAGGTATCATTTTCTTTGTTTCGGGTTCCTTCCGGGAAAATACACATGGAGATTCCGGATTTCATTTTGTCAATTCCGGCAAGGATGGTTTGTAACCCTTGCTTGATGTCCTTACGGTCTAAGAACAGACAATGAAGATTACGCATCCAGTTGCGAAGAAGAGGGATACGTTGTACTTCAATTTTAGAAATATATCCTGTGATACGGGGAACTCTTACATAAGTTAAGAGGATATCAAAATAGCTTCTGTGGTTAGCAACGTATAATACAGCTTGATCTTTGGGAACATTTTCTTCTCCTAAAACAGTTACCTGTACGCCGGTCAAAAAGAGAATTACATTAAATGCCCATTTGACAATAGCCAGGGAAGAACGGTTTTTTAAGTCCATGTTAAAGTGACCTATAATCCATTCTGCGATTAAGAGTGGAATGCTGCATACTAAGAAAAGAACTAAAAAAACGGCTACTAATATTAATCGTATCATATAATTTCCTTCTTTCTTAATTTGAAAGTATTATTGTTATGTCTGAAAATAAGAATAACTATACTTCAGTATACAAAAGAATCATGGGTAAAACAAGAAAATTATGGTTATTTATATATGATATTGCAAAATATATAGGTAACCTCAAAAGGTGAATGGTAATAAGAGGCTTACTTCCCGAATATATTGTAGATAACTTATATAATGTCAGGGTGAAAAATGAGAATAAAAAATACATGGATTATATCAGTGCTTATCTTAGGTATTTTAATTTTTCCGGGAATACAGGGGTGTGAGTTTAAGATTATTCCTCAAGAACAGGAAAAGAGGGAGGTGGAATTTGTAATTGTAAGTGAAGAATGTATTCCTGAAGCAGTGGCGTTATTGATTGAAAGCAGAAAAGAAAACGAAATGAAACTTACCTATGTGGATGGAAAAGATCGATATCTGATTATTGGTTATGGAAAACAAAGTACGGGAGGTTATTCTATCTCTATTAAAGATTTGTATGCTACCGAAAATGCCATATACGTAGATACTTGTCTTATGGGACCGACAAAAGAAAATAAAATTAAAGAAGTGCCGTCATATCCGGTTATTGTATTACAGGTGTGGGAAATGGGGTTGCCTGTAGTTTTTCAATAAAAAATATGATATACTAACCTCAGTAAAAATATAATAAAGAGAGGTAACAAAATGCTGCTGATAAAAAACGCATATATGTTAGATCCGGCCACCGGATATGAAGGGGATGCGGATATTCTCGTTGAAAACGGTAGAATTAAAAAATTATATAAAGGAATCATCGGATTGGTAGATGAATCCTTATTCGAAGATCTTGAAGTAATTGATGCAGACGGGTTATATGTGGCACCGGGATTAGTGGATGTACATGTACATTTCAGGGATCCGGGATTTTTATATAAAGAAGATATTACAACCGGCGCAAAGGCAGCGGCCAAAGGAGGATTTACGACAGTAGTACTTATGGCAAATACAAAACCTATTGTAGATAATGAAGAAACTTTGGCTTATGTTTTGGAAAAAGGGAAAACCACGGATATTCATGTAGAAACCTGTTGCAGTGTCAGTAAAGAATTTAAAGGACAGGAATTATGTGATTATGAAAAACTGTTGGAAAACGGGGCTGTAGGATTTACCGATGACGGAATTCCGTTGTTGGATGAAGCTCTTGTGACAGAAGCCATGACACGGCTGTCTAAATTACAGGTACCTATCAGCCTGCATGAAGAAGATCCCAATTTGATTGCTAACAATGGAATTAATCGAGGAGCTGCTTCCGAACATTTTGGAATTGGCGGTTCTCCCAGAGAAGCAGAAGTTACCATGGTGGCGAGGGATATTGAAATTGCCAAAAAGACAGGTGCAGTAGTAAACATTCAGCATATCAGCTGTAAAGAAACAGCAGAAATGATTCGCAAAGCAAAACAGGAAGGGTTTACCAATATTCATGGGGAGGCAACGCCTCATCATTTTACCCTGACAGAAGAAGCAGCCATAAAATACGGAACTATGGCAAAAATGAATCCGCCTCTTAGAACAAAAGAAGATAAAGAAGCGATTATTGCAGCTATTAAAGACGGAACTTTGGATATCATTGCTACAGATCATGCCCCTCATAGCGAGGAAGAAAAAGCTAAGGCTATTACGGAAGCTCCAAGTGGTATTTTGGGATTGGAAACAGCATTTGCTTTGGGCGTAGGAGAATTGGTAGAAAAGAATGATATGCCTATGATAGATTTAATCGACAGAATGAGTTACGGACCGGCTAAGATGTATAACTTAGATGCAGGATATATTAAAGAAAACGGACCTGCAGATTTTATTATATTCGATCCTAACGAATTCTGGAGAGTAGAAGAATTTCAATCCAAATCCCAAAATTCACCATTTATTGGTAAAATGATGTTGGGAAAAATTAAGAAAACTATATGTAACGGAAAAGTAATTTATGATGATGAAGCATAATGAAAAGTGGAGGAAGTTATGGCACAGAAGAAAAAAGTAATTGCCACGGTAGTGGCGCAAAAACAGTTAGCACCCGGGATCTTTGATATGTGGTTAAAAACAGAATTAGCAGAGGGTGCAAAATGCGGACAGTTTATTGGTGTATATCCGGAAGATAAAAGTAATCTTCTTCCAAGACCTATCAGTATTTGTGAAGTAAATAAGGAAGAAGGAATGCTTCGAATTGTATATCGTGTGGCAGGAGAAGGGACAGAAGAATTCTCCCATTACACAGAAGGAACCAGAGTTCCTGTTTTGGGAATCTTGGGTAACGGATTCCCTGTTGAAGAAGGAAAAGGAAAAAAAGCATTTCTTATGGGTGGTGGTATCGGAGTTCCGCCAATTGTTCAGTTGGCAAAAGAATTGGATGCTGATAAACAGGCGATTATAGGATACAGAGATAATAACCTTTTCTTAAAAGATGATTTAGAAAAATATGCAAAAGTATATATTGCCACAGAAGACGGCAGTATCGGAACCAAGGGAAATGTTATGAATGCCATCGAAGAAAATGCTTTGGATGCAGAAGTGATTTTTGCCTGCGGACCGATGCCGATGTTACGTGCTATTAAAAAGTACGCGGCAGAGAAAGGAATTCCTGCTTATATTTCTCTGGAAGAGAGAATGGCATGTGGTGTAGGAGCATGTCTTGGTTGTGTATGTAAAACTACTAAAAAAGATCATCACTCTCATGTAAACAATGCCAGAATTTGTACAGACGGGCCGGTATTTTTAGCGGAAGATGTAGATATCTAAAAAGAAACAAGAATCATGCAAAGTGACTGTTGAAGAATAGGAGATAAAAAATGAAAAATACAAAAGTAACCATAGCAGGTGTGGAATTTAAGAATCCTGTTATGACTGCATCCGGCACGTTTGGTTCCGGTATGGAATATGGAGAATTCGTAGATTTAAATAAATTAGGAGCGGTAGTGACAAAAGGTGTGGCAAGTGTGCCGTGGCCGGGAAATCCAACACCAAGAGTAACAGAAGTTTATGGTGGTATGTTAAATGCAATCGGACTTCAGAATCCGGGAATTGATGTATTTATTGAAAGAGATTTAAAATTTTTACAGCAGTTTGATACCCGTGTAATCGTTAATGTATGTGGAAAGACCACAGAAGATTATATTGACGTTGTGGAAAAATTAGGCGATACCAATGTAGATATGTTGGAAATTAACGTATCTTGCCCTAATGTAAAAGAAGGAGCTATTGCCTTTGGTCAGAAAGCGGATGCCCTTTACAACATTACTTCCGAAATTAAGAAACATGCAAAACAGCCAATTATCATGAAACTTAGCCCTAATGTAACAGATATTACAGAAATGGCAAGAGCGGCAGAAAGTGCGGGAGCAGATGCTCTTTCACTTATCAATACGTTAACAGGTATGAAAATTGATATTTACAGAAGAAACTTTGCTCTGGCAAATAAAACCGGAGGAATGAGTGGTCCTGCAATTAAACCGGTGGCGGTAAGAATGGTATATCAGGTGGCCAATGCAGTTAAGATTCCGATTATAGGTATGGGCGGAATTGCCAATGCAGAAGATGCGTTGGAATTTATGATGGCAGGAGCAACCGGAGTTGCTGTAGGTGCCATGAATTTCATTAATCCATATGCCACAGTAGAAACGGTAGAAGGTATTGAAAAATTCATGGAACAACATAAGATTGAAAATATTACAGACATTATCGGTTGCGTGAAATAGAGATAATCTTTTATAGATATAAGAAAAATAGGAATAAACAACCTCCCGGGCGAATACATTGGTATAAGAGAAGCCAGGGAGGTTTTTGTTATGGAGTTGAAAAAGGCAAATTTACATATGGACCATGTAAAATGTCAAATAAATACACAGATTACTTTGGAGGAGGACAAAAATATCAGCGACCGGAATCCGGATGCAGACAGGATATTGTTGGAGAAGGGAAGAGTTATAATTGAAGAGATGCGTCCTGCCGCGGAAAGCCTTTATCTGAAGGGTAAGTTGAATTATGAAGTATTGTATTCTTCAGATGATGACGAAGGAAAATTGTATCGTATTCAGGGAGAAATACCCTGGGAAGAAAAAGTGAGAGTGGAGGGAATGGAATCTACGGATACTCCTCAGGTGACAGCCAATATTGAAGATTTGAGAAGTAATCTTATCAATTCACGAAAGGTAAATATAAGAGGATTAGTAAATTTCTGTATCTCTTCCAGAGAGATTAAAGATAATGAGGTTTTACTGGATGTAGAAAATTTAGAACAAATAGAAGTTAAAAAAGAACCTTATTCTCAATCCGTAATTGTGGTGGATAAGAAAGATATTTTTAGAATTAAAGAAGATTTGGAGTTGCCGGCATCTCTTCCTGCCATTGGAGAGGTTATATGGAAGAATCTGGAACTGGGAAAATGGGAGATTAAACCTTTAGAAGATGCTATCGGTATTCAGGGGGAGGTTCATCTTTTTATTCTATACGAAAGTGCTGAGGAAGAAAGTCAGCTAAAAACATATGAAACAATCATACCATTTAGCGGAAATATTGAATGTACAGGAACAAATAGTTGTATGGTGGCAGACATTACACCGGTAATTGGTTATGAAAACCTTGGGGTAAAACCTGACTATGATGGAGAAGACAGGGTTTTGGATGTAGAAATGGTGTTAGAGATTCCTATCCGGATTTATGAAAATCGGGATATGGAACAGGTTACTGATATTTACGGAACTTCCATGGAAGTTGTTCCGGAATACAGTAAAAGGAAATGCAGACGGATGCGCGATAAATGTCAGGGACGGATAAAGGTAAATCATAATTTAAAACTTCCTGCATCCAGTGGAAAAATTTTGCAAATATGTCACGTGACAGGACGAATTGTGGTTGAGGATTCTAAAATAAAAAACGAAGGATTGGAAATAGAAGGAATTTTAAATATGAGTGTTTTATACGTAACAGATTCGGAGTATAGAAAGTATGAGATGCTGAAAAAAGAAATTCCTTTTTCTTATGAAATGAATCATGTGACTTTATGTGAAAAATGTAAATGGAAAATAAATCCCGTAATAGAGCAGTGTCAGGCAGTGATTTTGGATGAGAATAATATTGAAGTGAAAATTGTTGCATGTATGGATTTGATGGTAGAAGAGTGGGGAGAAAATTTATCGGTATGCAATATCAGAGTAAAACCTTTTGAAGAGGAAGTGATGAATAATTCTCCCGGAATGGTGGTTTATATTCCTACGCAGAAAGAGAACATCTGGAATGTGGGAAAACACTATGGCATATCCAGAGAATCCATCCGCGAAATAAATCAATTATCCGGAGATGAAATCCAGAAAGGACAAAAAATTTTATTAGTAAAAAATATGTGCGGATAATTAGAAAATGTGAAAAAAGCCCCTCTGCCTGTTAAGACAGAGGGGAAATTTGTATAAGAAAAAGTTAATTAAAATTATACAATGGCAGTTTCGTTAGCTTTTGCACTTTCTGCAGCCCATGCATCAAATTTTTCAAATACAGCATCATAGGTTTTTTTGGAGATTTCAGGTAATTCTCCACCCCAGGTTTCTTCGGCCTGTTTAAATCCTTTTTCGAAGGCTTCTCTTAATTCCTCGATTTTGTCAGGATCGCCTCCGGAAAGAGCTTTTGCAAAATCAACAATTCGGTCAGAAGTCTGTTCTACGCCCCAGTAACCATCTTCGGCAATATCAGCCTGAGCCTGAGCTTTAGTTGCAGCATCCACTGTAAAATTGCCTGTTCTCAAGAAACTCCAAATATCATCAGCAGTTCCGATAGCATTTCCCTGACCTAACATAATCTTTTCTACAAGGCTTTTGAATTGTGCAATTCTTGCTTCGCTATCTGCTTTTAACTTATTAATTAAGGCAGTATCCTGTTTATATATTTTTTTTGCATTATCAGTTGCTTCCTTTTGGGAAGGTTCGTATACAACACCGGAATCAGTTTTTGATTCAGCGGTTATGTTTTCTTCTTTTTCAGTAACAGTTTTAGTTTTGGTTTCATAGTTGCCATATGCGGAACTATAATTAGTAATTCCATTTACACTCATAGTTGACTCCATTCTGCAGACACTGAAAAATGCTGTCTGCTGCATTTGCTGGGTTGGCCGGAAAATCATTTTCAACGGCAGGTTACAAAGATATGTATCTACTATCTATATCGGTTTAAAATTACTATATTTAATAGTAAAAATAAAAAATAAGCAAAAATTAGAAAAGTTTTTGAAAACGGAAAGAAATTGAGAAGTGCAAGCCTTGACGAAACTATATGGATTGTATATAATTAAATACAATTTAATGTATATTGTATACAAAAAGCAATTTGAAGGAGGCCTATTTATGGAAAAGATCCGTATTAATGCTATGGCGAAGATTAATCTGGGACTGGATGTTTTAAGACGCAGGGAAAACGGGTATCACGATGTAAAAATGATTATGCAAACCGTGAATATTTATGACACCTTAGATTTTGTAAAAAAAGATGAGCCGGGGATTGTAGTAAAGGTAGATGCCATGGAACTTCCTACGGATGAGAATAATTTGATTTATAAAGCGGCCAAACTTTTATATGATAAATGCGGGATGGATAAAGGGGTAGAAATTACCCTTACTAAGAGAATTCCTATTGCAGCAGGAATGGCAGGCGGAAGTACAGATGCGGCAGCAGCTTTAGTTGGAATCAATCGTTTATTTGAATTGGGCTTATCTATGGATGAATTAAAACAGATAGGTGTGAAAATAGGGGCAGATGTTCCTTATTGTATAGAGGGTGGAACAGCTTTAAGTGAAGGTATCGGAGAAATTTTAACAAAACTTCCTGATGCACCGGATTGTTTTGTGGTAGTAGCAAAACCGGAAATCAGTGTTTCTACTAAATACGTGTATGAAAACCTTCATGCCAATGAATTAAAATATCATCCTGATATTGATGGAATGACAGAAGCTATACGTCAGGGCGATTTGGATGGTGTGTGCAAACGTATGGAAAACGTTTTGGAAACCGTTACGGAAACGAAATATCCGGTAATTTCTCAAATAAAGCAGTTATTAAAGGATGCCGGAGCAGAGAATTCATTAATGAGCGGAAGCGGTCCAACCGTATTTGCAATCTTCAAAGATGAAGAAGCAGCCAAGAATGCTTTGGAAAAGGTGAGAGAAAGCGGATTGGTAAAACAAAGCTTTGTAACTGTATTTGCAAAAGAAACACAGATACAGGTATAGGATTAAAATAGAAAGAAAAGAAGGAAAATTGCGATGGGAAGTATTTTTCAACAAGATATGGATGAATATTTACCTCTTAGGGATGTAGTGTTTAAGACATTGCGTCAGGGGATTTTAACGGGAGAATTAAAACCCGGAGAACGTTTGATGGAAATTCATCTTGCTAATAAATTGGGAGTAAGTCGTACTCCTATCAGAGAAGCGATTCGTAAACTGGAATTGGAAGGCTTGGTAACCATGATTCCAAGACGTGGTGCGGAAGTTGCACAGATTACGGAAAAGAGCATGAAGGATGTTCTGGAAGTGCGAAAAGTTTTGGATAATTTGTCTGTAGAACTGGCATGTGAGAGGATTACGGAAGAAGAAAAAGAGCAGCTTCAGAATGCTTGCATGGATTTTGAAGACGCAGTGAAAACCGGGGATTTTTCCATGATTGCCAAAACAGATGTGGCATTTCATGATATTATTGTGGCGGCAACCAGAAATATACGACTTTCCCAGATGGTAAATAATCTGGCAGAGCAGATGTATCGTTACCGTTTTGAATATATAAAAGACAGTACTCAGCACAATCGCCTGGTACAGGAACATAAAGAAATCTGCGACGGAATTATCAGCGGAGATAAAGAGAAAGCATTGGCTGCGATTGAAGCACACATTGATAATCAGGAAATTGCAGTTTTAAATCAAATCCGTATTGATCGTGAAAAAAGAGCATAAAAAGTATTTTTATCAATGAATAAAGTTTTATTGTCTGACCATACTTTAAGCATATAATCTGATGAGAAAATGTTTTTGATTCGGATATAGGAAGAATATGAGTATGGAAAGGATTATAAAATGGAAACCATAAAACAAGGAATTCTCCTTAGTCTGATGACATTTGCTTTTTGGGGAGTGCTGTATCCTCAGTTTAGTCTGGTAGAAGAAAGTTATGAAGTGTTCGGGAAAGAAAAAGATCCTAGGGAAGATTTTTTTACCATATTGGAAGCAGATAAGGGAGAACTTGTAATTAGTAGTAAAATCCTGGAATTATTAAAAGTAAGACAGGATAACAGGAAATAGAACAGATGGGAGCAGTGTGTTTTTATGGGAGAAATGAATTTGAAAGATTTGCCCATTGGTGTATTTGATTCCGGAGTAGGTGGTTTGACTGTAGCAAGGGAAATTATGCGACAGATTCCTAATGAGAGAATTGTGTATTTCGGGGATACAGCCAGAGTACCGTATGGAAGTAAATCAAAGGAGACCGTTACCAAATATTCCAGACAGATTGTACGTTTTTTAAGAACCCAAAATGTGAAGGCTATTGTAATTGCATGTAATACAGCCAGTGCATATGCTTTGGAGCAAATTGAGAGAGAAATAGATATTCCCATTATCGGAGTGGTAAAACCGGGAGCCGTAACTGCGGCAAGAGCCACTGAAAATGGTAAAATTGGTGTAATTGCTACGGAAGGAACCATCAGTAGCCAGATTTATACTCAGTACATAAAAAATTTGAAGGAAGATGCAGAAGTTTTAGGGAAGGCTTGTCCGTTGTTTGTGCCATTAGTGGAAGAGGGATTGTTGGAAGATCCTGTAACAGACGAAATAGCCCAGCGTTATTTGAGTGTGCTTATAGATTCCGGAATTGATACCCTGATTCTTGGATGTACTCATTATCCTTTGATAAGAAGTACAGTGGGAAGAGTTATGGGAGAGAAAGTAACACTGGTAAACCCGGCTTATGAAACCGCAATAGAATTGAAGAGACTTTTAGAAGAAAAAAATATGTTGCAGGATATAAAACCGGCACTGGGAACCAATCAGTATCAATTTTTTGTAAGTGACGGGGCTGAGAAATTCCAACATTTTGCTAATACGATTTTTAAATATGGAGTCTTGTCGGTAAAACAGATTAATATTGAGGAGTATTAAGAATGACAAAAGAGGTTATGATATCCATCCGTGGGATTCAGTTTGAAAATGGTCAGGATGGTGAAAAAATAGAGAGTATTCAGATGGGAGAATATTATAATAAAAATAATACCCATTATATTTTGTTTGATGAAATTATAGAAGGCATGGAAGAGCCGGTAAAGAGCATGATCAAATTCAAAAAAGGAGAAATGCATCTTAACAAAAAAGGTCCTATTAATGTGACTATGGATTTTCTGGAAAATAAGAAAACCCTGACAGATTACAGAACTCCGTTTGGAAGTATTGTAATCGGACTGGAAGCTTCTAATGTTAGTTTTGACGAGGAAGAAAAAAGAATAGTAGTAAATGTAGATTATGCTATGGATGTGAATTATGAACATCTGGCAGATTGTAAGATTAAGATAGATATCCGTTCTAAGGACGGAGAAGCTTTTTCTTTGAGAAATTAATAACGTAAAAAAGCAAGTGCCATTTATACGACACTTGCTTTTCTTTTGTCTTCATTATTTTATTTAACGGATTTAGCACCTGCTTTTTCCTGAGCCGCTTCCACAGTACGTTTCCACCAGCTTTTCTTTTTCTGTTCTACCGGTGCAGTTTTACCATGAAGTCCTTTTACTGCTGTAATGTAGATACCACTTACAGTCGCTTTAACTTCCTTTTTCACAGGAATGCTGTCAAAAATCTTTTCATCAGCAATTAAAGTCATAATCTGTGGTCCGATTTTAGCTTTTACTACAGGTAATTTTGTGTTTTTCGCAAATCTGTTAGCAGATTCCATTACCTGCTGCGGGAGACCTGCGTCTTTCATTTTCATTCGTTTTTTATCGATGATAAGCATGGAAACAGTCTGTTTCATTGCTTCGATCTGCTGCTGTTGTTCTGCCTGTTTCTTCTGGGCTTTTTTGCCTACGAAGTATAAAGCAACTACGGCTGCAATTAAAACGAGTAAAACGATGATAAGTACGATTGTACCAGTCTTCACGTTTCGTTCCTCCTTATTATTACATTTTTAACCAATTGCAAACATTTTAACATGGGTTTTTGGTTTGCGCAAGCAAATCGTGGGTATATCTATAAGAAATATTACAAAAGTTACAGGTAATTACAGTGTAATAAAAGACATAGGAATCAAGAAGGGATTTTAGATTTGTGGAGAATATAAAAAATCTTTTTAGAATTATCAATATTGGACTTATTATTCATTTAGTTTTTGTGCAAAGAAAAGAAACAGAAAGTACATGGGCATGGATACTGTTGATGCTGAATTTACCCATTGCCGGTTTTATTCTCTATCTGCTGACGGGACAGAGTATTGCTAAGAAAAAAACTATGGAAAAGGAAGATATGGGTGGGAATCTGACGGAAGATAATCATGTAGATATTTTAACTACCGGGGAAAAGAAGTTTGAAAATCTGTTTGCAGATATACAGGGTGCTAAAAAAGAAATTTTGATTCAGTATTATATTTTTAAAGAAGATTTTTTGTTTGGTAATCTTCGGGAACTTTTGTATAAAAAAGCGGCAGAAGGAGTTGTTGTAAAAGTATTGTATGACGGATTGGGAAGCCGTAAGGTAAATCGGGGAATATGGCGAAAAATGAAGAGAAATGGTATACAGGTAAAAGCTTTTAAACACAGTTTTTGGCCACCTGTTTTTGCTCTAATAAGCGGATTTAATTACCGGAATCACAGAAAAATAGTTGTGATTGATAAATACATTGGTTATATAGGAGGTTATAACGTAGGAAAAGAGTATCTGGGATTGGATGGGAGATTTGGATTCTGGCGTGATACCCATTTTAGAATTGTGGGAAGTGCTGTAAATTCTCTGCGTAATGTATTTTGGGAAGACTGGGGAGAAAAAACAGAGGGTAAAGTGTTAAAAGGCGGTGTCGGCGGAAGCGGAGTACAGATGATAACCAGTGGACCTGTCTCTACTACCCCGTTTATCCGTAATGTATATTTAAGGTGCATCAGCAAGGCAAACGACAGAATCCGGATTCAGACCCCCTATTTTATTCCTGACAGTGTTGTGTTAAATGCTTTAAAGGTGGCGTTGCTTTCGGGGAAAACAGTGGAACTGATGATTCCTTGTAAACCGGACCATATGTTTGTTTATTGGGCAACCTTGTATTATGCCGGGGAGCTGCTTCAAATGGGGGCTAAGGTTTATATTTACCAAAAAGGTTTTTTACATGCAAAAGGGATTGTTATGGATGAGGATGTATATTGCTATGGAACTGCCAATATGGACATCCGCAGTTTCCGGCTTAATTATGAAATTAATGCCATTGTTTACGGAAAGGATGAGGTGGCGGAAATGTGTAATATTTTTGAAAAGGATAAGTTGAACTGTAAAGAATTGACATGGCAGGAATATAATTCCTCCAATTTATTAAATCGCATAAAAGAAAGGATTTCCCGCATGTTGTCACCCTTGCTATAAACAAATAAATGTGATATAACAGAATAGTTATTATTTAATTGGATGGAAGCTGTTTTGTATAAACGTATATGAAATGGCTTTTGAAAATGTGAGGAGTTTTATGAAAAGAAAAATTGCAAAAGTATTGGTGGCAGGTTTGATCGGCTTGCAGCTGATCGGCTGTTCCAATCAGAAGGAAGAGAATACAGAAGAAGTCAAAGAAATATATTTTGAAGAGATTAATGCAGATGAATATGTTACTTTGGGAGAGTACAAAGGACTTCAGGCGGTGAATAACCGGCAGACTATTACTGATGAAGAGGTAGATAGTTACATTGAATATTTGCTGGCCATGACTCCGGGCGAAAAGGAAGAAATAACAGACCGTGATGTGGTAGAAAACGGAGATGTAGCCAATATCGATTACGTTGGTAAAAAAGATGGTGTGGCTTTTGACGGCGGAACGGCTGAAGGTTATGATTTGGGAATTGGTTCCGGTTCTTTTATTCCCGGATTTGAAGAAGGTCTCGTAGGAGTGAAGGTTGGGGAAACTGTAGATTTGGAATTAACTTTTCCGGAAAACTATGGGGCAGCGGATCTTGCCGGAGCTGAAGTTGTGTTTATGGTAACTGTAAATAGTATCTCTAAAGAAATCAAACCGGAATTTAATGATGATTTTGTAGCCGGTCTTGGTATTGAAAATGTATCTACAACAGAAGAATATCATGCATATTTGAAGAAGGCTATGGAAGAAAACGAAAAGGCATATGCTTTACAGGAAGTGCAGACACAGTTGTTAACATTGGCAACTGAGAATGCTACTGTATCAGGAAGACCTCAGGAGTTGGTGGATAAATTCTATCAGATTAACATTAATAATATGACTTATGAAGCTTCTTCATATGGTATGGATTTGATGAGTTATGTAAGTGCAATGTATGGCCTGGATGAGGAAGGGTTTGAGGCAGAAACAGTTGCGGCAGCAGAGGAGTCTGCAGTGCAGGCTTTGGTTTGCCTTAAAATTGCAAAAGATGAAAATATTGTAGTTACGGAAGAAGATGTGGAAGCGGCGATAGAAAATGATTATGCGGCATACGGTTATCCAAGCATAGATGATTTCAAAGCAGCGGTGGACATGAATAAATACAAAGATAGCTTACTTTTAAATAAAGTAGTGGATTTTTTGATGGAAAATGCTACAATTACAGAAGTACCTGAAATAACAGAATAAATTAGAGCATAATGGCATTCGTGAAAAAGGGATGACAGAAAAGATACAAAAGATTTGAGGAGGCTAATATGGAATTGACAAGTGTAAAAGAATTGTATAGAAACCGTGAAAGTTATATTGATAAAAAAATAACTGTAGGCGGTTGGGTAAGAGGAAACCGTGACTCTAAGACTTTCGGATTCTTAGTAGTGAATGACGGAACATTTTTTGAAACCTTACAGGTAGTGTACTCAGCGGATAAAATTAACAACTTTGAAGAAATTGCAAAATTAAACGTAGGTGCAGCAGTTATCGTAACCGGTACTATTGTTGCTACACCAAATGCAAAACAGCCATTTGAAATGCAGGCAGAAGAAGTATTTGTGGAAGGTACATCCACAGCAGATTATCCGTTACAGAAAAAACGTCATAGCTTTGAATATCTTCGTACTATTTCCCACCTTCGTGCCAGAACAAACACATTCCAGGCAGTATTCCGTGTTCGTTCCATGGCAGCATATGCAATTCACAAATTCTTCCAGGAAAGAGAATTTGTATATGTAAACACACCACTTATTACAGGAAGTGACTGTGAAGGTGCAGGAGAGATGTTCCAGGTAACAACTCTTGATTTAAATGAGGTTCCTAAAACAGAAGACGGTAAAGTAGATTTCTCTCAGGATTTCTTCGGGAAACCTGCAAATCTTACCGTAAGTGGTCAGTTAAACGGCGAAACTTATGCGTTTGCATTTAAGAATATCTATACTTTCGGACCTACATTCCGTGCGGAAAACTCTAACACAACACGTCATGCGGCAGAATTCTGGATGATTGAGCCTGAAATGTGTTTTGCAGACTTAAAAGACGATATGATGTTGGCAGAATCCATGATTAAATATGTAATCCGTTATGTATTGGAAAATGCACCGGAAGAAATGAGCTTCTTCAACCAGTTCGTAGATAAAGGCTTAATTGAAAGATTAAATCATGTAGTAAATTCTGATTTTGGTCATGTGACTTACACAGATGCTATCAAGATTTTGGAAAAACACAATGACGAATTTGATTATAAAGTATACTGGGGATGTGATTTACAGACAGAACACGAAAGATTCTTAACAGAAAAAGAATTTAAACGTCCTGTATTCGTAACCGATTATCCAAAGGAAATCAAAGCTTTCTATATGAAGCTCAATGAAGACGGAAAAACAGTAGCTGCTATGGATTGTTTAGTTCCGGGTATCGGTGAAATCATCGGAGGAAGCCAGAGAGAAGATAATCTGGAATTATTGGAAGCAAGAATGGATGAACTTGGACTTAACAAAGAAGACTATGGATTCTATCTTGATCTTAGAAGATATGGTTCTGCACGTCATGCAGGATTCGGTCTTGGATTTGAACGCTGCGTAATGTACTTAACAGGTATGAGCAACATCCGTGACGTAATTCCTTTCCCAAGAACAGTAAATAACTGTGAATTATAAGAATTAATAAAAACGGCGCCTTATATGGCGCCGCCTTTATTTTAATTTGTTTAGTTTGGATGCATTGGCAATAACGATGAGCTTCATTGATTTTTCCAAAGGTTGTTTTGGATCAATATTAGCGCAGACGTTATTATTTTGGATAATCGCAACAACGTTTATGGAATATTTTTGTCTGAGGTTCAGTTCTAGCAGAGTTTTTCCTACCCACTCATCTCTGACATCAAGCTCTATCATAGAAACATCTTTAGATAATTCCATGATATCAATAAAACCATGACTGAGAAGATTTTTAGCTAATCTGGTGCCGGATTCGCGTTCAGGGAACACTACATGATCTGCGCCGACTTTACTTAAGATTTTACAGTTCATTTCGTTGGAACATTTGGCGATTACGGTTGGAACACCTACCTCTTTGCACAGCATGGTTGCCATAACGCTGGCTTCCAGATTAGTTGCCATGGCTATGATTACAACATCCATATTGGCAATACCAAGCTGCTTGATAACCTCTTCGTCAGTGACATCGGCACATTTGCAAAAAGGGATTTCGGCAATGGCATCATTTACAATATCTTCATGAATGTCAACGGCTAAAACTTCGGCACCATTTTCTACAAGTTCTTTTGCTACAGCGATTCCATATCTTCCAAGTCCTAAAACTGCATAGGATTTTTTTGCACTCATTATTTTATTTCCTTTCTCTGTATATTATCCGATACTTATTTCTTCTGTTGGATTTTTGATGATATTTCTATTCTTCCTTTTGGTATTAAATGCCAGTAATAGGGAGATTGGTCCTACGCGTCCCAGATACATGGTGATAATGATGATGATTTTTCCCCATAGATTTAAGGAGGAAGTTAAGTTTCTGGTAAGACCAACGGTGGCAGTGGCACTCATTGTTTCATATACGATATCAAGAGCATTGGCATCGGTAACTGCAGACAGCAATATGGTTGAAGTAAACATAACCATGAAGGATACACTGGTTACCGCAACAGCTTTGCTGATGGCTTGTTTTGAGATGGTTCTGTGAAAAAGAACCACATTGTCGTTGTTTT
The DNA here is from genome assembly GCA_017521195.1 of Lachnospiraceae bacterium. Classification (GTDB taxonomy): domain Bacteria; phylum Bacillota; class Clostridia; order Lachnospirales; family Lachnospiraceae; genus SFDP01. The sequence continues at coordinate 35,470 of JAFXGP010000112.1, forward strand.
TGATAGTTGCCAATGCAGAGGTGAGTAACACTACAATGGTAACGGTTTTGACTCCGCCGGCCGTTCCTACAGGAGAACCTCCGATAAACATCAAAAGCAGGGAAACAAATGCAGAGGCATTTGTCAGGTTTTGCTGAGGGACGGTTGCAAATCCTGCCGTTCTTGTGGTTACGGATTGAAAGAAAGAAGCCTGTAATTTGTCGAAAAACGAGTAATCTGCGATGGTAAGCGGATTGTTGTATTCGAATATAAAGAACAGGAATGTTCCGGACAGGATAAGAATACCGGTTGCGGAAAGAGCAATCTTGCTGTGAAGCGTCAGACTGTTGAAACATTTCCATTTTTGATGTTTTATTTTTTTTAATACCTGAAGCAAATCCCACCAGACAATATATCCGAGACCGCCAAGTATAATTAAAGAGCAGGTTGTTATATTTATAATAGGATTTAAGGCATATGCACATAAACTATCTTCTGATAAGATATCAATTCCGGCATTGCAAAAAGCAGATACTGAGTTAAATATAGATATCCATATTCCTTTAGAACCGAATTCAGGAACAAATACCGTCATGTAAAGAAGGGCTCCCATGCCTTCAACAATAAGGGTTCCGATAAGTACTTTTTTTACAAATTTTACCAGACCGGATAAGGTATTAAGGTTGAAGGCGTCCTGTATAAGGATTCGGTCTCCGATTCCAATTTTTCTGTGTAATCCAATCAGCAGTCCGAACATAATTGTAATGATGCCAAGACCACCGATTTGAATCAAAATCAATATGATAATCTGGCCGAAAGTACTCCATGTGGATACAGTTGGTAAGGTTACAAGTCCGGTTACACATACAGATGTGGTTGCTGTGAATAATGCATCAATATATGGAATGGCTTCGTTTGTGGCGGAACTGACAGGCAAAGCCAGCAGTATGCTGCCTACTAATATTGCTAAGAAAAAACTAAACATAACTGTCTGCGTGGTAGACAGTTTAGAAGGAAACTTTCTTTTCATAATTCAAGCCTTTCTGTCTTTGACGAAAACTTTATTATCCCATTAGAAATATATTCCGCGGTTTAATCTATGCTTTCGTTGATTATCATTATAACACGATTTCACGATTTGAGTTATTTTATATTTATGAAATTTGAGAAATGGGATATGAAATAAATGTATTGATGGAATTATCTTGGCATTTATGATAGCAAAGTGGTATAATCCCATTAGCATATTTAAAAATTTGGAGGACGTTATGTTCAAACGAAAAAATGAACAGCCTATGGGGTTAAAAATTATTGTTGTAGGTTGTGGAAAAGTAGGCGCCACCTTGGTGGAGCAGTTGGTAATGGAAGGTCATGATGTTACTGTGATAGATACTAACATTTCCAAAATAGAAGAGCTTACTAATCTTTATGATATAATGGGCGTGGAAGGAAATGGTGCCAGCTATAGTGTGCAGATGGAAGCGGGAATTGAAAGCACGGATCTTTTGATTGCAGTTACCGGCTCTGATGAATTAAATCTTTTATGCTGTACTATTGCAAAACAGGTGGCTGACTGTGCAGCCATTGCCAGAGTACGTACCCCTGATTACAGCCGGGAAATTGGTTATTTGAGGGAAAAATTGGGACTTGCTATGATTATCAATCCGGAAATGGAAGCGGCATTGGAAATGGCCAGAATTCTGTATTTACCTACAGCATTGAAAGTGAGTCCTTTTGCTCATGGACAAGCCGAATTGATTCAATTTAAGATTCCGGAAGGAAATATTTTGGATGGCATTACACTTGCTCAGCTTTCTTCTAAAGTACCAAACAGAGTATTGGTTTGCGGCATTGAACGTGATGGAAAGGTGGAGATTCCATCCGGTATGTCAGAAATGAGAGCAGGAGATGTTATTTCTTTTGTTGCTCAGCGAGCTACTATTAAAAATTTTATGCAGAATATTTCTATTAAAAGTACCAAAGTAAAAAATACGATGATTATTGGTGGTGGAAAGGCAGCATTTTATCTTGCCAGCAGATTGTTGCATATGGGAATATCTGTAAAAATTATTGAGCAGGATCGAAAACGTTGTGAAGAATTAAGCGTTCTTTTGCCTAAAGCAATTATTATTAACGGAGATGGAACTGATGCAGAATTATTAAAAGAAGAAGGTATTGATGCTGTAGAATCCTTTGTACCATTGACGGGATTAGATGAAGAAAATATTATGTTAACCCTGCACGCACGTCAGCTTTCCGATGCTAAGGTTATTACTAAGATTAATCGATTGGCATTTAAAAATGTAATTGCAGAACTGAATTTAGGAAGCGTTATTTATCCGCGATTGATTACTTCGGAATCTATCATTGCGTATGTGCGTGCTAAAAGAGCTTCTATCGACAGCAATATAGAAACTTTGTATCATTTGTTTGATGGACGTGTAGAAGCTATCGAGTTTAGTATAGATGAAGCTTCCAGAGTAACGGATATTCCTTTGATGAATCTGAAACTTAAGGAACAGGTTCTGGTGGCCTTTATTAATCGTAACGGACAGATTATTTTACCAAGCGGACAGGATTCCATTCAAGTTGGTGACACTGTTATGATAGTAACAACTCATCATGGTTTTGATGAGATTGAAGATATCTTAAGATAGGAGAGTTGTTATGAATACATCTATGATCCGTTATATCTTGGGAAATATTCTGAAATTACAGGCTTTATTTTTAGTATTGCCATTGATTACTGCACTAGTGTATGGAGAAGATACATTTACTGCATATGTCATAATCGCCTTTTCCTGTTTAGTGTTAGGTTTTATGATGACATTAAGAAAACCGGAGGACCATGTTTTTTATCTAAAAGAAGGGTGTGTGGCAACGGCTTTAAGCTGGATTGTACTTAGTATTTCAGGAGCATTTCCTTTTGTGTTAACAGGAGAAATTCCCCACTTTATAGATGCTTTATTTGAAACGGCATCCGGATTTACTACAACAGGTTCCAGTATTTTGTCAGATGTGGAGGCGCTTTCCCGAAGTTCACTGATGTGGAGAGATTTTACCCACTGGGTAGGAGGAATGGGAGTTCTTGTTTTTTTGTTAGCGGTAATTCCCATGAGCGGCGGTTCCAATATCAACCTTATGAAAGCGGAATCACCGGGACCTTCAGTAGGGAAATTAGTTCCTAAAATCCGCTCTACAGCCAGAATATTGTATATGATTTATATTGGCTTAGGGATTCTTATGTTTCTATTACTGATTTGCGGGAAAATGCCGGTTTTCGATGCACTTACCACAGTGTTTGGTACTGCGGGAACCGGAGGATTTGGTATAAAAAATGACAGTATAGCAAGTTATTCCCCATACATTCAGTGGGTAATTACTATTTTTATGCTTTTGTTTGGTGTAAACTTTAATGCTTATTATTTAATTCTATTCCGGAATGCAAAGAAAGCATTTAAGATAGAAGAAGTCAGATGGTATTTTACCATTATTTTACTTTCAGTATTTGTGATTTTTACAGACTTGATGCAGTTTTATCCCACACTTGGGGATGCTGTGAGAGACTCCTTCTTTCAGGTTGCTTCTATTATTACTACCACCGGTTTTGCTACTGCGGACTTCAACTTGTGGTCTGCTACCAGTAAAAGCACGTTGGTATTACTCATGTTTATCGGGGCATGTGCCGGAAGTACCGGCGGTGGATTAAAGGTGTCGCGATTGATTATATTAATCAAAACTATTTTTAAAGAATTGACTTCTTACACACATCCGAAGAGTATTGTGAAGATTAAAATGGACGACAAACCTATAGAACATGAAGTGGTACGTTCAGCCAATGTATATTTTATTACCTACATGATTATTTTTGTGGTTTCCGTATTCTGCCTGACTTTTGAAAATATTGATTTAATCTCTGTTTTTACGGCAGTTGCGGCTACCTTTAATAATATTGGTCCGGGGCTGGAAATGGTAGGGCCAACTGCTAACTTTGGTCATTTTAGTGATTTTTCTAAACTGGTGATGATATTTGATATGCTGGCAGGACGTTTGGAATTATTCCCACTGTTGATGTTGTTCCATCCGGAGATTTGGCGAGATACTATTAAAAGAAAATTAAAATAAAACATATATGATTTATCCTCTGCATACAATGTAAAAACACATAATGCAGGGGATTTTTTTGAAAGAATATATCGAAGAAAGGGTGCTTTTAATCGCCCATTACATTATTGATAACAATGCTACTGTACGGCAGGCGGCCAAACATTTTGGGATTAGTAAGTCTACGGTACATAAAGATACAACAGAACGCCTGGAACAATTAAATCCTGCCTTGGCACAGAGTGCCAGAAAGGTTCTTAATGTCAATAAATCGCAGCGCCATATACGAGGCGGTATGGCCACAAAAGAGAAATATCTTCACAAATAAAAAAACTCCGTGACAGCATCGGAACACAGTGATAAAAAAGTGTAATCCGGGTGTCGCGGAGTGATAAACACAAAATATAGAAGAGTGAAAATAGTTGTATCAAAATATTGACCTATGTACATTAAAATTTTGACTTCATAAATTGCTTAGGGGTGATGCCTTTGTATTTATGAAAGGTTTTTATGAAGTAACTTTCGTCATTGAAACCACAAGAAATAGCCACTTCTTTGATGGTAATATCTTTGGTGGACAACATTTCACAAGCACATTCAATTCTATAATAATTCAGATAGTCAATAGGTGTCCTTTCGGTAATACTTCTAAAATAACGGCAGAAGTATTTGGGGTTCATACCTGCAATTTTAGAAAGAGTCTCTAAAGAAATATTGTTATTGTAATTGTCCGAGATGTACAGTAATACATTCTTCATGGAAGCCAGTCTTTCGGATGTCACGTTTTCAAATTTGTACTCTTCATAAAGATGTTCATTAATAATAATACCAAGCAACTGATACAAATATCCCTGGACCATAAATTCATACCCTTTTTTCTTACTGGCTAAAGCATTACACAAATCTGTAATTAAAGGTGTGATTTTTGAACTTTTTTCGGATAAAAAGGTGTGTATGGTAATTTTTCGCTCGATAATATCGCGGATGATTTTGGTACAGGCATGGTTATCCTTTAACAGAATCTGAAGATCGAAAACAACACATTCATAAACGCAATCAACAGGAGTGCCTCCGTGGAACATACCACTGGATATAAAAATCACATCCCCGGCATGATATTCTTTGTTGGTTTTTTCCAGATTCAGGTGGAAAGAACCGGAAATAATATGTATCAGTTCATATTGTGTATGCCAGTGATACTGCATTTCGTATCTGGGACTGTGAGGATTTTGATGATAGTAAGCAATAGGGAAATTAAAGCTACCCTGGGGAGTTCGCTCCTGATAATCAATATATTTCATAATAAGAAATCCTTTCAGCACAAAAAAGTGAATATTGTACAGTTTTTTTATAGTATAACACTTTTGTTTTAAAAACTCAAATATTATAATATTTCCATACGATATCGCCCTTGGGCGTATAAGAAAGATATTATAAGGAGGACTGATTATCATGGCAGAGAGCAGATTAATCGGAGGATACCCAGTAATCGGTATCAGACCAACAATCGACGGACGTAGAGGACCATTAAAAGTACGTGAAGGTTTGGAAGACCAGACTATGGGAATGGCTCTTCGTGCAAAAAAACTCATCGAAGAAAATGTAAAATATTCTAACGGTGAACCAGTTAAAGTTGTTATCGCTGATACAACAATCGGACGTGTTGCAGAAGCTGCAGCATGTGAAGAAAAATTCAGAAGAGAAGGAGTAGCTGCTACTCTTACTGTTACACCATGCTGGTGCTACGGTTCTGAAACAATGGATATGGATCCAACAACTATCAAAGCAGTTTGGGGATTCAACGGAACAGAAAGACCAGGTGCTGTATACTTAGCATCCGTTCTTGCCACACATGCACAGAAAGGTCTTCCGGCATTCGGTATCTACGGACATGAAGTTCAGGATTTAGATGACACAACAATTCCTGCAGACGTAGAAGAAAAAATCTTAAGATTTGCTCGTGCAGCTGTAGCAGTTGCTACTATGAAAGGTAAATCTTACTTACAGATCGGTTCCATCTGTATGGGTATCGGCGGATCTATCATTGATTCTGATTTCATGGAAAGCTACTTGGGCTTAAGAGTAGAATCTGTTGACGAAGTTGAAATCATCCGTCGTATGACAGAAGGTATTTATGATGAAGCTGAATACCAGAAAGCTCTTGCATGGGCAAAAGAAAAATGTGTTATCGGTTTCGATAAGAACCCTGATTTCGTTAAAAACAGCCCTGAAAAAGCAGAAGAACAGTTTGAATTCGTAGTTAAGATGGCAGTTATCATTCAGGAAATGATGAACGGCTGCAAGACTCTTCCAGAAGGATGCGAAGAAGAAATGGTTGGCCACAATGCTATCGCAGCTGGTTTCCAGGGTCAGAGACAGTGGACAGACTTCTATCCTAACTGTGACTTCCCAGAAGCAATCTTAAATACTTCCTTCGACTGGAACGGAGCAAGAGAGCCATATATACTCGCAACCGAGAACGACGTTCTCAACGGTATGGGAATGCTCTTTATGAAGTTGCTTACAAACAGAGCGCAGATGTTCGCAGACGTTCGTACA
>JAFXGP010000113.1 GCA_017521195.1 Lachnospiraceae bacterium
TATTTCAAGAATCAGTATTGCTGGAATTTCTTTCCCGATGAATCCAGAGAAACTGTCAGAGAAAAACTGAGTGGTTTTGCATTGAAATACCGAACCAAACATCCCGACAAAAATCTGAAAGTTTTGTTTTGGCCTAAAAAGTTTTTAGAAGGCTTTAATGGCCTGCAATATTATGACCCTCATTTTGGAGAAGCCTTTTATAACGATTCGTTCAATGACACTGTTGATTACAGTGACCTTCTTTCTAAAATCAAATGCAAAACTCTGTTTATGAAAGCAAAGACAACGATTGGCGAAAATGGTTTGTTGCAAGGCGCATTGTCTGATGAAGATTTGCAGAGAGTCAATGCCTTGATTGAAAATATGAAAATCCAGCAATTTGATTGTGGGCACGGTATTCATACAGAAAAGGCAAACCAGTTTGTGGAAGCAATAATTTCAATATGTAAATGAGGTAAACTACGACGGAACCATAAAAGCCTTTGCCTTTCTTCTTGGGAACGAGTGCAATGTTTCCCATGCAAAAATCAAAAAGCTAATCTCTGAAATGACAAATGGAGAAGTGGATATTTCTGCGGGAATGATCAATGGTCTATGCAAAGAATTTTCCGAAAAAGATTGCAATGAGGCGTTAAAGCGGATATATGACCGGATTGATATGGAAAAAATAAACGGTCTGGTAGAGGAAACACCTTTTATCACATCGGTACAAAAAGGAATTTTACCAGATTATGCTGGGAGAGCGTAAGGAAAAGATTTTAGACTACAGTATGGAACTTCTTCTTAAGCAGGAACAGCAGCATACACCCATACAGTGGAAGGAAAATATTTAACCGTCACCGTGTATGAAGGAGGTGTGAAGGAAAATTCGTATAGTGAAGTGGGAAAGTATATTTTATATCTTGTTTTTGCCTAGAAAGGAATGGTGAAAAAAATGATTCAATTTCAAGATAAAATAGTAGTAGTAACCGGTGGAGTACAAGGAATAGGTAAATGTATATGTGAAGAGTTTGAAAAAGCCGGAGCTAAGGTGTGTATTATTGATTTACAGAAAAATGATTATTTTCAGGGAGATATATCGGAGAAGGAAACATTGGAAAAATTTGCTGCGAAAGTAATAGAAGATTACGGGCATGTGGATTATCTGATCAATAATGCAGCTCCTTTATTTAAAGGAATCGAAGAATGCACTTATGAAGAATTTTGTTATGCTTTGAATGTGGGATTGACAGCGGCTTTCTATTTGACAAAATTATTCCGTAATCATTTTGGAAAAGATGCCTGTGTGATTAATATTTCTTCCAGCAGAGACCGTATGAGTCAGCCGCAATCGGAAAGCTATACTGCGGCGAAGGGCGGAATTCATGCTTTGACTCATGCACTTGCGGTAAGTCTTTCGGGAAAAGTAAGGGTGAATTCTATTTCTCCGGGGTGGATTGATAATGATTATCAGATATACGAAGGACCTGATGCTGTTCAGCAACCGGCAGGAAGAGTGGGAAATCCTATGGATATCGCAAATATGGTTTTGTTTTTATGTTCTGAAAAAGCCGGATTTATTACCGGGGAAAATATTTGTATTGACGGCGGTATGACCAAACAAATGATTTACCACGGGGATTTTGGATGGAAACTGGAGTGATTTTGATGCCCATTGTGTCAATTGAATGAGAATTGGTTCTACTTGCCTTTTATAGCATACAAATAATAGGAAGAATACTTGCTTCTGATATCATGTTATTGATTGTTCAGTCAGACTTTTTCCGTTATAATAATATCGTAAGTTATCCATTTGTCGGACGGTTCATCATATCATTAATAGAGATAGAATAACCGAGTTATGGTAAGGAGGGTGTGTTATGGTATCTATTATGACTGTTGTAGCCTGTATCATTACGTTGTTGATCAGTCTGGTGCTTCCCATTGCAATTTTGATCGGATTAGCAGTAAAAAATAGAAAACAGGGGATTGGTTCAGCCTGGCTGCTGGGGGCTGCCGGCTTCTTTGTAACCCAGATTCTGATCCGACTTCCTATTTTGACTTTCCTGCAAAGGCAAGACTGGTTTGTGGTACTTGCACAGAACAATCCATTTATCTATGCCTTTGGCCTTGCCTTTACAGCAGGGCTTTTCGAGCTGGTGGGACGATTTGTGGTGGCCATCCTTCTGGAGAAAAATTTGACCTTGAAGCGATCTTTAGCTGCTGGTCTGGGTCATGGAGGTATCGAGGCAATACTTCTTATCGGTATGACCTATGTAAATAATCTGATTTATATTGTAATGATCAACAGTGGTTATTTTGATACAGTGATCGCTCAGACCGCCGGACTGGGAATGGATGTAACCCAGCTGGAAATGATCCGAACCCAGTTGGTTGGAATGGCACCCTATATGTTCCTGCTTGCAGGTTATGAGCGCCTGTTAGCTATGATTGGTCATTTGGCCATGAGTGTTCTGGTTTGCTACGGTGTGATGCATAAAAAAATAGGTATTTGTGTTTTGTTGTGTCTGGGAATCCATACCTTGATGGATTTGACAGCGGGTATTTCTCTGGTACTGCCCCAGAATATCGCCTATCCTGTTATATATGTGATACTCACCGTTATGGCCGTAGTATCGGTGGTAATTCTAAAGAACATAGGACGGCGTTGGAATGAAAGAGGAGTTAACAGATGAAATCCCATGGAAGGAAAATGATTGCGCCAATAGTGGTTACCATCGTATTGATATTATATTATTTTGCCTACTTTGGCATAATAATTGCTTTTCTCGAAGGTTTCTGGAAAGTGGTTTTTGGAATTCTACCTTTAGGATTGTCTGCATTGATTGTTAAAGTTTGCATAGAAAGAATAAAAGAGATAAGGAAGGGGGAGGAAGATGATATTAGTAAATACTGATTACATTACAGGAAAAGAATTGGAGATGTTATCACTGGTAAAGGGAAGTACTATTCAGTCAAAGCATATAGGGAAGGACATTACACAAGGCTTTAAAACGCTGGTTGGCGGTGAGCTGACAGCATACAATGAAATGATGAATGAATCCCGTGCGATTGCAACAAAAAGA
>JAFXGP010000114.1 GCA_017521195.1 Lachnospiraceae bacterium
AGAAGAGCTATATCCAACGATTCAAGCAAAAGGTACACGTCTGGGCTATGGTTTAATAAAGAATCATTGTATGTTGGATGGAAACAAGCGAATAGGAACACATGTGATGCTTGTATTCTTTGCCTTAAATGGAATCGAATTAAGATATACGCAAAAAGAATTGTATGAAATGGTTCTCACAGTAGCAGATGGAAGTTTGGAATATGAAGATATGCTTAAGTGGGTATTGGAGCATCAAGAATAGTTGTTGGATGATAAAGCGTGCGTTCAATCTTTATAAAGGATTGAACGCAGGTGATTATTTGAATTTTCTTGATACTTAATTGGATGAGACAATACTGTCCCATTAATAAAATAGGGCATTGCTCGCTTTGTGTCCTATAAAATTTGAACGGGATACGGTACGTTGTTCTTGGAAGGAGGTAACAATGAATCAAGTAAAAATAGGAGAGTTCCTAAGAGTACTCCGAAAAGGAAAAGGACTTACGCAGGAACAACTTGCTGAGCAGTTCAACATATCCCGAAGGTCGGTATCGAGATGGGAAACAGGCAGCAATATGCCTGATGTTGGGTTACTCATTGAAATCGCGGATTTCTTCGACGTAGATATTCGTGAAATTATTGATGGAGAAAGGAAAAGCGAGAATATGGAGAAAGAAGAGGAAACATTAAAAAAAGTAGCGGAATATGCAGATGCCGAAAAAGTCAAATTAAAAAAGAAGGTTAGTAATATTTTCAAATGGATGTGCGTGATGTTATTAGGTAGTGTATTGATAGGTTTCTTCGCTAATCAGTTGGACACCATTTGGGGGTGTGTATGTTTCACTCTCGGTATTATTTTGCTGGTTGGTTCAACCATGTTGATGTCAAAGCAAGACTAGAGGAAGACTAAAACTTTCAGTTTATCCAAGAAAATATATTTAATATCTTATGCAGTATTAGAGAAAAATTATTTTGAAATAATATTATGAAGCAAATGCATCATAAAGAAACAGAAAAATACCGATTGCAAAAAATACAGCAGTCGGTATTTTTCTGTTTCTGCCTATATTTCCAAAACGTAAATTTTAAGCTGATTTTTCAAAATATAAAAACTGTATGGAAAAGTCAGTAAAGATGCAGACAAGAAATTATGTGCTATAAATAAGATTGTGAATACAGAGATGATTTGCCCGGGGATAGATAAATTATTATTATGTGCAGATAAAAGTTTTAAAATTGCAGAGACGATGTGATGAACTCTATGATAAAATAGAGAAAATCGAAGTTTGGATAGATTAACCGGAACGTAAGATTCAGGAGGAAAACCATGAAAAGAAAACTTATCCTATTAGTAATGCTTATATTATTATTCACATGCTTTACAGCCTGTTCAATTGGTGAAAAAAATGAAGAAAAAGAAATATTTGAAGACACTAATCTTATTGCAGAACAGGAAAATCCTATTTCAGAGGAAGAAACCGTGGAAAGTCTCGCAGAGAGTGATGAACCCATCAATCATTATTACACCAACGAACAAGGAGTTAGAGTTGATAAAGTTACCCAATTTGAAATCAAGGCTTTTGGAGATTTTGAACTAAAAATTCCTATATTAAACGAAGGAATAGATGAAGTTGTTGTATATGAATTTGACACTTACGATGGTATTCATGTTGTGATTGATGCATCAAATGTATATCAGCAAACTAATCTGGATGAAATCGGTGATTATGGAGATGTACAATTAGAGAATATTGCTCCGGGAAAGGACATCGTATATATGTATGATGGAGAATGTTATTATATTGAAGATTATATGAGGAATTTGTTAACCATATCAAAGCCTATAAATAATTAAAGATTTAAGATACTATGTGTTCGTAATAGACATAGTATCTTTTTTTGTCCAAAACCTCGAAAATACAGGTATAAATAAAAAATATAACACAAATTTAATTGGCATACTCTAAAGGTTTATTTTCTATTTCTGCATATTCTTTTTCTGTATACCCCAAGTCTAAAATGATTTCTTTTGATAGTCCTTTAAGCAACATTCGTTGAATTGTATTTAGGCGTTCTTGTTCGATACCTTGTTTAATGCCTCTTTCTTCCAAAGCCTGAGCTACATAACACATCTTAATAGGCCCCCCTTCTTTTTCGCGTTTTAGTAATTCTGCTTTTATATCATTGTATCGTTTATCATTGGTAAATACGGCTAAGAAATCCATAAGTTCCTGTACATGGATAATCTTATCATCTCCGAATAAATCCATTTTCCCTAACCTTCTTTGTTTGAAAAACTTTGCTACAAGTTTGAAATCACTGGTAAACCGCTCAATCACTTCATCTTCCAGAAATGCTATGTTGAACACCTTAACCTCATAATCTTGTACATAAGATTTGAATTCCTCCGGAATCTTCATAATACTGTGAAGACTTTTGGTATCATTCCATGGTTTGTCGGAAAAATTTAATACGATAGTGATCACCGGTAATAAAGGATATTTATTACGGTCAATTTGGTTGCGGTACTTGGTATAATCATATCCCATAACTCTTACGGAGATATAATCATCCAAGGTGCTCTGATTCTCTATCCCTAGAGAACCGATTTCCAACAAGCAGCAGTCTGTATATTCTTTTAGTACATCTCTGAATTGATCTCGATAAAATCCGTTTTCAGCTTTATAAATCGATTCCGTAGAAGACATTCTCAAATACTGCTGTTTGATTATATTATCTTCGAATACCAATCCGTTAAAGATATCGGAGAATACATCTTCATAGTCTTCCAATAGTTTTTCTCTCAGGTCCATCTGTTCCATAACGTTGACCATCCTTTCCCTGTTTAATTTTCATAAAAGGGAAATCTTTGGCAGAATAGGACTTAAGAAATGTTCCTAAGAAGTGCTATATAGAATGTCCCTCATATGTTCTATAATGAGATAATTTATTATTACAATTATAGTAACATGATAATCAGATTATGGGTATGTGCATTATTCACAATATTTTTGAGTCGTAAAATCATAGGAAAATACATAAAGAATTGTATAATTTGTTGATTTTTATGTGGATATATTGTGCAATATGCTGTGGCTGGATGTTTGCTTTTGCGTTTTTGCTAAATAAAGTGCGATTTAGGAACTTAATTCAGCGGAACATAATGTTTTATTGTTCATATTGGTCAGGCAATGCTTGCATAGATGTATGTATTCTAAGAGGAAATGAAGCGAAAAAAGATATAAAAGAATAATGAAAAATAAAAATGCAACACATTGTTTATTGTGTTGCATTTTTCCTTTACACCTAATATATCGGAATTAAGCGCAATAACTTAATACTTTTTTTAAAATTTTTTAAAATTTGTTAATGGTTTTACAAGGAGGTACGTTTATGAATTTGGCTCAACCCATCAAAAAGACAAGTGAGTTAGAAAAATTTAAAAATTATTATAAGGAAATAAAACCAAATTACAGAAATGAATTGTTAATTATTTTAGGTCTAAATACGGCTCTTAGGATTTCTGACATTTTATCACTGGAATGGCGTTCTGTTTATGATTTTGAAAAAAAGGAATATAAAAATCATATTTTTATCACAGAACAAAAAACAGGAAAATTATCGCAAATATATATAAATTCCAGTACTTTGGAAGCTTTGAAAGAGTATAAAGAGTATTTAGAACAGCGGAATCAAATTGTTGATTCCAATACGTTTTTATTTAACCATAGCAATAAAAACGTGCCAATAACAAGGTCTCAGGCATTTCGTATTATAAAAGAAGCTGCTGAATACTATAGCATTTCCGGTGTGATTAGCTGTCATTCACTTCGAAAAACGTTTGGTTACCATGCATGGAAGCAAGGTGTACCACCGGTTCTTCTTGTCACAATTTTTAACCATTCTTCCTTTAATATTACGAAACGCTATTTGGGAATAGAACAGGATGATAAAGACAAAATTTTTAAGAAAATTAAATTATAGATAATGAAACTATTTAAAAAGCCTATAAAATGGGCTTTTTTTACTTTTTACAAAATGCAACACAATAAACAATAAGTTGCCTTTTCTATACAGCTATTATAAGGAAATAATTTTTTAATATTCAAGGAGGAATTTAAATGCTTCGAATGTCAGTAAAGAATGAAGAATATCTCATGATTGGCGATGATATTAAAATCATATTCTTAGGAGGTGGCGGTGGTCAGACAAGAATCATGATAGACGCGCCCAAGGAAGTAAATATCGTAAGAAGTAGAGCTATTGAAAAAAGGATTCAAGATGAAGAGTTAAAAGCAAAGATGCCTAAATATTACGCAGAAGAAGAACATCCTGAAAAATACAAGAAGAAATCTAAAGTAGTGATTGTTCAAAACAAAGATTGATAATACACCGGAAACCTAGGTTCGGTTATTATATAGCAATTTGGAAAAGGGGAATGCGCAGTCTCTTGGAAAAGTTGCAAGAAACTAAAGCGAGTGTGTTCAAGTACATACTTGCAAGAGTGCTTGAATAGCACACGCAAATGAAACGTACATGCAAGAGCATGGATGCTCTTGTAAAACCAAATTAAAAGAAAACATGGAGGTAAAATTATGGTAGTACAACACAATTTAACAGCAATGAACTCTAACAGAATGTTAGGAATTACAACAGGAACACAGGCAAAATCCACAGAAAAACTTTCTTCCGGTTACAAAATCAATCGTGCAGCAGATGATGCAGCTGGATTATCTATTTCTGAAAAAATGAGAAAACAGATTCGTGGTTTATCCCAGGCTTCTTTAAATGCAGAAGATGGTATTTCAGCAGTACAGACAGCTGAAGGTGCTCTTAACGAAGTACAGGATATGCTTCAGAGAATGAACGAATTAGCAGTAAAAGCAGCTAACGGAACAAACTCCGAAGATGACAGAAACTATATCCAGGATGAAATCGATCAGTTAGTAACTGAAATTGACCGTGTTGCTACAACAACAAAATTCAATGAAACTTATTTACTTAAAGGCGTTAATGCAAATGGTGAAGCAGCAGAATTAACATATGAAACAGCGGCAGAAGCTCTTGGACTTGAATTTAACGATAAGGGAAAAGCAACTATTAGTGCTGGCGATCCAGAGGAAGATGTTGAATTTGATGGAGATGTGGAACCTGCTGGTATGAAAGCAGACAGTTTAGAACCTAGTACATATACAAAGACACAATATGAAGTAGGAGATAATAAGTATGTACTTATTTCAGATTTTGAAGCTGGAACATATGATATAGATGGTGGAGATGCTGATGTAAAATTGAGCACAACTGCAAAAGATGTAGTGGATGCGTTAGAAGAAGCGGATGATACAGTAAAAGCTTTTACTTCAAAAGAAGATTTACTTGCTGCGATTGAATCTGATTTAAAAGAAACCGGAGAAGTTAAGAATGTTTCTATAAATACTGATGGTAGTCTTGCAGTTGAGGCATTCGCAGATCTTAATGATGCATTGGCATTTAGTCTTCACGTAGGTGCTGATTCTACAGAAGATAATAAAATTGAAGTTAATATTAGTATGATGAGTGCTAGAGGGCTTGGTGTAAATGGTCTTCAGGTTAATGGTGATGATGATACTAAAGCTACAATAGCTATCGATACGATTACAGCAGCTATCCAGCAGGTTTCTACACAGCGTTCTGCTCTCGGTGCTGTTCAGAACAGATTAGAGCATACAATCGCTAACTTAGACAACGTTGTTGAAAATACAACAGCAGCTGAAAGCCAGATTCGTGATACAGATATGGCTACAGAAATGGTTAAATACTCTAACAACAACATTCTTGCTCAGGCAGGTCAGGCAATGCTTGCTCAGGCTAACCAGGCTAACCAGGGTGTATTATCCTTACTTGGCTAATTAAGTTGAAGGGGGTTAATCTGACTTAACAAATTACTAACTGACAGTAGTTAGGAGTTCATAAGTAACTAACCATAATGAGAGGGGTTCCGTTTGGAACTCCTTTCTTTTTGGGAGTTCAAATTACTCATTATATAATTATTGAGAAATGAATATATCATTATTGAAATGAAAAATAGAAACCTCGCATTGCGTGTTTGATGAAACGTGTTATTATAATGAAAACGCATTGCGAGGTTTGTTTTATGGAAAGTGCAAAGATTATAAAAGGATTAAGAGAAAACATTGGTCTGAGCCGGAAAGAATTCTCTGAACACGTGGGAATCCCGGTGAGAACTTTAGAAGACTGGGAGGCAGGAAGACGAACACCCCCGGAATATATTCCAAGATTGATTGCATATCAGCTTAAGTATGAAGAATGTGAACTTGATGAAGAGTCAACCTGTCGGAAATTCCGACAAGTTCGAAAAGAAGGAAAACGTGAGGTTTTAAGAGAAATACCTTTTTATAATCTGGATATGATAATTTCTCTTGGATATAGAATTAAATCTAAGATTGCTACAAATTTCAGACGTTGGGGTTCAGTTCAATTCAGAACGGCCATTTATGGGATTAAGGACATTTTCAGGAGACTTTCCGACAAAAAAAGATATTAGTTTTGCAAAGAATTACTTAGAGGAGAAAAAACATCAATAGTATATGATTTTTCTTGTCGAAACTCATTACTTATTGTATGATAGATTGAAAAAATAAAAGGAGAAAAGACTTATGAATGAAAAAAGAATTATTCAGGTAGAAGAAAAAGTACCTGTAAAAATGCTGATTCCATTAAGTATTCAGCATATGTTTGCCATGTTTGGTGCGTCCGTTTTAGTTCCGTTTATTTTTGGAATTAACCCGGCAATCGTTCTGTTTATGAATGGTCTCGGAACATTGCTTTTTATTGCAATTACCAAAGGGAAAGCTCCTGCGTATCTGGGTTCCAGTTTTGCATTCCTTGCGCCGGCAGGAATTGTAATCAGTCAGTGGGGATATGAATATGCCTTAGGTGGTTTCGTGGTTGTAGGTTTCTTAGGATGTGTCTTGGCAGGTATCATTTATAAATTTGGTTCTGACTGGATTGATGTGGTACTTCCACCGGCAGCGATGGGTCCGGTTGTAGCTTTAATCGGTCTTGAACTTGCAGGAACAGCAGCAGATAATGCAGGACTCAGAGCAGAAGTTATTGCACCGGAAAATATGATTGTTTTCCTTGTAACATTATTAGTTGCGGTATTCGGTTCTGTATTATTTAAAGGATTCCTTTCTGTTATTCCAATTTTAATAGCGATTATCGCAGGATACGTAGCGGCATTATGTTGCGGTGTTGTGGATTTCTCCGCAGTTGCGGCAGCACCTGTATTTGCAATGCCAAACTTTACATTCCCTAAATTCAAATGGGAAGCTATCGTAATTATTTTACCTGTAATTTTAGTTATTGCATCCGAACATATCGGACATCAGATTGTAACAAGTAAAATTGTAGAAAGAGATTTGTTAAAAGATCCGGGATTACACCGTTCTTTATTTGCAGATAACTTCTCTACTATGATATCCGGTTTCATTGGTTCCGTACCGACAACTACATACGGTGAAAATATCGGTGTTATGGCAATGACAAAAGTATACAGTGTATATGTAATCGGTGGAGCAGCAGTACTTTCCATTATCTGTTCTTTTATCGGTAAAATGACAACTTTAATCAGCACTATTCCCGGTCCTGTAATCGGAGGAATTTCCTTCCTGTTATATGGTATGATTGGTGCTTCAGGTATCCGTGTATTAGTTGATGCACAGGTAGATTACAGCAAATCCAGAAATCAGGCTATGACAGCGATTGTATTTGTAACAGGTCTTTCAGGAATTTCTGTTCAGATTGGAAGCATCCAGTTAACCGGTATGGTACTTGCTTGTGTAGTAGGTATGTTGATGGGATTAACATTCTTCGTTTTAGACAAATTAAATCTTACAAATGACAGAGATTAAGATTTCAGTATTAAACTGAACTGTTGAAAAAAGAATATAAGATAATAAAAGAGTCGAACTTTAGAAAATAAGGTTCGACTCTTACTTTTTAGAAAAGGTTTATAATGCTGAAAACAGACTCTTTACTTAGTTCCGAAAATTCTGTCTCCGGCATCACCAAGACCCGGACAAATATAAGCATTTTCGTTTAAACAACGGTCTAAGTTTCCGACATAAATCTGAATATCAGGATGAGCTTCGCTGAGTTTTTTAACACCTTCCGGAGCTGCAATGATACACATGAATTTAATGTTCTTTCCGCCATGTTTTTTAATCATGGTGATGGCATCGATAGCGGAACCACCGGTAGCAAGCATTGGATCACATACTACAATAGTACGTTCTTCGATTGGGCTTGGAAGTTTGCAGTAATATTCGTGTGGTTCAAAAGTTTCTTCGTCACGGTATAAACCGATGTGTCCGATTTTAGCAGATGGTACTAAGGAAAGAATTCCTTCTACCATGCCAAGACCGGCACGAAGGATTGGAACGATGGCAAGTTTGCGTCCTGCAATCATAGGTGTCATGCATGTTTCAATAGGTGTTTCCACTTCTACATCCTCTAAAGGAAGATCTTTTAAAGCTTCAAATCCTTCCAACATAGCGATTTCTTCTACTAATTTTCTGAATTCATTGGTCCCTGTATTTTTGTCTCTTAAACGGGAAATTTTGTGTTTAATCAATGGATGTGTCATATAAGTGACGTTGTTAAAGTTTTCCATGTTTGAATCTCCTTTTGTATATTTGTGCAAATGAAATATATTTTGCACTGTTTGTCTTAATAATACTGTAAAGTAAAATGATTTTTTTTTCAATCTATATTTTGCATAAGAAAAAATTGAATTAAGCAAGATGGGTTATATGTCGTTGATATTCAGAATAATAGTATTTTTTATATAAAAAACATAAAATCTGCTAAATATTTTATTGATATGTGATGACTTTATATATGTAGTTATGGTAGAATCATATCTAATATTGTACAAAAGAGAGGTTTTTAGATGTATCAAATGTTATCTTCTCTGATTGAAAATATCAGTAATTTTATGTATAGCTACCTTTTAATTATTATGTTGTTAGCTGTAGGCTTATATTTTACCATTCGGACAAAATTTGTGCAGTTCCGATACGTTAAGGAAGCTATCTGTTTGGTGAAAGAAAAAAGTAATGATAAAAATTCTGTTTCGGCATTTCAGGCTTTGATGGTGTCTACTGCCAGCCGTGTAGGAACAGGAAATGTTGTTGGTGTTGCTAATGCCATTGCTATTGGTGGTTATGGTGCTGTTTTCTGGATGTGGGTCATTGCATTGATAGGTGGAGCCACTGCCTTTGTGGAAAGTACTTTGGCACAGGTTTATAAAAAAAGAGACAAAGACGGCGGATGCTACGGTGGTCCGGCCTATTATATTGAAGCTGCCATAGGGGGAAAACGTTGGTTGGGAATTGTATTTTCTATTGCATTAATTGCAACCTATGCCGGTGGATTTAATATGTTATGTTCCTACAATCTAATCACCAGTTTGTCAGGGTATAGTTTTTATGGGAATCCGGAAACTTCTCTGGTACCCCTGATTTGTGGTGGATTACTTGCTGTATTGGTGGGGATTTGTATTTTTGGCGGTGGAAAGCGAATTGTAAAAGTTACCGGATTGATGGTTCCGGTAATGGGAATTTCTTATATTGTAATTGCAATTATTTTTATGGTATTAAATATTGGTTTGATTCCTGAAGTGTTAAAAAATATCTTTGTTTCTGCATTTGATTTTAATGCTATTTTTGGCGGTTTTGCGGGTTCTGCTTTAATGCAGGGAATTAAAAGAGGTTTATATTCCAATGAAGCCGGTGTAGGTTCTGCACCTAATGCTTCAGCGGCGGCAGATGTTTCACATCCTGCAAAGCAGGGAATGGTACAGATGTTAAGTGTATTTATTGATACTATTTTAGTATGTACAGCTACTGCCATGATGTGTTTAAGCAGCGGAATTGTTCCTTCTGAAAATTTGACAGGAGCTCCTTTTGTGCAGACAGCACTTGCTACTAAGTTTGGTAATTTTGGCTACTACTTTATTACTATTGCATTATTACTTTTTGCTTTTACTACTTTGATTGGAAATCTTTTCTATTGTGATGGATGTATTAATTATATTGCAAACCGGAAAGCAGATAAGAAAACCATGGTTATATTCCGTATTGTGGCATGTTTGCTTATATTCGTAGGTGCATTAATGGATTTTGGAATGGTTTGGAATCTGGCAGATGTGCTTATGGGAATTATGACAATTATTAATCTTCCTATTATTATGATTCTTGGGAAAACGGCATTAGCTGTTTTAAAAGATTACAGTGAGCAAAGAAAAGCGGGAAAAGATCCTAAGTTCAAAGCAGTATCCGTTGGTTTGAAAGGAAAAACCGATTTCTGGAATTAAGGAAAAATTAAATAGATGAAACAGAGGGAGAGGAATAAATATGTTATTAAATACAGTACATCATGTTGCAATTATTGTTTCGGATTATGAAAAATCCAGAGAATTTTATGTGGAAAAGTTGGAACTGCCAATTATTCGTGAAAATTACAGAGAAGCTAGGGATGACTATAAATTGGATTTGCAGGTTGGGGATACTGAACTTGAGATTTTTGGTGTAAATAATCCGCCTGAAAGAGTGACTAATCCGGAAGCAAGGGGACTTAGACACCTGGCTTTTAAAGTAGATGATATTGAAGTGGCAGTAAAATGGCTCAATGACAAAGGAATCGAAACAGAACCTATTCGTTTTGATGAATATACTCAGAAGCGAATGACATTCTTCAGAGATCCTGATGATTTGCCATTGGAGTTGCATGAATAATTATATTGTTAAAGGATGAGAAAGCTATTTGAATCGTATGAAAGATAATAAATTAAATCTTATTATGCTTGGCACAGGGCATGGTACGGCTATAAAATGTTATAATACTTGTTTTGTATTAGGTAAAGGTGAGGACTATCTTTTAGTGGATGCAGGTGGGGGAAATCAAATACTTGGTTTGTTGGAAGAGCAGGATATAGCATTGAATCAAATTCACCATATGTTTATTACTCATGCCCATTCAGACCATATCTTAGGTGCTGTATGGATTATTAGAATGGTCGGTCAGCTGATACTGAAAAATAAATATACAGATAATTTAAAGATTTACGCAAATTCAGATGTGGTAGAAAAACTTCAAGTATTGTGTAATATGGTTTTAATGACAAAAATTACAGATTTATTTGGAAAAAGAATAGAAATCATCTTACTGCAGGATGGGGACTCTTATAGCATTTTAAATAGAAAAGTGATTTTTTTTGATATTAAGGCAAAAAAACTTTTGCAATATGGTTTTGAAATCCCGGAAGAGGGAATCGTGTTTTGCGGAGACGAACCTTTGAGGGAAGAACATTATGAAAAAGTTAAAGGATGCAATTATCTGTTTCATGAAGCTTTTTGTTTAGATTCAGAGTGTGAAAAATTTAAACCTCATGAAAAGCAACATAGTACCGTGAAAGATGTGTGTATAATGGGAGAAAAGCTGAAGGTAAAGAATCTTATTTTGGTGCACACAGAGGACAGTCATATTAAGAAAAGAAAAGAATTATATACCAAAGAAGGAAAGAAATTCTTTTCAGGGAATTTATATGTGCCGGATGATGGGGAAAGAATACTATTGAAATAAAAGATATTATGAAAAAAATAATTTTATCCGGGAAGGACTCACCAGAAGTTATATCAGATAAAGAACTGCAAAAAATTACAAGCTGACGTTTTTACACGTCAGCTTGATTTATGTTTTTTATAAAATTTATAATGTTGCACCAAAGTCGGATACAATAATCTGTCCTGTAAGAGCACGTGATTCATCACTTGCAAGGAAGAGAAGAATGTTAGCAACATCTTCAGGTAAACAAATCGGAACAGAAAGGTTCATATGTTTCTGCATCTGACCAAACATATCCATGTTAAGAGTTGCAGGATCGATTTTTGCCATTGGTGTAGCAATAGAACTTGGATTTACGGAGTTACAACGAATTCCTGTGCCTGCAAAACGCATAGCTGTATGTTTTGTTAAACCTACAACTGCAGCTTTACTTGTTACGTAAGCAGCACCACCGCAACCGAATTGACCTGCTACAGAATCAAGATTGATAATGGAGCCGGAATTGTGTTTCTTCATATCTTCAAGAGCAGCTCTTGTACAGTTAATAGTTCCCTTGGTATTAATTCCAAATACCCAATCAATATCATCATCTTCTACAACATCGATTGGTTTTAATCCGGATTCTAATACACCCGCATTGTTAACAAGTACATCAACCTTTCCTAAGGTTTCTACAGTTTTTGCAACTAAGTTTTCCGCATCTTCTACTTTAGATACGTCAGTTTGTACGATTAATACTTCTCCGCCTTCTGCACGGATCTGTTCAGCAACTTCTTCCAACTGTGGAAGACGACGTGCACTGATAACGACTTTTGCTCCTTCTTTTGCAAATAATTTTGCAGTAGCAGCACCTACACCGGAGTTACTTCCTGTGATAATTGCTACTTTTCCATCTAAACGACCCATAATAGATACCTCCTGATTTTTTATAAGGTTTTAATGATTAAATTATATGAAGAAATGACGGGGAAGTCAATTTGTTTCAAACTTGTCTCATATTAAAAAAATGAAACAAGTTTTGAAACAAGTTCTATTCTTTCTCATTCCAAATAGCAAATCCAAGAATCAAAATACCACCAATAATCTGTGGCAGAGAAATACTTTCTCCGAGAATAGTAACAGAAATCACTACTGCCATCAAAGGATCCACGTAACTTAAAATTGCAGCTTCCTGTCCCGGAAGTTCTTTTAGAGAAGAAAAATATAAACAGTATGTAATACCGGTATGAACTAAGCCTACAATTAACAGATTAATCCATCCTTTGGAATCCAGTGAACCTAAGTGGAAACCACTTGTACATGCAACGTAGGGAATTAAAGTTACGATGGCAGCCAGAAATTGTAAAAAAGTACGGTGGATTCCGGCTACATTTTTAATAAATTTGTTTAATAAAATTACAGTTGCATAAAATACTGCTGCACTTAAACCAAAAAGAATTCCAATGGTATCACGTCCCATATTCTGGAAATCCGGAATTCCGGTAATCAGAAAAACACCTAAAGTAGACATAACAAAGCATAAAATTTGCTTTTTAGTTAATTTTTCATGGAACAAAAATGGACAAACCACTGTTACAATAATGGGTGCAAAATAATAGCTTAAGGTAGCCGCGGAAACAGAAGTATATTTATAGGCTTCAAATAATAAAATCCAGTTGAATCCCATTGCCATACCGGAAAATAACAATAGGAAGAGTTCTTTTTTGGTGCAGATACCGAAAAGCAGTTTTTCAGTGTTTGTACGATGGCTTGAAATTTGGGAGTCAATATTTACTCTTTTTCCATCAATGTTTGAAGTTGTAATATCACTATTAGTAGTTGAGTTTGATTTGTTTTGAGAGAACAGCAAATATCCTCCAATTAAAATTGCGGCCAGAACAGCACGGTAAAGTGCCAGTTCACCGGAGGAAACAGAGATATTTCTTACAAAGACCGCTAAAGTACCAAAAATTGACATGGAAAGAACTAATTGTAAGCGAGCTTTATTGTTGGGGGTATTCGTATTCATAGATGTTATGTATGATTATAAAGATACAGTATAATCATAGATTCCTTTCGTTGTTATTTTGTAATATCCATTGTGTTAAATAGTTTTACACACTGATGCTTTTGCACGTTAAACAAATAGTGTGTAAAAGTGGGAGTATGTTTTATTTTACTTAAAATATCATTCAATGTCAAATAGATTTCTTGTTGTATCAGAAGATGTGGATATATATAGAAAAAACAATTTATAGCTCCAAATAGCACAAGTAAAATATGGGGGATTATGTAATTTTATAAGAGTTTGTTTTTAGTATGGAGCAAATATTATTTTTCTATAAAATCAGTCCAATCCATATTTCAAATAACCGGAGCAAGTGATAAAATTTCTGTATATAAGTCCAAAACAATAGAAACATTACCATATAGTATGCTGTTTTGAATGTAAAATGGAGCAAGAATATTAAAAATTAAATATAGCTTCATTTGGCAGTTAATAGGATTAGTTTTATACAGAAAAACAAGTGCTTTAATTAATAAGATATAGCGACGTATTATCAATAGATTTGTAAACATGAAAGGAAGAAACTGTAATGTTCATAAAGAAAACACCCCATCAGAAAGAATGGGATAAGTATATAAAAAAAGAAGCGAAATACCTGGAAAAACAGATGACACAAAAGGAAAGTATCCTAAATCAAAAGCTGGAAGAAAAAGTTCCGGAAAAATTGCAGGGGACTTTGGATGTTGCTTTTGCAAAAGCTTTTCATTTGGTGTTTGAAAAAGGAATTGGTGTTATCGAAAAGACTTACCATAAAGAAGATATCAAAAAGAATTATTTAATTAACGAATTTACTAATGAATTAAAACAGGATAGAAAGAGTATCCGTGCTTTTTCTAAAAACGCCAAAGGGTCCGGGACAAAGAATCTTATTATGTCAGGAGCAGCAGGTATCGGAATGGGGATTTTGGGAGTGGGATTTCCTGATATTCCCGTGTTTACCGGCATGATTTTAAAGAGTATCTATGAAATAGCCATGCACTATGGGTATTCTTATGAAACGGAAGAAGAGCAGTATTTTATACTGCTTTTGATACAGGGAGCGGTAACGCATGGGGAAGAAATGCTTTCCATAGATAAGGAAATCAATCAATACATAACTTCTTCCATATGGGTACAGGAAAAGACAAAGGAAGAGATGATTCAAAAAACAGCTTCTTATCTTTCAAAAGAATTATTATATATGAAATTTTTGCAGGGAATTCCGGTGGTAGGAGCTGTAGGTGGTGCCTATGATGTTATTTATCTGAAACAGATTACAGAGTATGCTAATTTGAAGTATGAACGAAGATTTCTTGAGATGTTGGGGAGAAAAGGAAAGCAGAAAGCATAAAGAGGAGTCTTGAGTAAGAAGGTAAGAGAACGTATAAAAATAAAAAAGAGGAGTTGTGAATATGAATACAAAGATCAGAAAAATGACCGAATATGACAGACAAGCCGTGATAGATATGATGCGAACCTTTTATCACTCTCCGGCAGTGTGGACTAATGGTTCGGAAGAAATCTACAACAATGATGTGACTGCTTGCGTAAATGACAGTCCTTATGCAGAAGGTTTTATCTTTGAACGAGATACAGAAATCTGTGGATACGGCATGATTGCAAAAAGTTTTTCCACGGAATTTGGCAAGCCATGTATCTGGATTGAAGATTTGTATTTAAAAGAAGAATATCGTGGAAAAGGAATCGGCAGCAGCTTTTTTGCTTATCTGGAAGAAAAATTTCCTAATACTATCATGCGATTAGAAGTAGAAGAAGATAATACAAGAGCAGTGGCGGTGTACAAGAAAAATGGATACGAAACACTCCCCTATATGGAGATGAAAAAGGAGATTTGCTTAGAGTAAATTAACTTATAAAAAGTAGAAAAGAGATGAAAGACAAGAGAATAAAAAATTCTCAAAAGAAAAGTCAACAATGGCGGGAAAAGCGAGTCCATTTGTTGACTTTTTTTGTTAAAAAAAATAAACTTAAAGTATC
The DNA here is from genome assembly GCA_017521195.1 of Lachnospiraceae bacterium. Classification (GTDB taxonomy): domain Bacteria; phylum Bacillota; class Clostridia; order Lachnospirales; family Lachnospiraceae; genus SFDP01. The sequence goes on from JAFXGP010000114.1 coordinate 15,635, forward strand.
TGAAAATGTGAGTATTTTATAAAAATAATATTTTCGTCTCTAGGGATAGGAGATAACTTATAAAATTAAAAAATGATAAGAAAGAGGTACCCCATGGACTTAAAGAAATTTGCCACAGAAACAAGAAATCCAAATTCCATGAATTTGGATAGAATGTCAGCATTGGAAATTGTAACATTAATGAATCAGGAAGACAGAAAAATATGTCCTGCGATAGAAGAAGTTTTGCCGGAAATTGCAAAATTAGTAGATACAGTGGCAATGGCATTTGAAAACGGTGGAAGATTGATTTATATGGGTGCCGGAACCAGTGGAAGACTTGGTGTTTTGGATGCATCGGAATGTCCTCCGACTTATGGTGTATCTCCTGATATGGTAGTTGGAATTATGGCAGGTGGTGACTACGCACTTAGAAATGACGTAGTAGGTGATGAAGACAAACCGGAATTGGGAAAACAGAACTTAATAGAAAATAAGCTTACTGCCAAAGATGTAGTGGTTGGTATTGCTGCCAGCGGACGTACTCCGTTTGTTATTGGTGGATTAGAATATGCCAAAGAAGTAGGATGTACCACAGCCGCTATTGCATGTAACAAAGGAAGTGCTATTGGAAAGATTGCGGATATAACCATTGAAGCAGAACCCGGTCCGGAGGTACTGACAGGTTCTACCAGATTAAAAGCCGGAACTACTCAGAAAATGATTTTAAATATGATTACCACAGCATCCATGGTAAGATGCGGAAAAGCTTACGAAAACCTAATGGTAGACGTGGTACAAAGCTGTGATAAATTATGTGTACGTATTGAAAATATTGTAATGGATGCCACTGGGGTATCCAGGGAAGAAGCCCGTGCAGCCATTGATGAGGCTGACCAAAGTGCGAAACTTGCCATTACAAAAATTTTAACAGGTACAGATATAGCCACTGCAAAAGCTTTGCTGGAAGAAGCAAAAGGTCGCGTATATGTAGCAATACGGTTAGCTCAAAATAAATAAGTATTATTGAAATAATAAGCATGGAAAATATACATATAAAATACAAATAGATAAAACAATAATTTAGGACGGAAGAGAAATGAAAAAAGAATTAGGACGTAAATTTTGGGCAGCCATGTTGATTTTTGGTTTGGTAGGACAGATTGCATGGGTAGTGGAGAACATGTATTTAAATGTGTTCTTATATAAAATGTTTCATGCATCAGCAGCAGATATTTCCCTTATGGTAGGGGCAAGTTCTGTGGCGGCGACTTTAACTACCATTCTTGTAGGTGCCTTGTCGGATAAACTGGGAAAACGAAAAGTCATTATTTGTCTGGGATACATCGTTTGGGGAATTTCTATTTTAGGATTTGCTTTTATTAAAGTAGAAACCCTTACGCCTATTGCAGGGGGAGCAGTACAGGCGGCAGCCCTTGGTGTGACGTTGACCATTGCTTTGGATTGTATTATGACCTTTTTTGGTTCTGCAGCTAATGATGCAGCTTTTAATGCATGGCTTACGGACAAAGGCGGAGATGGCAACCGGGGAAAAATAGAGGGCTTTAATTCTATGATGCCACTGGTTTCTATTTTGGTAGTATTTGGCGGCTTCATGGGTTTTAATTTGGATTTGGCAGAAAGCTGGACCACTATCTTTTATATTATTGGTGGTGTAGTAATTGTTATCGGTATTCTTGGATTCTTTTTGATTGAAGAAGCAGAGACTACAGTAAAAGAAACAGATCAGTCCTATTGGGGAACGGTGATTTACAGCTTTAAACCAAGTGTCATCCGTAACCACAAATTATTATATTGTGTGTTGGGTGCTTTTGCTTTGTTTGGAATTTCCATTCAGACCTATATGCCATATCTGATTTTGTATTATGAAAAATCTCTGAATATGGCAAATTATGTTTTGATTATGGCTCCGGCTATTATTTTAGCAGCAGTAGCTACTGCCCTTTATGGAAAAGTGTATGATATGCAGGGATTTAAAGGCAGTATCTCTATCAGTATCGGAGTACTGCTGGCAGGTTATGTAATCTTATTATTTACAAGAACTACGGTTCCTGTTTTTATTGGTTCTTTATTTATGATGACCGGGTACATGACCGGGATGTCGGTGTTTGGGGCTATGATTCGTGATAACATACCGGAAAATAAATCAGGTCAGTTCCAGGGGATTCGTATCATTGGTCAGGTTTTAGTACCCGGAATTATCGGACCTGCCATCGGAGCTTTCGTTCTTCGTGATGCAGAGCAGATTTTAAATAACGACGGAACCTATTCTTTTTTACCAAATGCAAATATCTGGATGGCAGCTATTGTTACCGGCTTGGTGTTATGCGTAGGTCTTAAGATGATATTTACCATGATGAGAGTGGGGCATTATGATTTATTGTCCGAAACCGGAGAAGAGTTTATTGAAGAAAAACAGATGCCTTGGCAGGAATATCCGAGACCACAGATGAGACGTGATAAATATTGTCTTTTAAACGGAACCTGGAAATGTAACGGAAGCGACATTTTAGTACCATTTGCGCCTCAGGCTTCTTTGTCCGGTTACGGAAAAAAAGTAGATGACAAATTAGTTTATGAAAAAACTTTTGTGATTCCAAAAGATTTTAATAAAGAAAAAATACTTCTTCATTTTGGCGCTGTAGACCAGATTGCAACCATTTGGGTAAACGGAGAAAAGTTGGGAAGCCATGAAGGCGGCTATTTGCCATTCTCCTTGGATATTACCAAAGTGGTAAAAAGGGATGGAGAAAATCAGTTAAAAGTAGAAGTTATCGATACTTTATCCAAAGATTATCCATATGGAAAACAGACGAAGAAACGCGGGGGCATGTGGTATACACCGGTTAGCGGAATCTGGCAGACCGTATGGTTGGAAGAAGTACCGGATACTTATATTGAAAAGATTGTTATGACACCGGATTTGAAGGGTGTAGATATTGAACTCGTAATAAATGACACCAATGGGGATAACCATGGAGAAACTAATCATGCTTGTGGAAAAGCAGCAGGCTTTGATGTATCCGTGGAATTAGAACCGGGCAATGTAGTGACAAAACACTTTGAGGGGAACAAAGGACGTCTGGAAATCGACGGAATGACAGATTCCAATGAAAAGGTTCACGTAGCGAAACTTTGGACTACCGAAACACCTCATTTATATCCTATTAACATTACATATGGCAAAGATAGAGTAGACAGTTACTTTGCTTTAAGAACGATTGCCATCGAAAAACAAAATGGTGTAAATAGGGTTGTATTAAACGGAAAACCTATTTTTATGCATGCTGTATTGGATCAGGGATATTTCTGTGACGGTCTTTTCTTACCGGCAAAAGCGGAAGAATATGAAAAAGATATCCTCCGCATGAAAGAACTTGGTTATAATATGCTTCGAAAACATATTAAGATTGAACCGGAGGCGTTCTATTATGCCTGCGACGGACTTGGAATGTTGGTAATGCAGGATATGGTAAACAATGGCGGTTATAATTTTATCTTTGATACTGCACTTCCTACTTTGGGATTTAAAACGAAAAATGATGCCAAAGGGAAAATCGAGGGAAAACAGAAAGAATTTTTTAAACAGCATACCAAAGAAACCATTGAACATTTATACAACCATCCAAGTATTGTTGCCTATACCATTTTTAACGAAGGTTGGGGACAGTTTAACAGTGATGAAATGTACGATTATGTGAAAGAATTAGACCCCACACGTTTGGCAGACTCTACTTCAGGATGGTTTGCCCAGAAGAAGAACGATTTTGACAGCGAACATATTTATTTCAAAGTCATTCCTTTGGAACCAAAAGAAAGACCGCTGTTTGTTTCTGAATGTGGCGGGTATACCATGGCAGCAGAAGGTCACTATTACAGCAAATATGCCCAGTATGGTTATGGTGCCAGTGATACCAAAGAAGCTTTGACGAAAGATATCGTTTACATGTATGAAAACATGATTATACCTTATGTAAAGAATGGTGTATGTGGTTGTGTCTATACCCAGCTTAGCGACGTGGAAGATGAGATTAATGGCTTATATACCTATGACAGAAAAGTTTGTAAAGTAGTAAAAGAAGACATGCTAGCCATGGCGGAAAAAATATATGCACAGTTAGAAGTCTAAGGAGGGTGTTATGACAGAGCAGGTACAACAGTTAAAGAAACTCATTGATGAAAGCAACAACATTGTATTCTTTGGTGGAGCCGGGGTATCTACCGAAAGCGGAATTCCTGATTTTCGCAGTGTAGATGGGTTATACAATCAGAAATATGATTATCCTCCGGAAACCATTCTGAGTCATACCTTTTATAGAAGAAAGACAGAGGAGTTTTACCGCTTCTATAGAGATAAAATGATATGCCTGACTGCCAAACCCAATGCAGCACATTTAAAATTAGCCCAATGGGAAGAAGAAGGAAAGCTAAAGGCGGTAATTACCCAGAACATAGATGGTCTTCACCAAATGGCAGGCAGTAAAAAAGTATTGGAACTTCACGGCTCAGTCCTGCGGAATTATTGTGAAGACTGCGGTAAATTTTATGATGCAGAATTTATTTTAAATTCTACCGGTGTTCCAAAGTGTGAATGTGGCGGTGGTGTAAAACCGGATGTGGTTTTATATGAAGAAGGTTTGAATAATTATACTTTACAGGAATCCATCCGTTGCATCAGTGAAGCAGATGTGTTAATTATAGGGGGAACTTCCCTTGCGGTATATCCTGCAGCCGGACTTATTGATTATTATCGCGGAAATAAATTGATTCTGATAAATAAGACTCCAACGCCAAGAGACAGTATTGCTAATTTATTGGTACAGGGAAGTATCGGGGAGATTTTTTCACAGTTATAGTGGAATAAGAAATATTAGATTTTAAGAGCTTTAGATAGGAAAATCAAAGAAGTAGAGAAGAATATAAGAACAGGAGAAAGTATGGACATCCAAGTAGGAGATATTATTACTTTAAAAAAGCAACATCCCTGTGGTAGCAAAGATTGGGAAGTGTTGCGAATAGGGGCAGATTTTCGATTAAAATGCAAAGGTTGTGACCATCAGATTATGATTCCCAGACCTCAGGCAGAAAAAAATATCAGAAATATTCAGAGAAAAGAAGATACAGAATAGGTATAAAAGTACGTAGAAAAAAACAATATAAATTTAAAGAAAAGCCTTGCAAAACAAGGGATTCTATGGTATCATTCTAACTCGTGATATATTAATTCCTTGCTCTATATATGATAGGGCCAGAGACCAAAAGGAGGTAACAAGCATGAACAAATATGAATTAGCATTAGTTGTTAGTGCAAGACTCGAAGATGAAGAAAGA
>JAFXGP010000115.1 GCA_017521195.1 Lachnospiraceae bacterium
TCCGTAATGTCTGATTCTGACAAAGCGTTTTGGTGGTACATGCATAAGAAATCTGCGGATGAATTCAACTCCGGAAACCGTATGCTCCTTCCATCTGCCTTTTTCACGATAATCTTTTACATAATAACTGACAGTATTTTCATCCATACGGATGAGTCTGTGATTGCTGATGGCAATTCTATGTGTATACTTGCCGAGGTAGTTAATGACAGACTGTGCACCATTGAAGGTTTTCTTGCAATGAGGAATCCATTCTTTTTCATAACAGGTATTCAGCAATTCTTTGAAAGCATAATGATTGCGATATTTTTCACTACTTCCATGAAACTGAAGCTTCTTCTCATTCCACAGGCGTTTCAGCTCATCCATATATTTACCACGAAACAGCTTTGATAAAATCTTTACCGGAAGGAAGAATTCTTCGCCTTTGTCACGCCACTGATTTTTAGCCGTAAGACCACCGCCAAGAAGAACGACATGGATATGAGGATGATAATTCATTTCGGATCCCCATGTATGTAACACACAAATATATCCTACCCTTGCACCGAGATGTTTTGCATCGGCTGTTAACTCATTGATCGTTGCAGAAACAGAATGATACAGTGCATCATACAGAAGCTGCTGGTTGCTGTAGATTAAAGAGTTTAATTCCTGAGGAACAGTAAATACCACATGGAAGTAAGGTGCTTCGAGAACATCTTCACGACGTTTATCCATCCATTTTTCCTTTGGGAGCGCCTGGCACATGGGACAGCATCTGTTACGACAGGAATTATAGTGAATCTGTGGATGTCCACAGTTTTCACAGAATTGTACGTTAGCACCATAAGCTCCGGTTTTGCAGTTGATAATACAATGAGCCACCTTTGCTTGCTGAGGTAAAGCATAATACTGCTCTAAATAGAGTGGATAAAACCGGTGAAATATATCCTGTACTGTAGGATCAACCATTTATTTCACCAGCTCTCTTATCAAAAGGACTCTGAACACCTAATAATGCCTTGTTACTAACATGAAGATAGATTTCAGTGGACTTAGGGGAACGATGTCCTAACAAGGTTTGAATATATCTTATATCAACACCATCTTCCAAAAGATGAGTTGCATAGCTGTGTCGCAGAGAATGCATGCGTATACTGTGAGGAAGACCGGCAATCTTTAAAGACTTTTTGAAAACAAGTCTTGGGCCGGAAGTTGTGAGATATTCACCAGTCCATTTGTTGGGAAAAAGAATTCCGGTAGGTCTTCCGCAAGTGAACCAATATTCAGTAAGAATATCGAGAGCTCTCTTGGACAATAGTGCATAACGAGCGGTATGAGTTTTAGAGTCCCGTATATAAATCTGCATATTTTTTCTTGAAATATCTTCATAGTGCAAATGTAATACTTCTGAAACCCGTAAGCCAGAGGAATACATGATTGCAAAAATAGCTTTGTATTTTAAATCATCTGTTGCATTTAAAAGTTTCTCAACATCATGAAAAGAAAGAACTTCTGGAACAGCATAATCATTAATGGCTCGGGGAACTAAGTTATCATCCCATAGTTTACCTAAGACACGTTTATAAAAAAATACAAGCGAACCATTGTTATTGTTAAGTGTAGAAGCTTTATCTCCTTTGCCTTGTAAATACAGGAGATAATTCCTGGCATCTTCGCAGGTCAGTTCTTCAGGATTTTTTTTGATGTAATTCAAAAAACGAGAAACATTTTTCTGGTAAAGAGTAATCGTTTTAGGCTTAAGCTTTCTAAGCTTTCCGACATCTTCGATTTTATTAATATATGATTCGTACATAAAATAACCTCCATGAAATAAAAATAGTAATACAACGGTAATTAATCTGTCATGGAGGTGCATTAGCAAAATAAAACTGCTTGTGAAAGCAGCCGGAAAATGATATTCTTTTCATAGGCAGTGTATCTTCTTTTGTATTTTGTTTTGTGTGGTAACTTAACAATAGATACTTTTTAAAGAGGAATCA
>JAFXGP010000116.1 GCA_017521195.1 Lachnospiraceae bacterium
GCTTCTTCAATATTTTCTGTTTTCACATAATTATTTGTAAATTTATCTGTACCTACTTTAGAAATAGGATTCAGACAATGATATTTAAACATAATAAACTCCTCCTAAATTTATGAATTTTCTTCCTCAAACTTCTTCATAAATTCAACTAATTTTACAACACCTTCTTTTGGCATTGCATTATAGATGCTTGCTCGCATACCGCCAACACTTCTATGACCTTTTAAGTTTTCAAATCCGGCTTCTTTTGCTTCTTTTACAAACTTAGCATCTAAATCCGCATCCCCTGTTACAAAAGGTACATTCATCAAAGAACGGTCTTCTTTGCGAACAGTTCCCTTGAACATCTTACTGTTATCTAAGAAATCATAAAGAATAGCAGCCTTTTCTTCATTATGTACTTTCATAGCTGCAAGACCACCCTGTTTCTTTAACCATTTGAACACTTTACCGCAAATGTAAATACCATATGCCGGTGGTGTGTTATATAAAGAATCATTATCTGCATGAATCTTATACTGAAGCATGGTTGGTGTACCCGGCAATGTATCTTCTGTAATTAAATCTTCTCTGATAATTACGATTACTACACCTGCAGGACCGATATTTTTCTGAACCCCACCATAAATAACACCATATTTGCTAACATCTACCGGTTCAGATAAGAAACAACTGGACACGTCTGCTACCAGTGTTTTTCCTTTTGTATTAGGAAGTTCTTTGAATTTAGTTCCGTAAATAGTATTATTCTCACAAATATATACATAATCTGCGTCTTCAGAAATCGGCAAATCAGAACAATCCGGAATGTAAGAGAATGTTTCATCTTCACTACTTGCAATCTTATTAGCTTTTCCGTATTTGCTTGCTTCCTGATATGCTTTTTTAGCCCACTGACCTGTTACAATATAATCTGCAACTTTATTTTTCATAAGATTCATTGGAATCATCGCAAACTGCTGGCTTGCACCACCCTGTAAAAATAATACTTTATAATTATCAGGAATCTCCATTAAATCTCTTAAATCCGCTTCTGCTTCTTTGATAATGGTATCATAAGCTTTAGATCGATGGCTCATTTCCATAACCGACATTCCGGTTCCTCTATAATCTAACATTTCTTCTGCCGCTTCACGTAAAACTTCTTCCGGTAAAACTGCCGGACCTGCTGAAAAGTTATATACTCTAGCCATTTTTCTAATCCTCCTGTTTCATTTCACTTAATTTTTTCAATAAAATCTCCTCAAAAACCTATAAAAATGTATAGATTGTATACATGCATCCCATTCTACATCAATTTAACACTTTAGTCAAGCAAATTATTGTATTCTAATAATGAATTACTACCGGCATTCCTACTTCTAACATATCATATAATTCTCCCATTTTCTCCAATGGTGTATTGATACATCCGTGGGAACCACTTTTTTTATAAAGTTCTCCTCCGAATTTATTACGCCAGGTTGCATCATGAATTCCGATGCCTCCGTAAACCGGTACCCAGTAATTTACAAAAGAACGATAATTAGCTCCTTGTAATATTCTATTTCTGTTTTTGCTGTATACGTGACAAACCAACTCCGGTGTTCCCATTCCCTGAGATGTACATCCGGTTACAACTTCTGTTTCAAACACTATTTCTCCATCTTTGAAAAACATCATTTTCTGGATTGTCATATCTACTTCCACGTAAGTCGTATCAATCCGATTAGTATCCCCGTAGGTAACATCTTTCGCATAAACCGGCTCTCTTACTTCCTCACCCGGATTCTTAAGATAATTCAAAAGATAGTCTACTTCTTTCTTCTGATGTATCTTTGTTCCGTAATTTCCTTTTTTTAGAACTATTTCTCTTCCATCATGAGTGGTAAATGGAAAATTCAGCCAGGTATCATATTGATTAGCTAAGTTTTCAATAAAATCTGTTATTGCTGTTTTATCAAAAACAAGTTCTCCATTTTTATCCAATATAAAACTTCCGTCTTGCTTTTTAGCAATCCATAATGCTATTTCTGAAGGCATAACTTTCTTTTCTGAATCCTTTAACTTGTATGTTAAGGATACATTCTGTATACCGTCTATTTTTTCAAATAGTTGGCGAGTCTGCTGCATTTCCAGAGTTTCCTCTCTACTGAAATAACATTCCTGTTCTTCCAAATCAATCTCTGTACCTGCATTTAGAATTACTTCACTCAATTTTTCCAAAGCCATGGATACATTTAAAATTTTTTCTTTCTGTTCCAAAATTTCATATCCATTTTCTCCAAGTACAATTTGCAGAGAGTCCTCTTCCATTTTCAAATTACTTTTATAACTGTTGGTTGAATAAATCCATTCTTCTAACAATTCCTGATTAAATGTAATCTTCGGCAGGATAGTCTCATTCTGATGTCCGGTCAATATATGACCATACCAGACAAGAGGATTTTCTCTCCGACGATACTCTTCCAACGCACTTTCAAAATCATATTGCACTTCTAAATTATCAATTTCCAATATTTCTACGTTTTGCGGAGTAACAACATATACCACATCATATGTAAATTTTTCCATTAATTCTTCTGCAACTTCCGGTACTGTTTTTCCGGTACAATATATGCCGTTAATCCATGTCCCATACATAAAAGAATCCTGATAATAAATTGCCAGGCCCAAATAAATCAGGCCCGGCATTACTATTACAGTCATCAAAATCAGGGACAATCTTTTTATCCACTTTTTCATAACTCTTTACGCTTCTTTATTTTTTAAATCCTCTGCATCAAAAGCTTCACTGATAGGTGCTCCGGCAGGAACCATTGGAAATACCTTATCATCTTCCGGAATAATGCAGTTAATAACTACCGGTTTATTTAATGAAACAGCTTTTTCAATTGCCGGTGCTACTTCTTCTTTTGTAGTAACTAAAATAGCTTCACACCCTAAACCTTCTGCAACCTTACAGAAATCCACTTTATCATCCAAAACAGTATTAGAATATCTCTTATCGTAGAAAAGAGTCTGCCACTGGCGAACCATACCTAATACATGGTTGTTGATAATAACCTGAATAATAGGAATATTATATCTGCTGGCTGTTGCAAGTTCATTCATATTCATTCTGAAACAACCATCTCCACCGATATTGATACAAATCTTATCAGGCTGTCCCATTTTAGCCCCGATACAAGCTCCGAGACCATATCCCATAGTTCCTGAACCACCGGAAGAAAGGAAAGTACGAGGCTTCGTATAATGATAAAACTGGGATGCCCACATCTGATGCTGCCCTACATCTGTAGTAATAATTGCTTTTCCCTCAGTTACTTTATCAATCTGTTCCATGATATATGGACAGCTTAACGCATTTTCATCATATCTTAATGGGTATTTTTCTTTTAACTCTTTAATATAATCTACCCATTCCGTATGTTCCTGTTGATCTAATCTGCTGTTTAAAATAGTAAGAATATCTTTTAAATCCCCTACTAAACTGGCATCTGTTTTGATATTTTTATCAATTTCTGCCGCATCAATATCAATATGTAAAATTTTAGCATCGGAAGCAAATTTTTTAGGATTTCCTACCACACGGTCTGAGAATCTGGCACCTAAAGCAATCAATAAATCACATTGACTTACACCAAAGTTAGATGTCTTTGTTCCGTGCATACCAATCATTCCTGTGTATAAATCATCATAACCGTCAAATACACCTTTTGCCATTAATGTATCGCAAACAGGAGACTGAATCTTTTTGGCAAAAGTTCTTACTTCTTCATAAGCTTCACTGGCCACTGCACCACCACCTACATAGATAAATGGTTTCTTAGCATTTTGAATTAATTCAATGGCTTTTTTCATTTCTTCTTCTGTAAAACGGTTTACCTTCTGAATAACCGCCGGTGCTTTCTTTTCGAATTCACACACAGCCGCTGTTACGTCTTTGGTAATATCCACTAAAACAGGTCCCGGTCTTCCGGACTTAGCAATTTTAAAAGCTTTTCTGATTGTAGATGCAAGATTATTTACATCCTTTACAATAAAACCATGTTTTGTAATCGGCATGGTTACACCGGCAATATCTACTTCCTGAAAACTGTCTTTTCCAAGCAAAGGAAGATTTACGTTTGCGGTAATGGCTACCATAGGAATAGAATCCATAAATGCGGTTGCAATACCTGTTACCAGGTTAGTTGCTCCCGGTCCGCTTGTTGCCATACAAACCCCTACTTTTCCGGTTGCTCTTGCATAACCGTCTGCTGCATGGGCAGCTCCCTGCTCATGGCTTGTTAAAATATGAAAAATTTCATCCTGATGTTTATACAAAGCATCATATACGTTTAAAATAGTTCCTCCCGGATAACCAAAAACAGTGTCAACACCCTGTTCTTTTAAACATTCAATTACAATTTCTGCTCCTGTTAACTGCATATATTCAAAACCTTTCTTACTTGAGTATATTCTTCAAACTTCTCCCTATTTTTCCGGACTTTTTAAAATTGCACCTGTATTTCCGCTGGTAACTAAAGATGCATATCTTGCCAAGTATCCGGTTTTAATCTTAGGTTCTCTTGGCTGCCATTTTGCCGCTCTTTCCTTCAATACCTCATCACTAACATCCACATTGATGGTATTAGCAGGAATATCAATTTTAATAATATCTCCCTCTTCAATCAATGCAATCGGTCCGCCTACTGCTGCTTCCGGAGACACATGTCCGATAGAAGCACCTCTGGAGGCACCGGAGAATCGTCCGTCGGTAATTAAAGCAACACTGGAACCAAGTCCCATACCTGCGATAGCAGATGTTGGATTTAACATTTCTCTCATACCCGGACCGCCTTTTGGACCTTCGTAACGGATAACCACAACATCACCGCTGACAATTTTACCGCCTTTGATAGCATCAATAGCATCTTCTTCGCAGTCAAATACTCTTGCAGGACCTTCATGCACCAGCATTTCTTCTACTACTGCAGAACGTTTTACTACGCAGGAATCCGGTGCAATGTTACCTTTTAATACGGCAATTCCACCAACTTCACTGTATGGATTTTCAATCGGACGAATAACATCATAATTGTTATTTACACAACCTTCAATATTTTCTCCCACTGTTTTTCCGGTACAGGTAATCAAGTCTGTATATAAAAGATTTCTCTTGTTTAATTCATTCATAACTGCATATACACCGCCGGCTTCATTCAATTCTTCAATGTAAGTATGACCTGCCGGTGCAAGATGACAAAGGTTTGGAGTTTTTGCACTGATATCGTTAGCGATATCCAGATTCAAATCTACTCCTGCTTCATGGGCAATGGCCGGTAAATGAAGCATAGAGTTAGTAGAACATCCCAATGCCATATCTACTGCAAGTGCATTGTAAAATGCTTTTTCTGTCATAATATCTCTTGGACGGATATTCTTTTCCAAAAGTTCCATAATCTTCATTCCTGCATGTTTTGCAAGACGGATACGTTCAGAATATACTGCCGGAATTGTTCCGTTTCCTTTTAATCCCATACCGATAGCTTCTGTTAAGCAGTTCATGGAATTTGCAGTATACATACCGGAACAGGAACCACAAGTTGGGCACACTTTTTCTTCATATTCTGCCAAATCTGCATCTGTCATTTTTCCTGCTGCATGAGCACCAACTGCTTCAAACATACTAGAAAGACTTGTCTTACATCCTTTAATTTTTCCTGCCAACATTGGACCACCGGATACAAAAATAGTTGGAATATTAAGTCTTGCAGCTGCCATTAAAAGCCCCGGTACATTCTTGTCACAGTTTGGAATACAAACTAATGCATCAAGACCATGTGCCATAGCCATACATTCTGTACTGTCTGCAATCAAATCTCTGGTTACTAAGGAATATTTCATTCCCACATGTCCCATGGCAATTCCATCACAAACTGCAATGGCCGGAAACATAATCGGTGTTCCCCCTGCCATAGCTACACCCATCTTAACTGCATCCGCAATCTTATCCAGGTTCATATGCCCAGGTACAATTTCATTGTAAGAACTTACGATACCAACAAGTGGTCTATCCATTTCTTCTTTAGTATATCCCAATGCATTAAACAGGGATCTGTGAGGTGCCTGCTGTGCACCCTTACATACTGAATCACTTCTCATAATAAGTCACTCCTCTTTGCCTTACGGCTCTATTTTTCACGTTCCGTTACCTTTATGTAACACTCTGTGGACTGTTTTTAACCTTCAGCCCGAATAGAGATAGTTTACCAATTTAAATCTCTGCTGTCAATAAATCTCCCATTTGTGAACATCCCACCTGTGTACATCCTGCACTCATAATATCACAGGTACGATAATTTTTATCTAACACAGCTTCTACCGCTTTTTCAATAGCAGTCGCTTCTTCATCTAAATCAAATGTAAAACGTAACATCATTGCTGCACTAAGAACAGTTGCAATGGGGTTAGCAATATCTTTTCCGGCAATATCCGGCGCGGAACCATGACTTGGTTCATAAAGACCAAATTTAGAATCATTCAAACTTGCAGAAGATAACATACCGATAGAACCTGTTACCATACTTGCTTCATCGGAGAGAATGTCTCCAAACATATTTTCAGTTAAGATTACATCAAACTGTGCCGGATCTTTTACTAACTGCATTGCACAGTTATCTACCAACATATGCTCCAACGCAACATCCGGATAATCTTTTGCCACTTCATTGACAACTTTTCTCCAAAGTCTGGAAGAATCCAATACATTGGCTTTATCTACACTAGTTACCTTCTGTCTTCTCTTTCTTGCAATTTCGAACCCCTTAATGGCTATTCTTCTGATTTCTTCTTCCGTATAAGTTAAAGTGTCAATAGCTTTTAACATTCCATTTTCTTCTATGGTTTTTCTTTCACCAAAATAAAGGCCCCCTGTTAATTCACGCATAATTAACATATCAAATCCTTTGGCACTGATTTCTTCTTTTAAAGGGCATGCTCCGGAAAGCTGTGGATACAATACTGCAGGGCGCAAATTAGCAAATAAATTAAGAGATTTTCTGATTTTTAGAAGTCCTGCTTCCGGTCTTAAAGAAGGTTCTAATTTGTACCATGGAGAAGTATTGGTATCTCCGCCAATGGAGCCCATGAGTACAGCATCACTTGCCTTTGCTGTGGCAATAGCCTCATCTGTTAAAGGCACTCCATGAACATCTATAGATGCTCCACCCATTAAAATATCTGTAAAATTCATTTCGTGACCATATTTTTCTGCTACCTTATTTAATACTTTTTTAGCTTCTTTTACAATTTCAGGTCCAATTCCGTCTCCCGGAATACAGCAAATATTTAATTTCATAATTTTCGTTCTCCTCTTCAAAATAAATTAAACATATCTTATCATATATATTTTTATTTTCCCAATATATATCTTTCATGTTTGTTATAACTTTTAGTTATGTATTTTTTTATATACCTTATTTATATAACTTGCATTTACACCTTAAACAAACTAAAATATGAGAAATACTTAATCTTTTGTAAAAAAAGTGTTAAAATACTACTAAACATAATAAAATAATCAGAGTTACATATTATGAAGAAAAAAAGTACTTGGATAAAACCCTGGCATGGTTTGGTTCGTAATATTGCCTTTGCTATTCTGGAACCCTATGCCAAATGGAAATACCATATTTCAATTGAAAAATTAAATAATCCTGACAAAAGACCTTTTCTGATTCTTATGAATCATCAGACTGGTTTTGATCAATTCTTTATCGGAATGGCTGTAGAAGGTCCTGTTTACTATCTGGCTACAGAAGATATTTTTTCCTTAGGTTGGATATCACGACTTTTAGATTTTTTAGTAGCCCCAATTCCTATTAAAAAGCAGACTACAGATTTACAAGCTATTAAATCTTGTGTAAAAGTTGCAAAAGAAGGCGGAACTATCGCTCTCTTTCCTGAAGGTAACCGTACATTCCATGGGAAAACACTTTATTTTAAGCCTTCCATTGTAAAATTAATTCGGCTTATTAAACTTCCCGTAGTCATAATGCGTGTAGAAGGTGGCTATGGAGTACAGCCCCGTTGGAGCGATGTAGTAAGAAGGGGAAACATGAGGGCCTATCCTTCCAGAATTTTTGAACCGGAAGAATACAAGACTCTTTCAGATGATGACTTTTTCAAGCAGTTGGAAAAAGAATTATATGTAGATGAAACAGATTGTGAAACTCTCTTCTATCACAGTAAAAATGCAGAATATATGGAACGTTTCTTATATGTATGTCCTGACTGCGGACTTACTACTTTCAGAAGCAAAGGTGATATTGTAAAGTGCTTAAAATGTCACACTAAAATACAATATCTTCCTAACAAGAAACTGCAGGGTATTAATAAAACATTTCCTTTTAAAACTATTGGTGAATGGTATGATTATCAGTGCGACTATGTACGACAGCTGGATTTACAGTCTTATCATGCAAAACCAATGTATGAGGATTATGTGAACCTTTTCCAGGTAGTGTTATACAAATATAAGAAAAGATTAAGAAACAATACCAAAATTGTTTTATACGGTGATCGTATTTTACTGGATGATATTTGCTTGGATTTTGATTCCATTCAATCTATTACCGTTTTAGGTAAAAATAAATTAAACATATATACTGATTCTTTAGTTTATCAGCTTAAAGGCTCTAAAACTTTTAATGCTTTGAAATATGTAAATATTTATTTTCATTATTTAAATATAAAAAAAGGAGATGAAGAACATCATGAACAATTTTTGGGACTCTAGTGTCTGGGGACCATTTAACCTTATGGCAATGTTATTGTGTGCCCTTTTAGCAGCTAGTTTAATAAAGAAGAACATAAAAATATTACAGGAATCACTAATTCCTACCTCCGTATTGGGAGGATCTCTTCTATTACTATTGAGTGCTATTTATAAAGTAATTACCGGCAATCATATGTTTGACCAAAATTTTTATGGTGGTAACGGCGCTACTGTTTTGGAAATCATTACTTATCATGCTCTGGCATTAGGTTTTATCGCTTCCACTTTTACAGATTCCAAAAATACTCTTGGAAAAGAACGACAGGTAGAAATTTTTAATACAGGACTTACTACCGTATCTTCTTATATGATACAAGCAATTGGCGGAATGGGATTCACCATGCTTCTTGCCAAATTTTTAAAAGATGTTTTCCCTGTATCCGGCGTATTACTTTGTTTCGGCTTTGGTCAGGGAACCGGTCAGGCTTTGAACTATGGTAATATTTATGAAACACAGTATGGTTTTATCGGTGGTAAAAGTTTCGGTCTTACCATTGCAGCTTTTGGCTTCTTATGTGCCAGTTTCGGTGGTGTATTTTATTTAAGCTATTTGAGACGTTCCGGCAAAGTAGATATGGTTATTAAGCGTAATGCAACTGTCCGGACAGCAAAAAATGCAGAAGATGATGTCGTACCTGTTTTTGAAAGTATGGATACTTTAAGTGTACAGCTTGCCTTTGTTATGGGTGCTTACCTTTTAACCTATCTTGCTATGTCGTTCTTAGGTAATCTCCTTCCCGGATTAAAAGCCGTAATTTATGGTTTCAACTTTCTTCTTGGTGTACTTGCTGCTACCATTACTAAATCATTTGTTTATAAATTATATGACAAAAATATATTAAAGAAAAAATATATCAATACTTTCCTAATGACCCGTATCCGTAATTTCTTCTTTGACATCATGGTAGTTGCCGGCATTGCTGCAATTCAATTAAATACTTTAGGTAACTATTTATGGATATTAATTATACTTGGTATTATTGGTCTGGTTTTAACCTATATATATAACCATCTTGTGGCAAAAATATTATTCAAAAATTATAGCCAAGAACAGTTTCTTGGAATGTTTGGTATGTTATGCGGAACAGCAAGTACAGGCATTATTCTTTTAAGAGAAGTTGATCCTGATTTTAACAGCCCGGTAGCTGACAACATGGTATATCAGAATTTTCCTGCTATCCTCTTCGGTTTTCCTCTGATGATTCTTGCAACCATGGCTCCGGAACAACCAACCTTGTGTATGGCAATACTGATTGCATACTTTATTCTTCTAAATATTATTTTATTCAGAAGTAAAATTTTCAAAAAGAAAAAGAAATAAAGGAATTACCCCTATGAAATACAAATTAATTGTTTTTGACATGGATGGAACCATTTTAGATACTTTAGAAGATTTAAAAAACAGCATGAATTATACTCTAAAATTATACAACATGCCGGAACGCACTTTGGATGAAATCCGAAGTTTTGTAGGAAATGGTATTCGCAAGTTAATTGAACGTGCTGTTGCAGACGGAACTTCTGATGATATGATTGAGATGATTCATAAAGATTTTATGAAACATTATGAAGTACATTGTGCTGATTTTACAAAACCTTACGATGGTGTTAATTCTTTAATTCAAGAATTAAGAAACCGTGGCTATAAAACAGCCGTTGTATCTAACAAAGCACATGATGCCGTTTTAGATTTATGCGACCAATACTTTCCTTCTCTCTTCGACCTGGCTCTGGGAGAAAAACCGGAAATCGCCAAGAAGCCGGCTCCTGATATGGTAAATCTTGCTTTAAAACAGTTGCAGATTTCCCGTGAAAATGCTGTTTATATCGGAGATTCTGATGTGGATGTAGCCACGGCACGAAATTCTAAACTTGATATGATTGCTGTAGACTGGGGATTTAGAACCCGTGAATTTCTTATAGCGCAAGGAGCTGAAACTATCGTTTCCAAACCGGGAGAAATTTTGGATCTGGTTTAATATTATGAATTAAAAACCTGCTTACCTGAAGATGTTTTTTTGCCTCATCTTCAATATACAACATCTCCAGATGTGTTTTAGCTCTGGTCATTGCAACATACAACATGCGGCGTTCCTCTTCGATTGCTTCAGGGGATGCCGCTTTTTTATATGGTATTTTCCCTTCATTGCAATCCGGAAGAACCACAATCGGATATTCTAATCCCTTACAGGCATGCATAGTTATGATATGAACACCATCTTTTTCTTCTCCTGTCTTTTTTATCGCTTCTTCATATTCTTCTATATATGTTTTCCATTCTTCCAAGGAACACATATTTCGCGTACTTTCTTGAATAAAATCCAATATTTCTTTGGATTCTTCCCAACTTATTCTTTTCTCCTTTACATATTCTTTTAGATAATTGTCGTATCCCATAACCTTTCGTATATAAAAACATGCTCCGTACAAATCTAATTTTTGAATCCACTTATCATTCTTCTCCAGTTGTTCAATATTGTTGATTATATATCCTTTTGACTTATAATATTCCTTTAAATCTTTCCATACAATGATTTCACTATTTAAAGATGACAAAGCATTTCTGGCTATATATCGCAACGGTTTATTCATAATCCTTATAAAATAACTTCTCTTTCTTCCCTCCAGAAAAAAACTAAGATATGCAATCATATCCAATGCAATAAAATGTTTGAAAATGCTATTACAACTTTCTTTCATAACAAAGGGAATCTTTTTTCTGACAAAATATTCTGCCAACCCATTCATATCCCTGTTTGTCCGGAAGATACAGGCTATATCGGAATAATTATACTTTTTTTCTTTCACGAGACTTTGTATTTGTTCTCCGATATAAGAATATTCCTTGTGATAATTTTCAAACCCTTGGTATACTATATTTCCATTATTTGCAAAACTCCCTGTTCTTCTTCTGCCGTCACTTTTTTCTCCGGCATAATTTACGACTGCCCTGATTTCCTTCTGAAATCTTACCTTGTTCTGTTCAATAACACTCAAGGCCTCCTTCACAATTGGTTCACTGCATCTGTAATTTGTTTCCAGCAATACCTTCTCAGTATCAGGATAATACTTCTCAAAATCCAGCATAATCTGTGGATTAGAACCTCGAAAACCATAGATGGACTGGTCATCATCTCCTACCACAAACAGATTCCGATACTTTCCGGCCAATAACTGAATAATACGAAACTGTATCATATTAATATCCTGAAACTCATCTATAAGTATGTATTGGAATTTTTCCTGCCATTTTTCTAAAATATCAGGTTTGTTTTGAAACAGTTGAAGACATAGAAGTCCCATATCCTCAAAATCCAGTTTATGTTGCCTATGCATCTCCTGATTATATGCTCGGTAAATTTTCTGAAACCGGACGGATTCTTTTTCTTGTAACTCTTTTAGTCCCTTATTTTTGTAGTAAGAAATCTTTTGAAGATAGTCTTCCATCTTCTCTGCTATACTTTTTATCTCATATTCAGGATCAAGTAAAATAGTCGTTAATATATCTCTCTTTTGTTTTTCTGTGATTATATCATGGGAAGTATAGTGATAAGTTCCTTTTAAAATTTGAAAAAAGCATGCATGAAACGTGGAAAAAATGACCTGCTTACTTTCATTTATTGAATTATTTTCTATTGGATTCTCTATAGATTGATTATTATTTGACTTTATATTTCCGATTTGTTTTTGAAATCTTTCTTTTAATTCCAGTGTGGAAGCTTTTGAAAATGATATGACTAATATGTTCTGCGGATAAACCTTATGTTCCTGTATCAGGTTTAAAATCCTTTGAATTATCACGAAACTTTTTCCGGAACCGGGCCCCGCCATAACCAGCATGGGCCCCTTTCCGTGTTTAATTGCCTTTAATTGCGAACTACTTGGAGACTGCATTTTCCAGCATTTCAATTCCTTTACGGATTCTGTTTAAGGATTCTTCTTTTCCTAAAACTTCCATAATTTCAGTTGCTCCTGCAGGTGTCATTTGTTTACCACTTACTGCAGTTCTAACCGGCCACATAGCATATCCGTTTTTACATTCTTTTTTAGCAACATAGTCTAACAATGTATTGTATAAACTGTCATTGCTGTAGTCATCCAAAGCTTCAAAAATAGGTAATAATTCTTTTAATACTTCCAAAGATGATTCTTCATTAGTTTTCATCTTTTTGTGTACATACATTGCTGTATCATATTCAGGTAATTCATTAAAGAAATCAATGAGATCCGCAATGTCAGGGAATACTTCAATTCTTGTTTTTACCATTTCAGCAATTTTCTTGAAATCAACATCTTTGTCGATTGCCTGTTTTAAGAATGGTAATGCTCTTTCATAGAAAGCATCAAAATCCATGGCTTTGATATATTCGCCATTCATCCATTTTAATTTTGTATAATCAAATACTGCCGGAGATTTTGACATATGTTTATAATCAAATGCTTTTACCAACTCTTCCAAAGAGAAAATTTCTTCATTTCCTGCCGGACTCCATCCAAGAAGCGCAACAAAGTTAACAACTGCTTCTGTAATGAATCCCTGTTCAATTAAATCTTCGTAAGAAGAATGTCCGCAACGTTTGGATAATTTGTGGTGTTCTTCGTCTGTAATCAATGGACAGTGAACATATACAGGTACTTCCCATCCAAATGCTTCATATAAACGATTGTATTTCGGAGAAGAAGAAAGGTATTCATTTCCTCTTACTACGTGTGTAATTCCCATTAAATGGTCATCTACAACGTTTGCAAAGTTATAAGTTGGATAGCCGTCAGATTTAATTAAAATCATATCATCCAATTCAGAGTTATCTACGGTAATATCACCATAAATTTCATCGGAAAAAGTTGTAGTTCCTTCTGTTGGGTTGTTCTGACGGATTACATATGGTACTCCTGCGGCTAATTTTGCTTCTACTTCTTCTTTAGATAAAGAAAGACAATGTTTATCATAAACATTAATTTCTTTTCCGCCAATAGACTGATTTAAAGTAGCTAATCTTTCTTTGTCACAGAAACAATAATATGCTTCTCCTTTTTCAATTAACTGTTTTGCATATTCAAGATAGATTCCTGCCGCCTGTCTTTCACTCTGTACATAAGGTCCAAAACCTTTATCTTTGTCCGGACCTTCATCATGGATAAGACCTGTTTTTTCTAATGTTCTGTAAATAATTTCAACAGCACCTTCCACAAATCTTTCCTGGTCAGTATCTTCAATACGAAGAAGGAAATCTCCGCCTTCATGTTTTGCAATCAAATATGCATAAAGAGCAGTTCTTAAATTTCCTACGTGCATTCTGCCTGTTGGGCTTGGTGCAAATCGTGTTCTTACTTTACTCATTTTGTATTCTTCCTCTTTCTTAAAATTAATAAAAACCTTTTAATCTTTATTACTAACATTCACTACATTTTATCCCAAAACGGGCACAAAAACTCCACGTTAGTACCATGTAACATTTTTACACAAACTAACGTGGAAATCAAGAGGTAATATGATGCTTTTACATCGTATTTCATTTATATGAGAATTAATAATTAAATTATTTCATACATCTGTCAAATCCCGGATTGAACTGATAGAAGTTCTTAGGATCAAGGTCTTCCTGCACACGTCTTAATCCTTCTCCAAATCTCTGGAAATGAACCACTTCACGCTGGCGCAAGAAACGAATTGGGTCTGCCACGTCAGGGTCATCTACTACACGAAGAATATTGTCATAAGTAGTTCGGGCTTTTTGTTCTGCCGCCATATCTTCGATTAAATCTGTAATCACATCCCCTTTGGACTGGAATTCACAGGCATTAAACGGAATGCCGCCTGCTGCTTGAGGCCAGAGACCGATGGTATGGTCAATATAGTATGGTCCTAAACCGGATTTTTCAATTTCTTCCATACTTAAATTACGGGTTAACTGATGAACAATAGTTCCAATCATTTCAAAATGTGCCAACTCTTCCGTACCGATATCAGTTAATAGGGCAGATACTTCTCTGTAAGGAGAAGCATATCTCTGAGAGAGATAACGCATACTTGCAGCTAATTCTCCGTCCGGTCCCCCATACTGGGAAATGATAAATTGTGCCAATTTAGCATTTGGAGTCTTAATATTTACCGGATACTGTAATCGTTTTTCATAATCCCACATTATTCACATCCTCCTTCCCAAGGCCATGGCTGCATTGTCCACTGAAATTCCTGAGTTCTTCCTTTGGCATCTTTTATAGTTAATGGACCAAACAAATTTGTATATTCTTCACATTTTTCTTTTTTTAACCGATTGTAATATTCAAAATGACGCATAGCTTCCTGATTACATGGATGAGTATCTAAAAATAAGTTAAGTTCAACAATGGTGAAGGATAAGATATTGATTTCATGTAATAATTTGTTCTGTTCACAAGTCATCTTACACATCTCCTTCCTGTAAATGGCTTATACAATTCTTCAAAAATAGTTCCACAGTTAAATGCTTTTTCCAGATTCTCATAAATCTTCTGAAATTCCTGCACGGGAACATATGTCATACCAAGAGGGAACTGATTCAACATGGTATATTCATTCAGATTATCTTTCATATTTCTACCTATCTTTGCATTTCTTACTTTTATAGTATGCTAAACGACATAAAATGTGCTTTTCTTAAATATTCTTAAAACTAAAACACAAAAACCGGAGCAAGACTTCCACCATTAAAGTCTCGTTCCGGTTTTCAGATTACAACCTGATTTCTATTTATTTCCCTGTACTTCCAAATCCGCCGTTTCTTACTCCATCGGCTTCATCATCTAC
>JAFXGP010000117.1 GCA_017521195.1 Lachnospiraceae bacterium
ATATTAGAGAATTGAATGAAGAGATTAGTAACTTAAGAAATCGTCCATTGTGGAAATGGATTTGGAATGATATCAAGCCGAAGAGGAAATATACTTATAATCATTATTCGAAAGAGTATAGGAGAAAGGTGTCTTTAGGAAAAATGTTTAGAGTGTTACTTGCAGTTGCGTATGCAGTGATGGTGTCTATAGGGGTAAGTTTAATAATGTATGTATAAATATATTAATTATAGTATTATAAGATTGACAAATGAATATAATAGTGATAAATTAAAAAAAGAAATTATTAAAAGTAAAACGGAGAAAAAGTCTCCAAAATAAAAGCGATAATTTCAAGGAGGAGAATATGTTTGTACAATATTCGGTAAAAAATTATAAATCAATTAAAGAAGAAGTAATAATTAACTTTTCAGCCACAGATAAGAATGTTGCAAAAAATCTTGTGATTGATGGAGATGAAGCAACTCCTTTATATAAGGCTATTGGATTGGTTGGGCCAAATGCATGTGGAAAAAGCAATATTTTAGATTCCATATTTTTTTCATTAAAATTTATAAACTCAACCATAAAAAGAAAAGAATCAGCAAAAATAAATGTTGAAAGATTTATGCTGGATATAGAAAGCAAGAAGGATGATGCTTCATTTGAGTTTATATTTATAGAAAGTGGAGTTAAATATGTCTATGGGTTTTCTATAAATGAAGAGAGAATAATGGAAGAATACTTGCTGGCATATTATACAAAGAAGGCAACGACTATATTTGATAGAGACGTAAACAGAGAGGAAGAATACAATTTTAAGGGAAATGATGTAAAAATTCAGATGGATATTTCGCAAAAGACAAATCCCAATAGATTATATATGCCTGTTGCAGCGGAATGGGGATATGAAAAAGCAAAAATACCATACAAGTGGTTTGAAAAAATGTTTAAACAATATGGAAATATGAATACGAGTTTGGTGATAGAAGATGTTGTGAAAAATGAGAGCAAAAAAGGTATTTTGCTAGATGCATTAAAAAAGGCGGATTTTAATATTGTAGATATCTTTGTTAAGAATAGAAAAATGGAGAAGCAACAAAGAGAGGCGTTGTTGACATTTTTAACGCAATTCTTGGGGGATGGTGAAATTGAACAAGATTTGGTTCCGGAAGATAGGCCTATTATATGGGTTAAGCACAAAGCGAAGAACGGAGAAGAGTTTGCGTTAGAGTTGGATGATGACTCAGCAGGGACAAGAGACATTATTGATAATATCGCAGAATTTCTATATGTAAGTGATAATGGTGGTTTAATTATAGAAGATGAAATGGGAAGAAACTATCATAGGAAGTTGACCGAATATTTTATTAATTTGTTTAATGACAAAATCCGAAATGAAGGAAAGGCTCAAATGATATTTAGTACTCATGATACAAAAGTACTAAATCTTTTAAGGCCAGAGCAAATATATTTGGTTGATAAAGATGAAGATGGAGCAACTTACGTTAAACTATTAGATGATTATCTTATTAGAGAAAAGGATAATATTGAATTAGGATATCTAAAGGGTAGATATGGAGCTATTCCTAACATTAAGGAGTAATTATGCGAACAAGGAACAGAGGAAAAGAGGTAAAAGGGAATAAAGTAAAGGAAAAACCTTGTAATATTTATATTTTTACTGAAGGAAATACAGAAGAAATATATCTAGAGCATTATGAGAATATAAAAAAGGGTATTTATATTATTCCAATAGATACAGAACATACAGATGCGTTAGGAATTGTAAAGCAAGCCAAAACATTTATAGATAATAATGATATCGACATTGAACTTGGAGATCGATGTTATTGTGTGTTTGATTCGGACCCGAAATCAAATCCTAAAATTAAGGTTGCGTTTGATTTGTTAAGGGGTTATAGGCATAAGGGGTTAGAATGTATTTATTCAAATCCATCATTTGAGATATGGTTTGTTTTGCATTTTAGGAAAGCTCCATATGGAAAAAATGCAACTGAGATTAAAAAGTTAGTAAAAGAACTTGTAAGTGATCAAGTTCCAGATTATAAAGAGACAACGGATATATTTGACGTGCTTATTGATAAAAGAGATGTTGCACTTAGGGAAGCAGAGAATTTACACAAATCTCAGAGTGAAGTACACGAAGATGTGTTTTCACATGAATGCAATCCTTATACTAATATATTTGAGTTCATTAATTACTTAAAAGGTGTTAAGAAAGATGTGAGGTAATCAAAATAGATTACCAAAAAGGAGGTGAAATAATAACGATTGATGGGAAAATAACGGAATGTGGCAACAAAAAAGCTGAAGCGGCAACTTCAGCTAGTTGTTAATGACCATAGATGACCATTAGAATATTTTATTCAAATCTAATTTATCATCTATCATTCTAGAATTCAATCCCGAAACTGATGTTCTTTTATTTCCAAAGTGGGTCATTCTTTGTATACATATATATTATATAGGAGCGCTAAAAAACGCTTCTATTAAAGTAAACCATTTTTAGGAGGAAAAGAATGAATTTAAAAGTTTCAAAGAAATCCAGCACAGGGCTTAATACGGTTTTTGTTAATACTGAAAGTGGAAGAAAAATTACGCTTAATCATGCCATAAATCAGATTAATAAAGGAACCCCGAACTATTCAAATTATCAAGCTGTTACAAAATCAAATGGAACAACGTACATTCGTTCAATTGCGGACGGAAGTAAAAAGAACAACATAGAGTAGGAGGAATCATAAATGAGAAAAGCTTTAGTAGTAGGAATAGATAATTATCTTGGTTGCCCTTTGCATGGGTGTTGTAATGATGCAGAAGAAGTGGCTAAAGTTCTTCAAAAGAATGGTGATGGTTCACCTAACTTTGGAGTAAAAGTTGCTTTAAACGTACAAACAAAAGGCGAATTGCGTAGATTGGTTGACGAATGCTTTGCAGGATATGAAGATGTAGCATTATTTTATTATTCAGGCCACGGACATGTAGATGCAATTGGTGGTTATCTTGTAACACCAGATTGTTCACCGGGAGATTATGGATTATCTTTACAAGATGTATTAACAATTTCGAACAATTCAAAATGCAAAGATAAGATAATTATCCTCGATAGTTGCTATTCTGGTAGTATGGGAACGATTAGTACGATGGGGCAAAATACATCGGTTATTGGAGAAGGTGTAACAATATTAACGTCAAGCCATTCAACTGAAACCTCTATGGAAATTAATGGACATGGAGTATTTACATCATTGCTATTAGAAGCACTTGCTGGAGGGGCGGGAGATGTCACCGGACATATTTCATTAGGTGGAATATATGCATATATTGACAAGGCGTTGGGGCCATGGGAACAGCGTCCAGTATTTAAGACAAACATAACACGTTTTACGTCGTTAAGAGATGTGATTCCGCAGGTGGAAATATCAATAATTCGAAAACTCTGTACATATTTTGAGAATGAAAATAGTGTGTTATCGCTTGATCCATCTTTTGAGCCTACAAATACACCGGATGACAATCATGAATTATTGGAACCGTATGCAAAGAAGGAAAATACTGCAATTTTTGCAGAGTTACAAAAACTAGAAGGGATTGGTTTAGTAGTACCGACAGATGAAGAGCATATGTATTATGCTGCGATGAAATCAAAAGGTTGTGAACTCACTTCTCTTGGCAAACAATATTGGCAATTGGTAAACAAAGGAGCTATTTAAGGAGGAAATAATAATGGTAAAAAAGAGAACATTTATCAGTTTTGATTACGATCACGATAGTGATTTAAAAAATTTATTGGTAGGACAAGCTAGAAATGAAGACTCTCCGTTTGAGATTACAGATATGTCGATTAAAGAAGCAATCGATTCAAATTGGAAAGCAAAGGCCCGTACACGAATTAAAGGTTGTGGTGTGGTAGTTGTAATTTGTGGTAAAAGTACAAACACCGCTAGCGGAGTGACAGCAGAATTAAAAATAGCACAAGAAGAAAATATCCCATATTTCTTGTTATATGGTAGAAGTACAGAAAATTGTGTTAAGCCTGTAGGTGCTAAGAGTTCAGATAAAATGTATAAATGGACATGGGACAACTTGAAGGCATTGATAGGAGGAAGCAGATGATAAAGATATTTATTTCTCACAAGAAAGAAGACGGAGAAATGGCATTGACCGTTCAAAGAACACTGGAAGGTGAAGGTGTTACAGCATATTTAGATGTTTTAGATAATACGGTAGCTGATAGTGGAGAAAAATTGACGAAGCATATTCGTGAAAAATTGAGAGAATGTACAGATGTAATCGTGATTTTATCAAGTCGAACAAAAGAGTCTTGGTGGGTTCCTTTTGAAATTGGAATGGCAACAGAAGAAGATATGCCAATAGCAAACTATTTAGTTAGCACGGAGAAGCTTCCGGAATTCTTAGAGTTTTGGCCTAGACTCAAGACTCAGCAAGATGTTAAAAAATATGTCGAGATTAGAAAGAAAGTTAGTATGCAAGTTCGTATTGAAAAGGCGATGCAGGAAGGTTACTATCAAAGAATGGAGGGTGGGCTCTCTGAGACACAACGATTCTATAATGAATTAAAGAAAAACTTGTAAAGCACATGGAGATGTAAAAATGTATAAGGATGTGACATTGGGGCATTTTTCTCATAAACGCGGGGGTCGAATATTTTTGGCTCCCGGTTTAAACATGGAATATGATAGTGGTTCTGCATCGTGTATGCATGAAATGTATCATGAGTATTTTGCACTTAGAACAAATATAGGTGTGTTAATGCATTTAATTGAGCTAGAAATTCAATTATGTGACGATGATGAATATCAATTGAATCTTTTAAACGTTCGTAAAGCCTTATATAATGCGACAAGAGATATTCATGAGATATATGCAAACTCTCAAGAAATGTTGTGGTTGCAAGAAAACCATGAAGAAGGTGTTTGGGAAAGAATACGCGAGCAGAAAACAAATGAATATAAAAAATATTTATTTATCTCAGAGCATATTTGGAATGATGTATCACAGGAGATATCCGATAGACGCAAAAAGCTAGATGATATATGCATGGCTATTTTAAATTTAGATGTAACCACGGATTTGTTTTGGAGTTATCTAATAGAGTCTGGGAAAAAGGGGAACGATTCAACCTTGAAAGAGCTTATAGACAAAAGAATAGTTAGGGCATTTGATGAAGGGATAAGTCATGAGGAGTCAATCGAATTGGAACTTGATGATGTAGTAAAATTTGTATCTTGTAGGTTTAGATATCTAGAACCTTATTTTGAAGATGCGTATCAGCAAGCTTTAGAAAAAACAGATGTTGATTTAAATGGGTTGTTATTGGAAACAATAAGCACTTTTGAATTATCGGAACTTGGCATCAAAATTGAAAGAAAGCCTCGAGCAGAGAGTGATGTTGTTTTTATGGTACATAACATAAGAACTAATAAAGGTGATTTTGATAATGGATTAATACAATTTTCCAAAAAGAATTGTGAATATATTTTGTTAGATATATCCAAAGAACTCATGAAAGAAACTTTGTTAAAACAAAAGTATGTAGTTGTCCAAGAAGATGACTTTGATTTTAGAAAGGATAAAGCTAAATATATAGAAAGTGGGAATGCGACTATTTTTGTTCTAATAAATGATCCAAAGGTATTTAAAAGTCGAATATCGGCAATTATAGAGTTTGAAGAAATGTATATAGGTGATTTAAACGAAAAAACACAGGCAAATTTCTTTACTATAATTTTTGCTAGAAAAAGAAGTTGTGAGAATGTCATATATATATTCCCGACGATAAACGTTCTTGCAAATAAAGTGATTGAAGAGTTAGAATTAGAAACGCAAATACGACGTCCAGGAAGTGGTGTAAGATTCTATGATATTTTTTCCACGTTTGATGATTGGATAGAAATACTTCAAGTGCTTAATAATATTGTTGCCTTTACGACAAAGTCGAAAGGGAATATTTTGAATGCAGAAAATAAAAGTGCACCTTTGCTAAATGTGGTTAAGTATGATATAGGAAATAGTATACTAAAAATTGAGGTTGATAATTCATTTAAGATAAGAGCAGCATTGCCAACATTAAATACAAAGCCAGAACCATTCTGGATAATAATGGAATATGTTGATGGAGAGTGTACGGGAAATATTTGTTCCTATAAAACCCCATTGGAAACGGAGGAAAAAAGAACGGGCATAATCTATTTTGACAATAAAAACTTAGCTATGAGTTATTTATTGCAATTAGATGAGGAAAGAGAATCAGTGGCAGAGCATAAAATTGTAGGATTAGATGAAATAGCATGGAAAGTTTTGAAACCATATTTGAAGCAACAAAATGCTGGAATGCTATATTATTTACCAGATGGTAAAGGGGTTATATGGAATGATGTGGAAAGTTTTGACTATATTAGAGGAAAAGTCAAGTAAAATGTATTTCAATGTGTCGTCAAAGTGTCGTCAAAAACACACTGAAATAAAAATACGAAGTAAAATCAAGCCAGTTTATCTCATATTTTCCAACAGAATTTACCACGTAAACAAACCAAAACCAACTCAAAAGAGTGTGAAGGTGGACGTACAGTAGGTTCTGGTAGAGTTGCTACTATCATCGAATAATCGTTGATAGTTCATACATTGAATATCTAATTTAGAATATTTCTAAAATTATCAGCCCTCTAGTAATAGAGGGTTGAAGTTTTCTTAAATCACATTTAAACAATCAGTAGAACATCCACACATAGTTAATATCAAAATTTTTTATTTTACAATATAGTTTTACAGTTTAGGTTGTCGCGAGAGCAAATACAAACTGTAATTTAGTGAATTACCGCGAGCCAGGCATTGATTTTTGCAGTCTGCTTTGTTGGAAGTAAGTTTTTGGACTGTAAATATCCAATTCCCCAGAATTTTCACTATGAGAATTACAGTCCCTAATCTTTTGGTTGTTTGTCCTGACTGTATTGTTGCGACGGTAAATGATATTCCTACAAGAAATTTACAGTCTAGCAAGCCGCGAACAAGAAAATGGACTGTAAAGTAATTATTAATCACATCAAATAAATCATATCAGGAGAACATATGTTAAGAAAAATTGAAGAAGAATTAATTCGCATCAATCAAGTTGAGAAAGAAATTGAAACAACAATTAAGAATGCACCTAAAGGTTCATTGCGTTGTTCAACCAGCAGAGGATATTTTCAATATTATCGAGGGAGAGAGTATTTGAACAAAGATAAAAAGCAAGTTATTAAGCAACTAGCGCAGAAAGAATATTGTTTGAGTATAAAAAGCAAGATAGCGAAAGTAAAACAAACTATAGAATTATTAATTAAAGTATATAAGGATGAAGAGTTAGAACAAGTTTATCGAAAACTATCCCCAGTAAGAAAAGCTGTTACATCACCATTATTTAAACCAATAGAAGAAATAATAGAAGAGTTTGAAGCAATTCAATATAATGGAAAAGAATTTGCTGAACAGGATATAACGGAATACTACACATCCAAAGGGGAAAGGGTTAGATCAAAATCAGAGAAAATTATAGCAGATGAATTATATAGATGTGGCATTCCATACAAATATGAAATGCCAACAGAACTATATAATTGGAATAAAAAAGTTACAATTTATCCGGATTTTACGGTTCTGAACCGCAGGACAGGAAGACGTTGGATTGTAGAGCATTTTGGCATGATGGATAATCCCACATATTATGAAAATGCAATGTTTAAATTAGACACATACGAAAAGAATGGAATACTATTGGGAGATGGATTAATCATACTGCATGAAACATCAAATATTTCATTGAATACAAATGTAATGAAGAAATATATCGAGCAATATTTGCTATGAATTGTACGATGAACAAAATAATACAGTCAGATAGTATGCTAAGGTGGTTTTAAACTGTAATTAATATTAAGGTTCCAAATTCAAAATAAAATTTTTACAGTCCAGCAAGCCGCGAGTAAGTGGATAAACTGTACCAAAGGTTGTTTCCGCGACCTAAGTATAGAGTTTTACAGTTTGTTGCAAGATTTTTATTTGCCGGACTGTAAAGTAAGTGTATATAGAGAGATTTGGTAGAATAATTACAGTTTGTTGGGAGGATAAGGCTTTAATAACTGTAAAAGCATAAAAAACAGCTCCCGGATATTATATAATGCACATCTGCAAAAAATATGTTATAATATGAAACAATTATCTGGGATAATAGAGCAGATAAAATTGTTGAAACAAATAACTAATTAAGACGTGTATTTCAGCGAGGGGATAACAAATGAAGAAGAAATTAACCATAATTTTAAGTTGTATAGCTGTAATATTATTAGTGGCATCTATCATTGGTCCTATTCTTATTTTAAAAGCAGACCGACAGGAAGAGGTAGCTGCAGAATATAATTACAGCGAAGTGTTTTTTGATGAATATGAGGAAGTAAGAAATCACTTTTTGGAAACAGCGGATAAATTGATGGCAGAAAATGAGAATTCAGATTTGTACAGCCATGTAATTAATAAAGATGAAGGTCTGTACATTGATACTCTTTACTTACCAAGTAAAACCGATCAGACTAATTTAGTGGTTTTGACTACCGGTGTGCATGGAATTGAAGGTTATATCGGTTCCGTAATGCTGGATGTATTTTGGGAAGAGATTTACCCGCAGATTGACAAAGAAAACACAGGTGTTTTAGTAATTGCTAACGTAAATCCTTATGGGATGAAATATCATCGTAGATATAATGAAAACAATGTGGATTTAAACCGTAACTTTATCATTGATTGGAATAGTTTTGATATGTCAGTGAACAAAGATTATCCTAAAGTACAGAAATTCCTGGGACCACAGAAGAAGATGAACAATGCGCTTTGGCATGAAGCATCATTTTATACATCCATGGTAAAGGAAGTAGTGGTAAATGGTGTAGATTCTATTTCCAATGCCTTGTTAGGTGGGCAGTATGAGTTCCCGCAAGGAGTATATTATGGCGGAGCAGGTGATGAAAAGTCCACCACATACGTAAAAGATGTGTTTGAATGGACACTTGGAGATGCCAATTACGAAAATGTAGTACATATTGACGTTCATTCCGGATACGGACCACGTTACAACATGGTAATTTTTAATTCTGTATATGAAACTATGAATGAAGCAGAAACAAAAGCCTTGTTTGGATATGACAATGTAATTTCTTATGATTCTGAGTCCTTCTATCCAACCACAGGAGATACAACAGATTTCTATTATCGTTTATGGGAAAAAATGGGAAGCGAAGCAAGTTTATTCTCTACCTGTTTTGAATTTGGTACTATTGGTGATAGTTTCTTGGATTCTATTATTTCCATGAAATATACCATTGAAGAAAACCAGAATCATTGGAATCCTACTAAGAATAAGATAATGAATGAAATTGTAAAAGAAAGATATCAGGAGTTATTTTATCCGACAGAAAAAGAGTGGAGAGAAAAAACAGTGGAAGATTTTGCAGCAGCATGTGAAGGCGTATTAAATGCGAAATTGAAATAGGAGGAACAATGAATACATATACCAAAAAAGAGCGTAACATGTACCTGATTGGTCTCATGGGACAAAACGTAATTTATAATATCATTGCTACCGGTATGGTATTTTATTTCCAAAGTGTAATTTTTATTCCGGCTATTGCCATCAGTGTAATTATGGGTGTAGCAAGAATTTGGGATGCGATTAATGATCCGATGATGGGAACTATCGTAGACAGAACAAGAACAAAATGGGGAAAATGTCGTCCTTATCTTTTCTTTGTACCGGGAATTGTAATGATAACAACTTTCCTTACCTTTGTGAACGGGCAGTATTCCACAAGTAATCCGGCGTCAACAAATGCAATTATTATCGGCTGGGCTGCATTTTCCTATATACTTTGGGGAATGACTTATACGGCCGGGGATATTCCGATTTGGGGAATCACTTCTCTTATGACAGAAAGTGAAAAAGACAGAGCCAATATCTTAAGCTTGGCAAGAATCGTAGCAGGCATTGCAGGTGCATTGATTCTTTTAACAATTGTTCCGATTTCCCAAGCGGTAGGAGCTTCTTTTACTGCAAACGGAATGAGTCAGAGCAAAGGACTTCAGTGGGGCTTTATTGTAGTTTGTGGTGTACTCACCGTGATTGGTTCCTTAATGTTCTGGTGTGCGGCATATGCAAAAGAACGTGTAGAACAGCCTTCTGACGAACATAAAGGCTTTATTGATAATGTTAAAATTATGTGGGCATGTAAGCCTTTCAGAAGAATTTTAATTTCCGGTGTTTTGAAAGCGCCTCTCCAGTTGTTGTTGGGGATTGCCATGACTTTGATGTCTTACTATTATGGAGACAATGGCGGTGACGGACAGAGCTATATGTTATATATGGCTATTCTCGGTGGTGCTATGTATGGTAGCCAGTTTGTAGCAATGGCATTTGTTCCAAAGCTTTGTGAAAAATTTGAAAAACGTACTGTTTACAATGCAAGCACAGCGATTGGAATTATTCCTTTTACCGCAATTTTTGTAATGTATTTAATTGATGGTACAGGACTTTATAAAACTCATTGGTTGATTTTCACAGCCATTATGTTTGCTTTGGCAGGAGCAGGTATCGGAGCCTCCACCGTTATGCAGTCTATTTTAATCGCAGATTGTGTAGACTTTGATGAACATCGGACCGGATACCGTCCGGATGGTATTTTCTTCTCCGGACAGAGTTTTATTACTAAATTAGGTGCAGGACTTTCTTCCTTTATTCAAGGGATTGTCTTTGCCATTGTGGGATTTAGCGGAGATGCGGTTGCTGCTTGTAATGAAGCATTGGCAGCTTCACCTGCCAGTGATTTCATGTTTGCTACGGCACCGGAATTTGAGGCATATCGTTTTGGTATGTTCTTCCTGCTTTCTGTACCTACAGCAATTTCATGTATAGTTGCAGTATTGCCGATGTTAAAATACGAAATTACCAACAAGAAACATAAAGAAATTATGGCTGAATTGAATGTAAGACGTAATAAATAGTTAATGTAAGAATGAAGATATAGAGCTTCCTTCTGAATAAGTGAAGGAAGAAGGACATAAATCCTCCTGAGTAGATAAGATAAACAAATAATCTACTTAGGAGGATTTTTATTGTGTGATTAAAATGGATGTTCCGACATTCATTTTAGAGATTAAATTATCAATATATAGTGGAAATCCCATCTGCTATATGGTATGATTTTTAATGTATGTATTATAAAAAATACAATATATAGAAAGAAGGCTACAATCCCATGGATTATTATATAGACGATATTGAAGAAGAAGAAAGATTACGACGACGCAGAGAAAGACTGGAGCGCATGCGAAGAGAGAAGCAGCTTCAGATGAAACGCCGTCGAAGAATGAAGATGCTTGTAAAACGTGCAACAGCGGTTATGGCAATTATATTGGTGATAACTGTTTCTATCACTGCATTTAAGGGGATAGATAAGAAAACGAATGAAATACAAGAAGAAATTGTGGAAAATATTTCTTTGAAACCGGAAGTCGCGGTAGCGCAGATGCAACAAACCGAAACGGAAGTGGCACAGATACCGCAAGCAGAGAGACAAGATTCCGAACAGAATACAAGGCAATTAACAGAGGTTAGTGATAAGACTGTATCAGGGGAAATTGCATTGGCCCAAAAGACCACATTAGATTTTCAATTCGATACAACAGAGGAGACGGAATCTGTTTACAGTGAGGAAATTATCAGTAGTAATATTATTTTGATTGATGAAAATACAGATACTGTCGTGGCATCCAAAGGAGCCAATGAGAGAATTTCGCCGGCATCTATGACAAAGGTGTTAACCATTTTAGTGGCAGCGGAGAATATTACCAAAGAGCAGTTAGATGATACTTTTACCATAACAAGGGAAATTACGGATTATAGTTTTGCAAATGATTGCAGTACGGTTGGTTTTCTGGATGGGGAAAAAGTAACTGTAAGGGATTTGTTTTATGGTACTATTCTGACTTCCGGAAGTGATGCAGCATTGGGTTTGGCTACTTATGTGGCAGGCTCCCATGAAGCTTTTGTGGATATGATGAATGAAAAATTGGTGGAATTGGGATTGGGAGATACCAGTCATTACACAAATTGTGTGGGACTTTATGACAAGGAACATTACAGTACTGTTTATGATATGGCAGTAATTATGAAGGCAGCTATTCAAAGTGAATTCTGCAAGGATGTTTTGGCAGCCCATAGATATGTAACGGAAGCTACTACAGAACATCCGGAAGGAATTGATATTTCAAATTGGTTTTTAAGAAGAATTGAGGATAAAGATACCGGTGGGGAAGTTTTGTGTGCTAAAACCGGGTATGTGATGCAGTCTAAAAACTGTGCCGTAAGTTATGGTACTTTTTCCGGAGGAGCCCCTTATATTTGTGTAACTGCAGGTTCCAGTAGCAGTTGGAGATGCATTTACGATCATGTGGAAATTTATAACCAATATATCTAAGTGTAAAAAGTGATTTATAAATGGAGGCTATGAATGAGACAGGTAAAAGTTATTAATAATAATTGGTATTTTTCCAAAACTGCAAAAGGAGTGGAAAAAGCAACTTTAAAAGAATTTACGGAGGATGCTCAGGCTCTTTTAACCTATCCCGGAGGTTTGGTCTTTTATGGATGTTCTGATTGGACAGAGTTAAATGTACCCCATACCTGGAACGGTATTGACGGGCAAGATGGCGGAAATGATTATCATAGAGGAGTCTGTTACTATCTGAAAAATATTACCGAAGATCTTTTGGAGAAAGATAAAATCAATTATCTGGAATTTGATGGTGTGAATTCTTCTGCCTCTGTTTATTGGAACGGCAAAAAAAAGACGGTGCATCAAGGGGGATACTCTACTTTTCGGGTAAAGATTGAAGATATTCAGGAAAATAACCTGTTGATTGTGGCTGCGGATAATGCACCTAATGATTTTGTATATCCTCAAAATGCAGATTTTACATTTTACGGAGGAATTTATAGGGATGTAAAGATTGTATCTGTGGATAAGAATCACTTTGTCATGGATTTCTGGGGAGCACCGGGAATCAAGGTGACTCCTATCGTAGATTTGGGAAAAAATCAGGCTGTTGTAACGGTAGAATCTTTTGTGGATTTGGAGGAAAAAATATCTGCCGGAACAAAAAATCAGGAAGCGGAGAAAAACATAAAAGTAAAAACAACTATTTTGGCTCAAAACGGAACTGTGATTGCAGAAAAAGTAAAGGTCAATAAAGAGAGTCTTAAAGCAGAAAAAGCAGATGACAATACTGTTTTTCAAAACGCAGGTAACAGAAAAACAAAAGCAGCAAAGGCAGAGTTTGTAATAGATACTCCTCATCTTTGGAATGGTGTGGAAGATCCTTATCTTTATACTGCCAAGGTAGAATTAATTGTGAATGATGAAGTCTGTGATCAGTTAGAGACCCGTTTTGGATGCAGAACATGTGAGTTTGATCCGGACAAAGGATTTATCTTAAATGGGAAATCCTATCCTTTGCGTGGTGTGTCACGTCATCAGGACCGCCCGGAAGTGGGAAATGCTCTAACTAAGGGAATGCATGATGAAGATATTGCGTTGATTTTGGAAATGGGAGCCAATACCATTCGTCTGGCGCACTATCAGCATGCACAGTATTTTTATGACCTCTGTGATGAAAAAGGTCTGGTGGTATGGGCTGAGATTCCTTACATTACAACCCATATGCCAAAGGGAAGAGAAAATACCATTACTCAGATGAAAGAATTGATTCACCAGAATTACAATCATCCTTGTATTGTGACCTGGGGACTTTCTAATGAAATTACTGCCAATGGCGCAAGAGAAAAAACTTTGTTGGAAAATCATTATACCTTGAATCAGTTGGTTCATAAATTAGACCCTACAAGACCAACCACCATGGCTGTGATTACTATGTGCGGAAAAGAAGAAGAAATCGTGCATATTTCGGATATTGTTTCTTATAACCACTATTTTGGCTGGTATGGCGGAAACGTGAGCATGTACGGACCATGGTTTGATGAATTCCATAAGAAATATCCGAAGAAATCTATCGGAATCAGTGAATATGGCTGTGAAGCCTTGGATTGGCATACTTCTGAGCCTGTGCAGGGAGATTATACCGAAGAATATCAGGCATATTATCATGAAGAATTGATTAAGATGATTGATGAACGTCCCTACCTTTGGGCAACCCATGTATGGAATATGTTTGATTTTGCAGCAGATGCCAGAGCCGAAGGCGGTGAAAATGGTATGAACCATAAGGGATTGGTTACCTTTGACAGAAAATACAAAAAGGATGCATTTTATGCATATAAAGCATGGCTTTCCAAAGAACCTTTTGTACACATCTGCGGGAAAAAATATGTAGACCGTGTAGAGGATGTAACTAAGGTGACAGTATACAGTAATCTTCCGGAAGTGGAGTTATTTGTGAACGGAACTTTAGTAGAAAAACAGATGAAAGGTAAATATCCATTCTTCTATTTTAATGTAAAGAATGAAGGTGAGAGTGTTGTTACAGTTCACGCAGGCGAATATCAGGACGAGTCTTTCATTAGAAAAGTAGAGAAATTTAACGAAGATTACCGCATGAAAGAAGAAGGGGAAGTATTAAACTGGTTTGAAATTACCGCGCCGGCAGGATATTATTCCATCAATGACTCTATCGGTGATATTATGAAATCCGTAAAAGGTACCTTGCTTCTCGGGGTGATTTTAAAATCTATGCTTTCCAAAAGAGAGTCCAACGGAAAAAAAGAAAAGAAAGCATCTGAAAATCAGATTAAATTGAACAAAAACATCATTTTGATGGTACAGGGATTTACGGTCAAGAGAGCACTCTCCATGGCGGGAATGATGGGAATAAAACCTCTTAGTAAGGAAGAAATGCTGGAAATAAATCGAAAACTTAACAGAATTGAGAAGAAAAAATAGGCATATTTTTACTTTAAATGTTTGAAACAAAGTAGTATAATGAAAATGGAGTATTTTTATGAAATTTGAGGAAGAGAAATGAAATCAATACAAACTAAAATAGTTGTTTTGATTATGATGGTAGTTATACTATGTTCCGGTGTTATTGGCGGAATTAGTGTTTGGCATTTAAAAACTGTTTCAGATCAAAACTCAGCCCAGATTATGAATCTGAGTTGCCGGGAAGAAGGAAAAAAATTAGAACATATTTTTTATAGTGTAGAGCAGTCTGTAAAAATCATTGTCCATAAGGCAGTTAAGAATAATAAAATGGAGAAAGTTTTACAGGATGATTATTTAAGAGTGATGTATATGGAAGAAATGCGACCGATACTTTTGGCAGCGGCGAAAAGTACGGAGGGAGCGGTGGCTGTATACTATCACTTGAATCCTGAGATTGCACCGCCAGATGCGGGATTGTTTTACAGTAAGACTACATATAACCAGAATTTTTTGGTGCAAAAGGTTACGGATCTTTCTAAAGTGAAATCGGAAGATGAGGAAGCCCTGGGGTGGTATTATAAAGCAGCTGTAAGTGGAAAACCTGTTTGGTTGGAGCCGTATAATAATGGAAAAATAGAAGAGGACGTAGTTTCTTATGTAGTACCTGTATATCAGGATGATTTACTTCTTGGTGTAGTAGGGATGGACATTCTGTTTTCGGATATCACGAAAGAGATATCTGACGTAAAGCCATATGAACATGGAATTGCCTGTCTTATCAGTAGTAGCGGTGAAGTTTTATATCATCCCACCGGAGAACCCGTGTATACGATAGATAGTGAGGAAGAATGGGAAAGATTTGTTGATAGTGCAACTCAAAATGCATTAGGAAACGATACTTTTGATTATAAAAAAGATGGAAAGGTATATCGTTTGACTTATTATGAAATGGGAAATGGTATGAGCATAATTCTTTCCGCACCTACTTCGGAAATCGGTCGTGAAAACAACCAAATGGTTAAAAATGTAATGGTATCTGTAGTATGGATTGTTATTATATGTATTGCCGGTGCCTTTGTTATGGGTCAGAGTATTATCAGTCCGTTAGTAGATTTAACCACAGCAGCAAAGGAAATGGCTAATGGTAATCTGAAAATTAAATTACCGAATGGCACACAAGATGAAGTAGGAATATTATCAGCAAGCATGCAGCAAATGGCAGATTGCTTATGTGTCTATATGGATAGAGTTAATGAGTTGGCATATACAGACCCGTTAACAGGAGTAAAGAGTAAAGTTGCTTATACGGAAGAAGTGTCTAAAATAGAAAAGAGTATCGAAGATGGGGTTGCCCAATTTGGTATTATGTTCTTTGATCTTAATAATCTGAAGAATATGAACGATACTTATGGACATGAGGCCGGGGACCGATATATTAAGGGCGCCTGCCGGTTAATCTGTACCACCTATAAACACAGTCCTGTGTACAGGATTGGCGGTGACGAATTTGTGGCTGTGTTAAGAGGTTCGGATTTGTTGAATGGAAGTAAGCTTATTAAACGTTTCTACGACAGAATGGCTATCATTAACAGAGATGCAGTAGATCCGTCCGAGCACGTATCTGTGGCAGCAGGAATGGCAGTGTTTAACGAAGAAACAGATACGGATTTCCAA
Source organism: Lachnospiraceae bacterium (assembly GCA_017521195.1). Taxonomy (GTDB): domain Bacteria; phylum Bacillota; class Clostridia; order Lachnospirales; family Lachnospiraceae; genus SFDP01. The sequence continues at coordinate 16,659 of JAFXGP010000117.1, forward strand.
AGTGTGTTCAAACGTGCGGATGAAAATATGTATATGAATAAAAATGCAATTAAATCCGGAGGGAAACCTAATCTTGATGTAGAGAGATTTCGGTTATAAATAAGATAGCGATGAAAATAAAAAGATATGTTGCCTGTCAGGCTACATATCTTTTTTGTTTCGTTGCTATTTTTTCTTTCTGTTATTTGCTACAGAAGATTTAAAGGAAGATTTTTTTTGTGGTTCTTCTTTTAAAATAATATATGCTGCAGCGATTACAATGATTGCAAGTACCTGTGTAACAACAGCTACCATAGGATTAATAATACCGTTTGTTTTGATATCTTCATAGAGCAGAAGAGATTCTGCAACGATAACATAAGTAGCTACGATATTTTTTAAATCTTTCCAGCAAACACTGAATTCTTTTCCTTCTTTCTTTTCACGGATACGTGTAAACATATAAGGCAGGTAGTAAAGTGCGCCTAAAATACATACGATTTCGTGAAAAACGAACATGAAGGTTGGATTTTCAAATAGATTCCAAAATTCCATCTTAAGTATTTCCTTTCAAAGTAATTGCAGCACCTGCATAAAATCAGGTGCTGCAGTGTTCTTCTTAGATTAACACAATTAATTAAATAAGTCCAACAGCATATTCGTAATCAGCCATGAAAATCTGAACACCATCAAGAGCTAATTCACGAGGATCTAATGGAATAATACCATCTCTGACTTTTGCGTAAGAGATAGGCATATACTGATGTAACATATTCATTGGAATTCTGTATTCTCTTAAGTTGTCGAATAACTTGTTCATGCTTGCTACAACTTCAGGCTGTCCGATGTAGTAACGTGCACGGTCAGAGAAACTATATTTTCTTGCAAGTGCAAGCTGTTTGTCGTCACCATGGTAATGTTTCTGCCAGTTACCGGGGTTAGCAAGCATTGCAGCTTCTAATGTTTCGATGAATTTAGCCTGTTTTTCTTCAGGAACTAATTCTTTTTCCATTAAGCTTAATGCAAATAATGCTTCACGAAGTCCGTAAGTAAGTGCAGGACCTACTTTTAAGATAGCGATACCATCCTGAACCATGTTCTTTAAACATTCAGGAGACTGGTAGTCACTGGAGTGACCTTCGAAGCAAACCTCCGGGAATTCTTTTAATGCTGCACAAAGATCTGTTGCTGCATCATGATCATATAAGAATACCTGTTCATCACCAAATTCTACACCCGGCTGAACAACAACTGCGATAACGTCGTTCATACCATCTGCGATACCTTCTTCTGCAAATACACGTTTGTAAGTTGCAACTGTATCTTTAAATGCGTCAGGGCTTGTTACTGCAAGAGAATCTTCTTCTTCCTGAGCACCACCCGGAATCGGAACTTCACTACCGATAATAAATACAGGGCGGATAGCTTCCGGTTTCACTGCTTTTAATTCTTCATAACCTTTGATAGCAGCTTTGTAAAGGATAGCGCCACGGCGTGCAATTGTTTCTGTAGAAAGAAGTCCTTCCGGATCATCTGCAACTTTCATACTGGTATCTAAGTGGATTTTTGTAAATCCTGCTTTTGTATACTGGTAAACTAATTCGATGGAATTATCCATAGCTTCTTTTTCAGGAAGGTTCTGCCATGTAAGAGGTCCTAAGTGGTCTCCTGCTAAGATAATCATATTTTCAGCAACGCCCATTTTTTCAGCCATAGCCATAACCATGTTATAGAAATCCTGAGGAACCATTCCTGTGTAACCGCCAAACTGGTTAACCTGGTTAGCAGTTGCTTCGATTAAGGTTGGTGCGTTTAATTCTTTTACGCGTCTTAATGCCTGTTCTAATACAAGCTCATTTGCGCTGCAGTAAGATGGAATACCACAAATTTCGCCATTACGACGTTTTTCCATCATCTCTTGAAGTGGATGTTTCATTGTTAAAGTCCTCCGTTTATATTTTTATTAAGAATGTAACAAATTGCTTCGTAATTTAAATGTAATTATGGCTTACAGCTGTGCCTGTCCTTTACAGTATGTCTGAAGAACATCATAGTTGTCATCAAGAACAACGATATCAGCATCATAGCCTGCACCGATTTTACCTTTGCGGTCATCAATACCAAGGCAACGTGCAGGGTTAATGGTACATGCATTGATAGCATAGTTAAATGGAACCATAGCTTCTTCAACTAAAATACGAAGACCCTGGTTTAATTTCAAAGTAGAACCTGCAAGTCCGCCTGTGCTTGTTAAATGAGCACTTCCGTCAGGATAAATTTCGATTTCATTTCCGCCGAAAATGTGTTTACTTCCGATTGGAGTTCCTTTTGCCATTAAAGCATCGGAAACCATAATGCTGTAGTCAGGTCCTTTGGACATGAAGAAGTTATTTAAAGCAGCTGTGGTGGAGTGATTTCCGTCACAGATAACTTCCCCGTACATAGTACGAAGTCTGAAAGCAGCACCTACAAGACCGTTTGCACGGTGGTTGTAAGGAGTCATTCCGTTGTATACGTGAGTCATGCTGGTAGCACCGTTTGCAAAAGCTAAAACAGCTTCTTCATAAGTAGCAGCAGAGTGACCGATACTAACAACAACGCCGTTCTGTGTTAAGTATTTTACAAATGCAAAATCATCATCGGTTTCTGTTGCCATAGTGATGTATTTGATGTTTCCTTTGGCAGCAGCCTGATAACGTTCAAACTGTTCTACGGTTCCTTTTACGATGTGCTGTTCCGGCTGAGCACCTTTGTATTTCATATCAAGGTATGGACCTTCGAAATGAATACCTAAAATTTCAGCGCCTTCATAACCTTCTTCCATAACTTTTGCTACATTTGCAACAGCTTTTGTTAACACTTCTTCACTCTGTGTAATTGTAGTAGCTAACAGTGCTGTAACACCCTCGTCTACAATTCCTTTTGTCCAGTTACGAAGTCCTTCTTCGTGAGCATCGTTAGTGTCAAATGTGTAAGCGCCGTGACAATGAATATCCAAAAATCCCGGAACAATACGTTTGTCGCCGTAGTCCACATCTGCAGGTTTACTTCCATATGGAAGTACGTTTACGATTTTTCCGTCTTCCATTTCGATAGCAGCAGCAAAAAACTGGTCTGCAATCCATACTTTCTTACTCTGAATAATCATAAGAAATCCCTCCTGTTGTTTTTTTGTTTTTGCCTTTTTAAAAAGATTTGTTGTACTGCCTTGAAACATTCCTTGAAGGAATGAATTTAATGCATACATTATATCACTTTTTTATCAATAGTGAAAGTAAATAAGTGTACTGATTTTAGTGATTTCTGCCTTATGAAATAAGTATATAATTTTTTCAGAAAAATTAATTTGCATTTTTTAAATTAACTATTATTACTTTTAATTCCTGCATTGTGTTTTTCAACTTTTTGATATATGATATATTCAGAATAAAAATTCAAAAAATAAAAACTAGGGGGTATTCTAAAATGAACATTTTTGGCATTTCAAAAGAAAAAATGCAGGAAACTTCTTCCATTTTCACATTGCAGGAAATTTATCAGCAGCCTGCTACATGGAGAAAAACCTGCGCACAGATTGCGGCTTGTAAAGATGAACTTCAGGCTTTCCTTGACAAAGTAGTAAAAGCAGATGATTTCGACATCGTTTTAACAGGTGCCGGAACAAGTGAATTCGTTGGTAACTCCTTATTCCAGGCTTTAAACGAAAAATACAATTACAAGGTAAAATCTTACGGAACAACAGATATCGTTCCTTCACCTGAAAATTTCCTTTCACGTACAAAACCTACTGTATTAGTAAGCTTTGGACGTTCCGGAAATTCTCCTGAATCTATTGGTGCAGTAGATGCAGCTGAAGTTGTTTGTGAAAATATTTATCATCTTTTCGTAACATGTAACAATGAAGGTGCTCTTTCCAAACGTGCAGAAGTTCAGGACAACTGTTATGCAATCAACTTAACACCTGAAACACATGACCAGTCATTTGCTATGACATCCAGCTTCTCTAACATGTATATGGCTACATATTTAGCATTCAACTTAGACAGATTAGAAGAGTTAACAGCTGAAATCGAAAAAATCTGTGTTGCTACAGAAAACTTCTTAGATAACCAGTATGGAATCGCACAGAAAATTGTTGACGAATTTAAATTCGAAAGAATCGTTTACCTTGGAAACATCGCATTAAAAGGCGTTTCTCAGGAATCTGCATTAAAAATGTTAGAGTTAACAGCAGGACAGGTTGCTACAATGTATGATTCACCATTAGGCTTCCGTCATGGTCCAAAATCTATTATCGATGATACAACATTAACAGTTGTTTACTTAAGTGATGATGTATACAAGAGACAGTATGAAATCGACTTAATCAAAGAAATGGGACCACAGAGAAAAGGTAACAAGATTGCAGTAGTTATGAACACACCATGTGAAGGTTTAGACGAATTAGTTGATTACCAGTTAGTAATGGATTGTGGTAAAGCTACAGAAAATGTATTCCTTGGATTCGAATACATTGCATTTGCTCAGACACTTGCAGCATTAAAATCTTTATCTCTTGATATTACACCGGACAATCCATGTCCAACAGGTGAAGTTAACCGTGTTGTAAAAGGTGTAACATTATATCCATACGTTTTAAAATAATTAATGAACTTTAGAGAGATTGCAGAAGTGCAATCTCTCTCATGAATAATAAGGAGGACTACACCGATGGTAGGTATTTTAATTACAGGACATGGCCACTTCGCAACAGGTCTTGGTTCCAGTTTACAGTTAATCACAGGTATTACAGAAAACGTTGCATTGGTTGATTTCGAAGCAGATCACTCTACAGATACTTTAAAAGCAAATCTTCACAAAGCTATGGATAGCTTAAAAGAATGTGATGGAATTTTAGTATTATCAGACTTAGCAGGTGGATCACCATTCAACAATGCTTCTATGTGTATGGCAGAACGTCCTGACCAGAGAATTGAAGTTGTTGCAGGAACAAACCTTCCTATGATTATTGAAGGTGCATCTATGATGGGTGCTTACGATGATCCGTTAGAATTAGCAGAAACATTAATCCCAACAGGTAAAGATTACATCGTTCGTTTTGAATTAGTAAAACATGAAGACGATTCTGATGAGGACGGAATCTAAGATATGAATTGGGAAGTAATCCTTTGGACTTGCATTACTCTTGTCATTATCATGGGTGTTTTCGGGATTATCATGTCAGTGATTTCTGCGACTAACATGAAGAAGCGCCGTGAAAACATGAAAAATCTTTATGAAGGTCTTGCAATCGGTAATCAGGTAATGTTTGCCGGTGGTATTTACGGACGTATCGTAGGGATAGAAGAAGAAACAGTAAATGTGGAAATCGCAAAAGGTGCGATTATGAAAATTGACAGATTTGCAATCCAGACAATTATTAAATAAGAAAGATCTTAGAAATCTTTAGAGGGAGAAAGTTATTTTCTCCCTCTGTTTTATATCATGTGTTTGTTGCAAATAGAGAGTTACATCTGATAAAGGAAGCTTATGAAAGAAAAGAAAAGTTTATATAAAATGGTGTTTGCTCTGTTGGCGGTCATAGGTATATTGGTGATTGCCATGCAGGGAAATAAAGAAGAAAATATCATTGCAGAAAAAGCAATGTTAGAGAATAAAATAGAGGATACTACCGGAGAAGAGCCGGATGCCGGGCAGGAACAGACAAACGAGGTAATGAATGAAGAACCGGAAGAGGAAAATGCAGAAGAAGTGCAGGAAGAATATGAGTATGCCGATTTTGCCTTTGCCGATGTAAATGATTATGTAAATGTCAGAAATCAGCCATCAACCGAAGGAGAAATTGTTGGGAAAATATACGATGGAGCTGTGGCAGAGATACTTTCTCTTGCGGGCGAAAATGATGAATGGTACCAAATTGTATCGGGAGATGTGGAAGGATATATTAAAGCGGAATTTTTTCTGCGGGGAGAAGAAGCAGCCTCTGTAATGGACAAATATATTACCCGATATGCTAAAGTTATTGCAGATAAATTAAATGTACGAAAAGAACCTTCCGTAGAAAGTAAACGTGTTGGATATCTTAATTTTGAAGAGAGAGTTAAGGTGGTTGAAACAGAAGGAGAGTGGATACGCATACAGTATGCACAGGAAAAAGAAGGTTATGTGGCAGCAGAGTATGTAGTCATTTCGGAAGAATTCAATTATGCCAAAACTTTAGAAGAAGAGGCTAAAGAATTAGCAGAAAAAGCTGAAAGAGAACAAAGAGAAACGCAGGCTGCACAGGTGGAAAATATTGTAGAAGAAATAGTGGTTGTGCCTCCGGCGGTGACGTATACCTCCAATGAAAGTTTACGTCAGGAGATTGTAAATTATGCGTTACAATATGTGGGAAACCGATATGTAAGTGGAGGAAGAAGCCTGTCGGGAGGAACAGATTGTTCCGGTTTTACCTGCTTTGTTTATGCGGATTTTGGATATTCCATCAGCAGAACTCCTTCGGGACAAATGTCCGGTTCCGGCAGAAGTATAGGATATGAAGAAATTCAGCCGGGTGATATTATATGCTATAGTTCCAATGGCGGAAAAAGCTGTACCCATGTAGGAATGTATATAGGAAATGGACAAATTGTACATTCGGCAAATTCCAGAAAAGGAGTTATTATTTCAGGGGCGGATTTTGAACCGATAATCGGCGTTAAAAATGTTATAGATTAAGATATAGGAATTAAATATTTGATATAACAAGTCAAGAAATGAACATTAAAAGATAATCAGAGAAAAAGAGAGAATGATAGTGAAAAAGAGGGTATTGATTAACAGTATAATCTGTTTGTTTGTGTTAGTAACTGTAATTGGGTGTGGAAATATTGATGGAAAAACAAAAGTTGGAACAACAGACAGCAAACAAGAAAATACAGAAGAAATAATAACAGAAGAAACTGCAGATGAAATTGGTGAAGAAGCAGCGGAAGTGGTCGTAGAAGAAGCAGAACCGGAGTTTGAAGAGTACGAAATAGGGCTTATGGCCGTAGGAGATAATCTTATGCACATGGGCGTTGTGAATACCGGTAGGATGGAGGATGGCTCTTATGATTATTCCTTTTTGTTTGATGGAATTAGCGACTTTTTAGGGGCTTCGGATATTAAGGTTATTAATCAGGAAACTATATTAGGCGGAAACGATTTGGGATTTTCGGGATATCCTAATTTCAATTCTCCGACAGAGGTGGGAGATAGTATTGCTGAAGCGGGATTTAATGTTGTGCTTCATGCATCAAATCATTCAGCAGATACGGGAATAAAGGGCTTGTTGAATTGTGTTTCTTTTTGGAAAACATATCCGGATATACTTATGGTAGGAATCCATGAAGAGGCAGCAGAAAGTCATGAAATTCCTGTGCTTACCATTAAGGATATTGATTTTGCAATTTTAAATTATACATATGGTCCTAATTTGGAAACCATGCCCTCTTCTATCCGTGGGCATTTAGATATGCTATGTGATTGGAATAAGGAAAACGGAAGGATTGATTTTACAAAATTACATCCGCAAGTCATAGATGATATTCAAAGAGCAGAGGAAATAGCAGATGTTACTTTGATATTTCCTCATTGGGGCACAGAATATACTACCACGCCTTCCACTTACCAGGAAGAATTTGCTTTGCAAATGGTAGAGGCGGGAGCTGATTTGATTATAGGTACTCACCCTCATGTGGTTCAGCCTGTAAAATGGGTGGAAAGTGAAAGCGGAAAACGGGCACTGTGTTTCTATTCCCTGGGGAATTATGTTTCTACTCAACAGGGTGCTTTGAGTATGCTGGAAGCAATGGCTTGGGTTCGGTTTCTGGTGACGGAAGATGGTGTGGAAATTCTGGAAGAAAAAACAGGAGTACTGCCTATGGTTTGCCATTATAACAGTGGGCCCACCAGAATTGAAGATATCTATTTGCTGGAAGAGTATTCACAGGAAAAAGCAGATAGTCACGGGATAAGAAATAATGCCGGAGTTAACCTGAAAATGGAAGATTTGGAAACTTGGAGTCAGGAGATTTTTGGTCAGTGGATGATATCATCGGGAAAGGCATTGGAGAATTCAGTAGTGGAATAAATAGGATATATTTTATAAAAAGGGTTGCCGGCTAAGATGCCAACAACCCTTTTGTTATTTAAAAATTCAATCCGCCGCTTTTACGGGCTTCTTCTAAAACTTCTACAACCTGTAATGCTACGTCAAGACGACGGTAACATTCATCAAAGTCTTCATTGTTAATCAGTTCTACTAATCCTATCATTTCATAAGACCAAGGATTTTCGGGAAGTTCGAAATGAATATCTTCTTCTTTTCTGCGGACAATGGTTACATTCTGACAAGTACTTGGGGAAGGAGTTACCTTGATGTATCCTTTGTCTCCCAAAATCTGCACACCATTTTCGCAGAAAGCATCTTTGGCAGCCATACACTGGCACATAAAATCCTTATATTTCATATATAAGATACCATTGGTATCAATACCATTTTCAAAAAGAGAGGCATGATATTCTACGGATTCCGGTTTCCCGAAAAGTCCTACCATGAAATAAACATTATACATGTTCAAATCCATCAGACAACCTCCGGAATATTCCGGGTTGAATACGTTAGGAACATTGCCTGCAAGCAAAGCATCGTAACGGCTGGAATATTGACAGAATGTTCCGCTTGCCATCTTCAAATTTCCGATTAACGGAAGATTTTCTTTAATCAATTTATAATTTGGATGAAACATTGGCAAAATAGCTTCAAAGAGATAAAGATGTTTTTCTTTTGCAATGGAAATCAATTCTTTTAATTCCTCGCTGGTTGTAGTAAAAGGTTTTTCGCAAAGAACATGTTTTCCTGCAAGTAAAGCTTTTTTGCTTTGTTCATAATGTATAGAGTTTGGAGAACAAACATAAATCCAGTCTAAATCATCATCTTCCAGCATATCATCTAAAGAGGTATAGATCTTGCCAATATTAAATTTGTCAGCCAAAACTTTTCCTTTTTCATAGGTACGGGAAAAAATAGCCTTGCAGTCAATTCCTTCTGTAGCAGCCATGTTTTCTAAAATGGTATCCATAATAAAGCTGGTTCCGATAGCACCGATTTTCATGTTGATAAGGTTCCTTTCTGTAAATATTTGTAATCAGTAAACCGAGAGTTAAAACTGATTAAACATTTGCTTGGAATATTCACTGGGAGCCATGTTGTACTTATTGGTAAAGGCTCTGGAAAAATAGTGAATGGAGTTGAAGCCCAGCAGAAGAGAAATTTCGCTTATGGAATATTTCTGTTCGCGGATTAACTGGCAGCTCTTTTCCAATTTCAGATCGCTGATGTACTTCTTAGGGGTCTGATCCAGATTCTCTTTAAATAAAAGCTGCAGAGAAGATCTGGAAATGGAGAATTTCTGGCAAATTTCCGCAATAGTTAATGGTTCGCAAATGGATTCATCTATATAAGAAAGAATGCGTTCCAACAGTTCGTCCTGATAATGCTGTCTGGTCAGTGAAATCGGTTTTTCATCTTTGCGGGAGAGAAACTCTGAGCGAAGAAGACGTATGATGATTTCCTGAAGAAGACATGTCATGAGACTGTTCAGGTAAGGAATCTGGACAGAACTTTCCTGTACGAAATCCTTCAATAGGGTATATATTTTCTTATCATAAGTAAAAACTTTGTTCAAAAGAAGCTCGTTTTCTCCGCTTGGAGCTTCCGGTGTAATATTTACCATAGAAAAGACAATGGTAATATAGGAGCAGGATTGTCCTTCGGAGATGTGTTGTGTGTGGAACTGTCCGGGACCATATAACATCAGTTCTTTTTCATTAATAACATAACTGGTGTTTTCAATGGTAGTTTCCAGAGTTCCGCGATCAACAAAAGTTAATTCGTAATAATCGTGTTTTTCACCTTTGAATTCGTAACCTGCATTACGGACGTTGTAGTAATAACCAAAAATCTCCTTGATCTGGATATTAGGTAAAATCCGGTTGAAACGATGAGGAGAAGGCAACTCGACTGTCTGCATACTGAAACCGGCAGAAGTAATCAACCGACAGGATGCCTCGCCGCTGACAGATACAATTGAAAAATACACACCCGGATTCAAGCGTACTTTACGGTGAATTGTAAAAGTTTTCAGGGAATTGGTATCCGGTGAAAATCCCACAACAATGGCAGCCATACCATCAATCATTTCCAAATATACTTCGCAGTCAAAATGGAGTAATTGATTTACGGTTCTATCCGGTGTAAGTCGATTTACGCGGCTAATCATGTTATTCATTTTTGGATATATAGGCTGTTCATATACATTGCCGTAGGGTTCGAATTCCCTCATTGATGTTTTATATTGCATACTTACCTCCCAAATATGTCTTATTATAACATTTGTTAGTCAAAATATCCATAAAATCTTGGTTAACGTAGCTATTTTTGACAAAAAATCTAAAAAAAAACTAAAATAAATAAATCTGATATTAAAAAATATAATGACAAACTTTTAGAAATGGATTATAATAAAATCACTCTGAATGGGATTTCAGGGGGAATCATAATCAAGGAGGGTAAAAAAATGCCTAATATTATTTTGACAAGAATTGACAACCGTCTTGTTCATGGTCAGGTAGCTACACAGTGGTGTGGTAGTATTGGTGCTAACCTTATCTTAGTTGCTAACGATGAAGTATCTACAAATACTCTTCGTCAGGGATTAATGGATATGGCTGCTCCTAGCTATGCTGCTATGCGTTACTGGTCCATCGAAAAGACATACTCCACAATTCACAAAGCTTCTGACAAACAGTTGATTTTCATCGTATGCGAAACACCGCAGGATGTTCTCAGACTTGTTGAGGGTGGAGTGCCAATCAAGAAAGTTAATATTGGTAACATGCATATGGCAGACGGAAAACGTCAGGTTGCAGGTTCTGTAGCTGTTGATGACGCAGACGTTGCTGCATTTGCAAAATTGCGTGATTTAGGTGTAGAACTTGAAATCAGAAGAGTTCCATCTGAAGCAGCAGAGAACATTGAAAAATTGTTCAAGTAAAATTTAATATGACGTTTTAAACGTCTAAAACAACCTTTGAAAGGAGATTTCACAATCATGAGTTTTAGTGCAATTCAGATTATTCTGGTATTTGTTTTCGTATTCATCGTAGCAATCGACCAGTTTGATTTATTAGAATCTCTGTATCAGCCAATCGTAACTGGTGCTGTTATCGGTCTTATCTTAGGTGATGTTCAGACTGGTTTAGTAGTTGGTGGTACATATCAGTTAATGACAATTGGTAACATGCCAGTTGGTGG
>JAFXGP010000017.1 GCA_017521195.1 Lachnospiraceae bacterium
AGAATAAGTATGCAACTAAGCTTGCATAATGAAATTAAAAAGCAGATGAGATTGTAAAAAGAGGAATATCATGGATAAATTCATATTACACTCCGAATATAAACCTACCGGCGATCAGCCACAGGCTATCGCAGAACTGGTGGAAGGATTTAAAAAAGGAAATCAATTTCAAACATTATTAGGTGTTACCGGTTCCGGTAAAACTTTTACCATGGCCAATGTGATTGCGGCATTAAATAAGCCTACATTAATTATTGCCCATAATAAAACTTTGGCAGGACAGCTTTATGGAGAGTTCAAAGAATTCTTTCCTGAAAATGCAGTAGAGTATTTTGTGTCCTATTATGTGGGGAATAAAATGCCACAATATACAGTGTTGAAAAGATAATAAAAATCTATATGTTGTGGGAAAAAGTATCACAATGGAATAAAAAAACTATATGGAAGATACAATATGGGTTACCCAATTGTGCATATTGTTAGAAAAAGGGAACTTGGTAAATAAGTTCCCTTTTGTGTGGACGGGACCTGGACTTTTAGTTAGAAGTTTGGTATAGTAAATAAAAGCCTGGACTTTTTATGAAGGGCACGGTATAATTGGAAAAAGGAGGGATAAGTATGCCTTATGCAATTGATTTATTTTGTGGAGCAGGTGGTTTTTCAGAAGGATTAATTCAAGCAGGATTTCATATAGTGTATTCCTCTGACATTAGCCCTGAAGTGGAATTGACTTATAGACATCGGCACGAACAACTTGGTTTAATTCAAGGATACAACACACATTATGAAAGAGCGGATATCAGAAATCTAACTGGTGCGAATATACGGGCGGCAATAGATGAGTTGAGTTTTTTTAGAGAAAATAACATTCATGTAGATATAGATGCAATGTTTGGTGGGCCGCCTTGTCAGGGGTTTTCACGAGCAGGGTTACGGAGACCTGATGACCCAAGAAATTTATTGTTTAGTGAATATGTTAGAGTAATTAATGAAGTTCGTCCCCGCTATGTAGTAATGGAAAATGTTGTTGGTTTCACAGATATGGAATTTAATGGATTTGTAAGTGTGAACGGACAGGTTTACCCAGACGGAACTGTTACTCCAATAATCTTAAGGACGGAATTGGAACGAATTGGGTATCATACATTAGAACCAAGAATATTGAATGCTGCTGAATATGGAGTTCCGCAAAGAAGAAATCGTATTATCTTTATGGCATATAGAGATGGAGAAATTCCACCGGAATATCCTACTCCAACACATAATGTGGAAAACTTTTTGACAATTGATGATGCGATTAGTGATTTAATTATTAATCCCGAAATTAGAAATCAATTTCAAAGAACTTTATATCAAGAACAATCAAGAAACGGAAGGACCCCTTCGTTAATTACCGGATTATCTATTGAGTGCGAAAATCCTATGAATAATGATATTTCTTCGCATAGTTTAATTATCCAAGAACGATTTGATTTATACCGACCGGGAGAAGCTACTTCTGATTTGCGAAAACGAATTGTGGAACAAGGAATAGACATTCGAAACAGTCCTAATTTATTACAATTATGTGTAAGTAAACTCGGAATGGGAGAGAATGTTGTTATAGATAGATTTTTAAGAGCTGATGTGAGCGAAGATATGGTAGATGTTTTATTGACCAAAAAAGGGATTAGGACAAGATTGGATGGACATAGTCCTTCAGCAACTGTAGTAACAATTCCGGATGATTATATTTCGCCGTATGAACCGAGAACATTTTCAGTAAGAGAATTGGCACGGTTGCAAAGTTTTGATGATAGTTTTGAATTTAGGGGAAAAAGAACTACTGGGGGACCGAGAAGAAGAGTTGAAGTTCCGCAATGTAGTCAGGTTGGGAATGCAGTACCACCATTATTGGCAAGAGCAATAGCAACAGAAATAAGGCGAGTTTTAGAAATGTAATGTAAAAGGACCGACTAGGTTGTCGGTCCTTTTGATGTAGTAAGCATTTTAAAATAACTATATAATATATTAAAATCACTTTTACAGGTTTCAATATTCAAGGTTGAAAGAATTGGAATAGAAGAACCATTTTCTAAATTGCGACCAAGCATTTCTTTGATATTATTTGCAACACCTGATTTGCTAGGTAACCCCCAATAATTTCCACCTGTTATGTTTTCTACTCTCTTTACTGCAACAGATGTAGGAGTAAAATTAGTTGGTTTAACTGTAGGAACTGTAACAAAGGAATAGGAAAACCGTTCAGGATTTATTACTTTTCCATTTGTCCCAACTTTAATTCCGCCCTTAAAGCCTTTGGCTGAATATACCATATCCCAAAGCATTGGAATTTGAGCATTATCATTCCAATTGGTTTTACATTGAATGATATGAATTTCTACTTCATTGAATAGATGGTCGGTTATGGCATTTATTACATCGGTTAATTTATATTTACCACCACGAGGACCATATAGTTTTACAGGATTACCGTCACTAGCAGTAAGAACTAAAGCATCCTTGTCGCAAGATAACATAGGGTTATCTGGAAAAGTGATTGCAATTAAGTCAGATTCTGTATTGGAAGTAGTTGAACCATATTTTACGGTAATGGCATCGGATATGCATTGGGGCAACAGTTGTCTTTTGTGTTTTACCACTATAGTATTTCTGCCAATCAAGCATAAATTTAGATACCAACATACTAGAGCTTCCCAAACAGTTCCACCGGTAGAAACATCGCTTTGAGCTTCTGATTCAGTAGTAGTGGCGCCTGAAGATTTTGTGTTGGTAGACTGGAATATATCATACAAGTGGTCACCCAAATTGAAAAGGTTGTTTGCATTTAATGGTGTAATGTATGAATTAATAATTGGTTCCCAAATAGGCCAAACTTTTTTCATTGACTGAAGTTTAAACAATTCTTCTATAGAACATTTTCTCCAATATTCAATAATATTTTCAGACATATATTAACCTCTCTTTGGTATTTTAATTTTATTATAATTTATGATTGTTAAAATGTCAGCAATAACTTGTTATGTATGTTCTAAACACAATGTTATTTTCTGAATTGTATAATTCTACTATGATGGATACAAATAAATTTGAATATAATATAGTGAATAAAAGTACAATAAGAGTTATAGTATGAATGAAATCGAGAGAAAGCAGGAGGTACGAAGATGAATGGAACAAATGCAAGCTATTTTCCAGAAATGACAAATTTGTTAAAAGATATATGTAATGACATTGCAAAAAAAATTATTAAAGAGGGGCAGCCGATTGTGTTAATTGATGCATTCGATTGGTATAGGGAAGTTCTGTCCTTATTTGCAAAGCAGGTAAATTTGTGTGATAGCTGTATGCTATTGCTAGAAAATGGGATGGAGCAGGAAGCATATCTGTTGGCAAGGAGCCAGTTTAATAATATGTTGTGGATTAAATACATATGTGAAGGAGAGGATGATTCTAGAGTAAAAGAATATTTCTATCAGCCACACATTAGTCAAGTTCTTTCAAATAGGAATTTTAAGAAAATGATAACTGATTTTAGTGATGAGCTGGATGAGAGATTTCTGGAAGCGGGAATTATGGAACGGTTAGATAGGGGGATTGAGGAAAATACCCAAGTTCTAATACAAGAGAACATACCGATTAAGGTAAAAAGTATTGCAGAGTTGGCAAAACAGGATGGAAATCTGTTTGGTATGTATGTGACATTCTATAATGAGGGTAGTAGATTTGAACACTCAGATATGAGCAAAACAAAGTTATATCGTAAACAGGTTGCAGAAGCATATAGTCCAGCTCAGGCATTCGTTTTTGATTTAGGAGAGTCAGATAAAGAATGTTGGGTATCTGTATTCAGATGTTCTTTTATGAGTATATTTTTTGCATTTGAAAGTCTTTGGAATAGGGTTAGCAATAGAGAAGAACAGCTTTTTTGGAAGACTGAATATGGAAATGCGGCATACACGAAAGAAGATTTTCAAAGTGTTTTATGGAAAATGGCAATATGCCAAGAGATGTTAAATGAATGTTAGTTATAAGGATTATTTGTTAGCACCTACCGAGGTAGGTGCTTTTTGTAAGAAAATCTTGATGCTTTACTGTGTTTGATAGAGTAAGAGATAAAGAGTTTATTGGATAGTGAGATGGATATTCTAATGAACCGGGGGACTACTTACACTGATTTGGGGTTGTTTTTTATACTTTTCTTCCACAGATACTCTCGCATTAAATTGTAACGTATTGTAGTCTTCTCGTCTTATCGCGGTTGCTTGTATATTGTTTTCCTTGATATCATAACGAATTATCCCGTATGGATATGAAAAATATATCCAATCATATTTTTCGCTATATTGCTCTAGAACTTCATCAAACCATACTTTAATATCATTTAATCTAAATGGAATTGGTGGTTCATCATAATAAATAAATAGTCCTATTTTTTCGAAGCCCTTTTCTTTATAAGTTTTAAATTTTTTTAACTTATTTCTTAATACATTTTGAAAAACATTCTTTTCCATCAGGAGAGTTTTGGTTGGATATGATAAACTTAATTCATCCATTTTCCCACCATTTGCTTCTATAATTGCTTTGCTACGTATCTTGCTATTTGCATCATTTTTAATACGATATTTAACAAATTCTCCCTCGATTTGAGCATCTTCTCTAGATATTGCTTCTGTTACTTCAATGCCCACTATTTTGTCACTATTTTGTATATCCGGTTTATCAACGACAAAGAAATTTATATATGTATCGTTATAGCAATATTTCAGAATTTCCAAAGAAAGATATTCGACAAAATCTTTTCTATGTCTTGATGTTAATGGCTTATCGAAAGGAAACATTTCTTCTATATATTCTTGGCTGCTCATTTCAATCCTCCAAAAATGTTATATACTTAACATCTTAATCATAACACCCACTTGCTTTTACGGCAAACAAAGCTATTTACTTTTGGGTCATTTATGTATGAATGGTATAAATATTTTATGGATTAAAATAGTCAAGTAGATATCCTACTTGACTATTTTTGTTGAATCAATACAGTGACAAAATATAGCAATGAGAACTTAATTGTTCTATTTCATTTACTTCTGTAGAATTAATTTCACGAACTATTGAGTTGAATGCCTCAAGGTCAATAATTTCATCTTCAACAGGAACGAGAATACACTCATGTATGGAAGATGGAAGTATTACAATTTTTTTATAATGTTTATTAAGTGAAGAAAAGAAAGAACGAATGAAGTACTAATCCATCTTTATGTTTCCTTTTATAAAAAGAAGTTTTTTAAAAGCAATTTAAGTGTCTTAAAAAAAATATAGATATTTCAAGTTTTTTTCTTTTTGCCCCGAAAAGACTATGCACGAAAAAAGTGAAAAATATTTTGGAAGAAAAATTATGTGTAAAGATTTGTAAAATAAATAGTAAATTAAATACAATTCGTAAATTGAATAGCAGATTCAGTGGACGGTAGGTGTATCGAGAAACGGTCTTTTCCCCCCCTGATTATTCAAAAAAATAAGATTGAATAATCAGGGAAAAGAATACGGTGGCCGTATAGTTCGCCGGAGTTCCCGTATAATTTACTGCATATTTTGATTATTAGCAGTCATCCAAATCAATTTCTTTGAAGTTGTGCAGCCTGGTTGCTCTGTAACTGCGAGTTATCACTCTCTCTGGATGCCCCCCACAAAAGCAACGGTCACACCCCATTCTCATATGGAAGGTCAGTACATAGTGGTAGTGTCCCCTTTGACGGCAATTCCTACGGCAGTTATTAGTGATTAACCCTAGGTCCCTGCCGTAATGGTTGTTTTATAGTGATTATCCACTCAACACTACCTATCCAGAAATGAATGTGTCGGATTTTACCCTTGTTAAATTGGCAATAAAAAAGGCGAACTTCGGTAATCGAAATCGATTATCAAAATTCGCCTACTTATAAATTTCAAAACTAATAATAAAATTGTAGGAAAAATTAAATTGTAAAATCAAGTTTTAGAAGAGAAAAAAATTTATATAAAATAGTTGAAATACATAATATTTATTTTATAAGATGCAGATGCCCGGTGAGGGCGTTGTTGTTTATTGCAATGCTCCTTTTAATTGCAAAGAAAGAGTTTTTTTCCCGACAACGAAGGTGTTTTGAAAAGAAGGAACCGTCAGAAGAAACGGTTCCTTTTTTTGTGAGAAATTATTGAAATGATACAAGTTTATTTTTTAAGTTATATCTGTACTAATCATTTTATGATAAACGACAACAGTGAGAAAGGGAGTGAGTAAACAACAAAATAAACCAATTTTCTATGATTACGGTTTTGTAATCATGGTATGTGCTCATATACCGGTATTGGTTGCGGCACTTGTTTCATTCCAGACGGATGGTGTGGAGTGTTAAGTAGTCTGAACAGTCTTTGCCACAGGGAAAATTCTTTTATGTTACCTTGTGGCAATTTGTGTAGAAGTTGTCACTAATACTGATATGTCGTGAATGCATTAACGAGATGGATAATAAAATCCAGCTCGGTAATGCATTCATATGTATAAAAATAATGACAGAAAGGAGAAGTTAATGTCAAAACAAGCAAATATAGGATATCAATTTACATCAGCTATAAATGATTGTTTTAAGCCTGGAATGGATAAACATAGTATAAAAGCATCGGAAGGGTCAGATTATCGTATATACAGCTATGCTGCTCGAGAAGATATGATATCTTTTTCAAAACAATTTTCTCATTTTATGAAGTATAATTTCCCGGAAGTTCGACAAGTAAAAAATATTACTGTTGAGCACATTAATTCATTTTTATCGTTAAGAACTAATGTGACAGAAAAAACAGTAAGACATGATATCAGTTGTTTTAACAAGTTGGAATTAGTATGTAGTAAAAAATTTGGACTTAGAAATCTTGATTGGAGAACAAATAGAATTGTTCCCAAGGTAGAAAAAGAAAGAATTAGAGATGCGGTTTTTTCAGATAAACAAATATCTCTGCTGAAGGATTATTTTGAAACCAGGGGAGATAGTTATGGGAAAAGGGCATTTTATATTGCGGAAAGAACAAGTTGCAGAGTGTCGGAAATAGCTAAATTGCAAGCAAGAGACATTAAAGAAAATCAAGATGGTACAGGCGTTCTTTCGATTGTTGATAGCAAAGGAAAAAGGTCTAGAGACATAGAGTTGACTAAGGATGATGTAAAATTGTTTAAGGATATTATTGGTGATAAAAGCGGGAGTGAGAGACTAGTACCCCTTAGAGAAAATTCGATTAATCAGTATCTTCATAGAGCTTGTAAACATCTTGGATTTACCAATATTCTGAATGCGAAAACAGGTTATCATAGTCTTCGTAAAGCAACGATTAGACACTATTATCATAATCAGATTCCTTTGGTAGGAGAAAAACGAGCGAGAGAACTTAGTATGCTGCGATTGGGGCATAGTGCCAATCGGACAGATTTGTGTCATATATATTTGGGAATATAATAAGCGAAAGATTTCTTTCGCTTATAGTTTTATCCATAATTAATTTCCCATGCAATGTTCCATTTAATGAAGTCCGAAATGTATTCTATAGAAGTTAATGATGAATAATCAACTCCTTCAAGTATTCGAGAAGGAACTTTTGTATATTTGTATAAATCTTTAGGAGCTGTTTTATATTTTGTTGTGAGTTTTTCAAATGCTTGTGCATACATAAGCAACAGGAAAACGATATCTTCTAAATCTCCAGAACTGAGGTTGTGATAATCGGCAATTAGTTCTTCCATGTCTTCTTCGGTATAACAATATTCGTCATCATCTTCCATATTAGAAAGTTTGCTAGATAATTCATTATATTGTGAGATATAGTGTTTTAGACTTTTTTTCAATTTATTGTTCTGTATTTCTAGAGATATGCATTTTTCTTGTAGTTCTATTAACTCAGATGCAGAGATAAACTCATTCTGTGGAAGTGCAACATGATTTTCCAATTTGTGCATTATTTCATTAAGAGTTTTTTGTTTAATTAAAATATTCTTGTCGAGCTGAGATTGTTCTTTGCTCAAGGTAGATATAGTATTTTTTCTTTCTTCCATCTCTTTCTCGAGTTCAATTATTTCATCACATCGGGCATCTATTTTTTGGTCGAGTCGTTTCAATTGAGTTAATTGTTCTTCTATTTTCTTTTCTAGGTTTTCAATTTTTTGATATTGCTTTGGAAGGCCATTTTGTAAGGTTTCTTCAAATCGTTCCATTTTTTCTACAATGTCGCTAGAAGCATATCCACTAAAAATAATATTATGCTTAATTTTGTTTGGACTGTATGGAACAGAATGACCATATGCTCGGATAAATGAAAGGAGGGCAGAAATATCCCTTGAGGAATATTCTCGTTGTGGATAAGCACCTATTCCAAATGTCTTTAGCAGTTCTCGTAGAAATTCTTTGCGAGAGAGTTCATCTTGATTAAGAATATCCTCTTTCTTTGTTTGTAAACGAAGCAAAGAAGGTAGTTCAACATTAAGAAAGTTTGAAATGGCAACAATATGTTCAAGTGAAATATTACGTTTTCCCTGTTCAAATTTTTGATATGCAGAAAGAGATGTATTCAATACTGCTGCTAAATCTTTTTGTGTATATCCACGTTTTTTACGAGTTTCTTTTATATTTTTTCGAATAGTGTCCTGTATTTTCTTCATACAAATCCCTCCATTGCAATAAAAATAGCACAATATGTGCTACAAATCAATAAAACGCCCGAACATATCGCAAAAATATTTGAATATGTCATTGTGCTAGAATTTCAGCGTACCGCAGCGGTGAGTACAAAAAGAAACGGGCCCGCTTCTTTCAATTAACGAAAGGAGCAATTTATGAAAATTAAAAAAAAGAGATTAGAAATCATTGAAATGTGTGCAGGTGTTGGAGAAACATCGCTAGGATTGGAAAATGCTTGTGAGAGATTTGGAATTGACATGGTAATCAATTTATTTTGTGAGATTGACAAATTTGCAACACAAGGATATAGGGCATTGCATCCTGATGTCATTGACTGGGTTGAAGATATGACCAAGGCTTCTTTTAAAGGAAGAAGATGTGATGTTTTATTAGCGACAACGCCGTGCCAAGGATTTTCAGAACTAGGGAAAAAGGAGGGATTTAAACCTGTAGAAGGCAACGATAGTGCAATCATCTGGCATACTTTTAGGCTGCTTGATGAATTAGAGGAAAAACCCAAAATCATCTTTTTTGAAAATGTCAGGGGAATGGTAAGTAAGAGAAATCAAAAGGACTTCAAAACCTTCCAAATGGAGTTGATGAAAAGAGGATATAAGGTTCAGTACAAAGTATTGGATGCACAAGATTATGGAGTACCACAGCATCGGGAAAGGGTATATATCATTGCAACACTAGATGCTATAGAATTTGAGTTTCCGCAAAAAGAAGTCTTAAAGGTATTCTTGAAGGATATCCTTGAAAAAAATGTGGATAGTAAATATGCGATGCCTAATATGGAAAGACAAATCAATGGAGACATTGGAAGAAATCGAAGTGTAAGAGTACATAATCCTTCTTATGCGAAAGTAGCATACACCCTTACAACAAAATCAAGAGGGCAAAGTAGTAACAACTATGTCTATATGGAAGACGTTTCTAAGGATAATGTTGTTCGTTTTACTCCTAAAAATAGTACTTCCCTTAATATGCTTAAGAAAAAACCTATTCGTTCATTAACACGAATGGAATTAGGAAGACTTATGGGAATGAAAGAGGACGATATTCACAAACTTGATTTCATAAGCGACACGCAATTTTCTAAGCAGATGGGAAATGGAATTGTTATTCCTGTAGTAGAAAAAATATTTGTCGAAGTTTTAAAGGCATATATGGAACAAAGTGAAGACTTTTTGACAAAGTAAATTTCGTAGAGAACATTGAGGAGAAATGTTCTCCCCAATATTCCATCTAATGTAAATATAGTATTAGTTTAAATTGCATAATTAAGGCGCTGAAATCCGAAAAAATACGCGGTAAAGTTATAGTAAGAATTACACTATTAGGTAAAGGAAAAAAAGGAGGTAAATGTCTATGAAGGAAGCTACAAATATTGCTAAATTGGTTTATTATCCTAGTGAAATTATGGTTATGTTGGGGATTAGTAAATCAGCTTGTTATTCATTTTTGAACGAGACATATGAAAAGAAATCGCCATTTCGAGTTATTAAGATAAATACTTCAATTCGAGTACCAAAGGAGGGGTTTGACTTATGGCTAAAGGAAGTTTGTTAAACAAGGGTGATAGAAATGGAGCTGCTATTTATAATGGCAGCTCTTGGTATCATCGTTATAAAGAGTTGTTACCTGACGGTACAATTAAATATGGAAAAAGAGAAGGGTTTGCCACTGCGGAAGATGCAAATGAGAGTAAAAAAAAGTATGAGCAGGAATTTGAGAACCAAGCAAGGCGACAAGGATTGGCAACAAGGGTAGATGGGAAGGTAATGTTCACCGATTTTTTGAAATACTATCTGGAAGATGTATTAAAGCCTACTTGTGAGCCATCTACCGCGATTGTTTATTCTTATGTGTTATACAGAAATGTAATGCCTATTATTAAAAAAGATATTGAGATAGGACTTGTGGATAAGGAGTTTTTAGATGCCATTCTTGACAAGGTTGCTCCTCTCTCAAAGTCATCCGCAAATAAGACAAAAGAATTTTTTTTTATGGCATTAAAGCAGGCATACAGGGAAAGAAGAATTCCTTCTATACCAAACATGAAAAAGTGTCCAAGACCGGCAACTCAAATTCAGATATTGAACAAGGAACAGCTAAGATTATTATTGAAATCGGCATCGCAAAGTAATTGGTATTTGGAGATTTTGTTGGCGACATTTGCAGGATTGCGAAAAGGCGAGATATTAGGGTTGAAGTTCCAAGATTTTGATTTTGAAAATCAAACCGTGAGCATATCAAGACAACTTTCCTTATCAGTGGAATTGGAAGAAGGGATGTGTGTAAAGAAGAGTGCTGAAAAGGTGGAAAAGAAACCTAAAAGTGATAGTTCCAATAGAACCTTGTATATTCCGGATGTGATTGTTAAGGAAGTAAATAAGCGAAAGACAAGAGTAGAAAAAGATAAGGAGGCGGTAGGTAGCTTATATAAAGATAATGGATTTATTTGCTGTTTGGATGACGGGAGTACTAGAGGGATTACTTCTTTAAATACATATCTTACTAAGGTGTGTAAGAGACAGGGGTTGCCCCATATAACGGTTCATTCACTTCGCCATTTATATGCAACTATTCTGTTAGAACAAGGCTATTCGCTACCTATTATAAGTGCTCTTTTGGGTCATTCTTCCATACACACGACGTTTGAACTTTATGCTGAAATTATGGATAGTACAAGTGAAATTAAAGCATATTTGGATGATTTATATGCAGAAGAGGAGATGTCATAATATGGAAGTAGGATTAGATAAATATATAGATTATAAAGTGAAAACCGTTCAAACAATCAAAAATAATTATGGATTTAGAGTAATCCTCAAATATGAAGACGGTAGTAGTAAAACTCAGCAACGAGCTGGGTTTGCTACTAAAAAGGAAGCAGAGGAAGAACGATGTATTACCATAGGGCAATTAAAAAATCGAACCTATCTTGTGTATGGGAATATGCTGGTTAAAGATTATTTTGAACATTGGTATGAGGATGATATCAAGAAAAGGGTAGGAAGCTACAATACCATTTATAATTATGGAGGTGTGATTAGAAATCATATTGTTCCAATGCTTGGTAATAAAAGAATGAGTGCCTTGAATTCGGCTGACATTATCCGATTATATAATAAGGTATATAAGTATTCGGAAAGTGTTGCATATCAGGTAAAGACCATAGTAAATACGTGCCTAAATTATGCAATAGATGAGAGGGCTGTAGAAGTAAATGTTGCCGATGGGATAGCATTACCCAAGGGGATAAAAAAGAAATCCTACCATTCAAGAGTGATTAATACCGACAAGACATTAAATCACCAGCAGATTGTAAAATTGATTAATGGAAGTAAGAATACTCCTATACATTTAATGGTTTTATTTAATGTAATTATGGGATTAAGATGCTCGGAAATTATTGGATTAAAATACTCGGATGTGGATTTTATGCGACAGAAATTAAGTGTAGAAAGGCAGTTGGGGAGAGATAAGAATATTTCAAAGGAAATAGCTGCGCCTAAGACCTATACAAAGCAGGAAATAGCTGTGAAAACATATTCGAGTAAGAGAGAACTTGATATTCCTGATATCGTTTTTGAAGCGATTTTAAAAGAAAAGAAAAGGTATGAAACAAATAAGAGTAGAAGAAAAAAATATTTTCAAGATTTAGAGTATATTTGCTGTAGTTCCTATGGGAGACCGCGTGGAAAAACTTATCATTTTAAGCATTTCAAACAGTTGTTACAAGACTTGGATTTGCCTGATGTTAGGTGGCACGACTTACGAGCAACAGCAAGTACTACTTTGTTGGTTGCAGGTTTTAGTCCCAAAGCTGTTTCTAAGTTGATGGGACATTCCAAAGAGATATTATGTGTTGATACTTATGGTGACGAAAGAAAAATGGCAGCAATAAAACTTGATAGATTGAATAGTTTCATTGAAAGTATCATACCGGTTGAGACGAAAGAGAATGGGAATGAACTTGGTGCTTACAAAATCGTGGTGGATGAATATATTTCCGCAACACCACAAGTCGAACAGATGTTCTAATATGTGTGGACAAATTACCCTATATATGGTATCATATTAAAGTGTGTATCAAGAATAAAATAGAGTGGTTTGTCCATATTGTTTTTGTAGTTCATACAGTTTGAAAATGAAAATTGGGTGACCCAATTGTGCATTTGACAAAAAATGAGAAATTGGAAACAAGTTAAGCAATCAAAAAAATGACTTATAGAGAAATATTTACTATAACTTTTTAAGAAAGAAGTGGCAAAATGGAGTTCAAATTACACAGTGAATACTCGCCGACAGGAGACCAACCGCAAGCAATAGAAGCGCTTGTGGATGGTTTTAGAAAAGGTAATCAATTTCAGACATTACTAGGGGTTACGGGGTCTGGTAAGACCTTTACAATGGCAAATGTGATAGCCCAATTAAATAAGCCGACTTTGATTATTTCACATAATAAAACATTAGCAGGCCAATTGTACAGTGAGTTTCGCGAGTTCTTCCCTGAGAATGCAGTAGAATATTTTGTGTCCTATTACGATTATTATCAGCCGGAAGCCTATGTTCCGTCTACGGATACTTATATTGCAAAAGACTCATCTATTAATGATGAGATTGACAAATTGCGTTTGTCTGCAACAGCTTCTCTTTCTGAGAGGAAAGATGTAATTGTGGTAGCCAGTGTTTCTTGTATCTATGGTCTGGGTAGTCCGGAAGAATATCAGAGTATGATTGTGTCCTTACGTCCCGGTCAGATGAAGGATAGGGATCAGGTGTTAAGAGAACTGATTGATATACAGTATACCCGCAATGATTTAGATGTGGGAAGAGGAACTTTCCGCGTTCGTGGTGATGTGGTAGAAGTATATCCGGCAGAAGGTGGGGATTATCTGATTCGTGTGGAATTTTTTGGAGATGAAATTGACCGCATAGCCGAGGTGGATCCTTTAACAGGAAAAATGCACAGGTCATTAGAACACGTGGCAATTTTCCCGGCATCCCATTATGTAATTCCTCAGGAAAAAATAAACAAAGCATGTGAGGCCATTGAAAAAGAATGTGAAGAACAAATTCGATTCTTTAAATCAGAGGACAAATTAATCGAAGCTCAGAGGATTTCGGAAAGAACTAATTTCGATGTAGAAATGCTTCGGGAAACCGGCTTTTGTTCCGGTATTGAAAATTATTCCAGACATATGAATGGGGTGGAACCGGGAACACCGCCTTATTGTCTTATGGACTTTTTTAAAGATGATTATCTCATTATTGTCGACGAGTCCCACATTACCATTCCGCAGGTAAGAGGAATGTATGCAGGAGACCGTTCCAGAAAAACTACTTTGGTAGATTATGGCTTCCGTCTTCCGTCAGCACTGGATAACCGGCCTTTAAATTTTGATGAATTTGAACAGAAAATAGATCAGATGATGTTTGTGTCTGCTACACCAAGTGATTACGAAGCGGAACATGAACTGTTAAGAACAGAGCAGATCATCCGCCCAACAGGATTGTTAGATCCCGAAATAGATGTGCGTCCGGTAGAAGGACAGATTGATGATTTGATTTCGGAAGTAAACAGGGAAATAGCGAATCATAATAAAGTTTTAGTAACCACTCTTACCAAACGTATGGCAGAGGATTTGACGGATTACATGAAAGAAGTGGGTATCCGTGTAAAATATTTGCATTCTGATATTGATACACTGGAACGTGCACAGATTATCCGTGATATGCGTTTGGATGTATTTGATGTATTGGTAGGAATTAACCTGCTTCGAGAGGGACTGGATATTCCGGAGATTTCTCTGGTAGCGATTCTGGATGCGGACAAAGAAGGTTTCCTGCGTTCCGCAACTTCCCTTATCCAGACGGTAGGACGTGCAGCCCGTAATGCAGAAGGCCGTGTTATTATGTATGCGGATAAAATAACCGATTCCATGCAGACGGCGATTGAGGAGACAAAACGTCGTCGTATTATTCAGGAAGAGTACAATAAAGAGCATGGAATTACACCTCAGACGATTAAAAAGGCAGTCCGCGATTTGATTAGTATTTCCAGAGAGATTGCAAGGGAAGAAGTGGCATTTGCCAAAGATCCGGAATCCATGGACAAAAAAGAATTGGAAAAACTGATTACTTCCGTAGAAAAACAGATGCGGAAAGCGGCAGCAGATTTGGATTTCGAAACGGCGGCTGTGCTGCGTGATCAGATGGTAGAATTAAAGAAAAATCTGAATGAGCTGACCGGTGGAAAATAAAAGGAGAAAACATGGCAGAATTTAAAAAGATGCTTCCTCGGAAAGAATACATTAAAATCCGAGGAGCCAGTGAACATAATTTAAAAAGTTTGGATGTAGATATTCCAAGAAATGAATTTGTGGTTTTGACAGGTTTGTCAGGTTCCGGGAAATCATCCTTGGCTTTTGACACGATTTATGCAGAAGGTCAGAGACGTTATATGGAATCTATTTCTTCCTATGCAAGACAGTTTTTGGGCCAGATGGAAAAACCGAATGTGGAAAAAATCGAGGGTTTATCTCCGGCGATTTCCATTGATCAGAAGTCGACTAACCGTAATCCCCGTTCTACTGTGGGAACCGTTACGGAGATTTATGATTATTTCCGTTTACTGTATGCCAGAATAGGAATTCCTCATTGTCCGGATTGCGGAAAAGAAATTTCCAAACAGTCCGTGGACCAGATGGTGGACCATATTATGGAATTACCGGAAGGGACAAGAATTCAGATTTTGGCTCCAACAGTCCGTGGGCGAAAAGGAGAGCATGTTAAGGTTTTAGATAAGGCAAGACGAAGCGGTTATGTCCGTGTCCGCATTGACGGTAACATGTATGAGCTGGAAGAAGAAATTAAATTAGATAAAAACATTAAGCACAACATTGAAATTGTAATAGACCGTTTGGTAGTAAAACCGGAGATTCAGAGAAGGTTAACGGATTCCATTGAAAATGCTTTGGAGTTGACAGAAGGACTTTTGATGGTAGATGTGATCGGAGGAGAAACTATGAACTTTAGTCAGAGTTTTTCCTGCCCTGATTGTGGAACCAGTGTTGATGAAATTGAGCCAAGAAGTTTTTCGTTTAATAATCCTTTTGGTGCCTGTCCCGGATGTTTTGGCTTAGGCTATAAGATGGAATTTGATGAAGAACTTATGATTCCGGATAAATCTTTAAGTATTAATCAGGGCGCTATCACGGTAATGGGATGGCAGTCCTGTAACGATGGAAAAAGTTTTTCCAATGCTATTTTAAAAGCATTGTGTCTCGAATATGGATTTGATTTAGACACACCTTTTGAAAAATATCCTCAAAACATACAGGACATATTACTCTACGGAACCGGTGGAAAAGAAATAAAAGTTTATTATAAGGGACAACGAGGTGAAGGAACTTACCCTGTGGCTTTTGAAGGGTTAATCAAAAATGTGGAGAGAAGATACAGAGAGACCTTTTCTGAAAGTTCTAAGCAGGAATATGAAACTTTTATGCGTATTACACCTTGTAAAGAGTGTAAGGGCATGCGTTTGAAAAGATCGTCTTTGGCAGTTACCATTTGTGATAAGAATATTTATGAGATTACCAATCTGTCTATTGGAAAGCTCCAAGAATTTTTAAATACTATGGAATTGTCCAAAAGACAGCAGACCATTGGGCAGCAGGTGTTAAAAGAAATACGCGCCCGTGTAGGATTTTTAATGGATGTAGGTTTGGATTATTTATCCTTGTCTCGTGGGACTGCAAGTCTCTCCGGAGGAGAAGCACAGCGAATTCGTTTGGCCACCCAGATTGGCTCAGGTTTAGTAGGTGTTTGTTACATTCTGGACGAACCAAGTATTGGACTTCATCAAAGAGATAACGATAAATTATTGGCAACCTTGCAAAACCTGAGAGATATGGGAAATACTCTGATTGTAGTAGAACATGATGAAGATACCATGTTTGCAGCAGATCATATTGTGGATATCGGTCCGGGAGCGGGAAGTCATGGAGGACAGGTTGTGGCTCAGGGAACGGCGGAAGAAATTATGCAGGTGGAAGAATCCATTACAGGACAGTATCTAAGCGGTAAATTAAAAATCCCGGTACCTTCTGTCAGAAGAACTCCAAGTGGTTGGATTAAGGTGGAAAAAGCACAGGAAAACAATTTGAAAAAGGTGGATGTGGAAATTCCATTGGGGGTTATGACCTGTGTTACCGGAGTTTCCGGTTCCGGAAAAAGTTCTCTGGTAAATGAGATTCTTTATAAATCTCTGGCAAAACAGTTAAACCGTGCCAGAACCATTGCGGGTAAACATGAAAGAATAACCGGTGTAGAACAGTTGGATAAAGTCATTGACATTGACCAGTCTCCCATCGGAAGAACACCTCGTTCCAATCCTGCAACTTATACCGGTGTGTTTGATCAAATTCGTGATTTGTTTGCATCTACTCCGGATGCGAAAGCCAAGGGATACAGCAAAGGCAGATTCAGTTTCAATGTAAAAGGCGGAAGATGTGAAGCCTGCAGTGGAGACGGAATCATTAAGATTGAGATGCATTTCCTGCCGGATGTGTATGTGCCTTGTGAAGTGTGTCAGGGGAAACGATACAATAGGGAAACTTTGGATGTAAGATACAAAGGAAAAAATATTTTTGATGTGTTGGATATGACTGTGGAAGAGGCATTGCCGTTTTTTGAGAATGTTCCGAGTATCCGTCGTAAAATTGAAACTCTTTATGATGTAGGACTTTCCTATGTGAAATTAGGACAACCATCTACCACATTGTCCGGAGGAGAGGCCCAGCGTATCAAATTGGCAACGGAACTTAGTAAACGAAGTACCGGTCATACCATTTATATTTTGGATGAACCCACTACAGGGCTTCATTTTGCAGATGTCCATAAGTTAATATAGATTCTTCATCGTTTGGCAGAGGGCGGAAATACAGTAGTGGTAATTGAACACAATCTGGATGTGATTAAAACTGCGGACTACATTATCGATATGGGACCGGAAGGTGGAGATAGAGGCGGTACTGTAGTAGCCAAAGGAACACCGGAAGAAGTGTCAGAAGTACCTCAGTCTTACACCGGAAAATATGTGAAGAAGATTCTGGAGAGAGACAGATGTATGTAACTATTCAAAGCCGGATTTAGAGAACTGAGTGGTATGAAATACAATAAAAATACAATTTCAAGGTAAAGATATCAGCAGTTGTCACCGATATCTTTAACAGATGGAACGGAAAAGTAAGCACGGAAGCAAGAATATCCATTTTTGTTTGTGTGCTTTTTTCTTTGTGCATTATGTTGTAAAAATGAGAAATGTGAGGAATATATTTCTTTCTAAACTTTTTATGAAATCTCTTTCAAAATCGGGACAATTCAGTTATAATGTATGCGTATATTTGCGCGTAGCTTAAGGTGAGACAGCAAAAACTTACGTGCATTACAAATGATTATTATAATTTAAGATAGAATATTAAGAAGAGTGACTGTGGGAAAACAGTTATGAGACCGAGAAAAGAAAGGGGTAAAGAATATGCAGTACACAGATATTGGAATCGATTTAGGAACCGCCAGCATTTTAGTATACATCAGAGGAAAAGGAGTAGTTTTAAAAGAGCCATCCGTAGTTGCCTTTGACAGAGATACCAACAAGATTAAAGCCATCGGAGAAGATGCAAGACTTATGCTTGGTAGAACTCCGGGAAACATTGTGGCAGTAAGACCACTTCGTCAGGGCGTTATTTCTGACTATACCGTAACTGAAAAAATGATGAAATATTTCATTCAGAAAGCCATCGGCAGAAGAACTTTAAGAAAACCCCGTATCGCAGTTTGTGTACCTAGCGGAGTTACGGAAGTTGAAAAGAAAGCTGTAGAAGATGCAACATATCAGGCAGGAGCAAGAGATGTATCTATTATCGAAGAACCTATTGCAGCAGCAATTGGTGCAGGTATTGATATCTCTAAACCATGCGGAAATATGATTGTAGATATCGGTGGTGGTACTTCTGATATCGCAGTTATCTCTTTGGGAGGAACTGTAGTAAGTGCATCTATTAAAGTTGCAGGGGACGATTTCGACGAAGCTATTGTTCGTTATATGAGAAAGAAACACAATCTTCTGATTGGTGAAAGAACCGCGGAAGATATTAAGATTAAAATCGGTTCCGCATTCAAGAGAGCAGAACCTGATTACTTAGATGTAAGAGGACGTAACCTGGTTACAGGTCTTCCAAAAACAGTAAGAGTTTCTTCTGAAGAAACAGAAGAAGCATTAAAGGATATCACATCCCAGATTGTAGAAGCAATTCATACAGTATTAGAAAAAACTCCGCCGGAATTGGCAGCGGATATTGCTGACAGAGGAATTGTCCTTACAGGTGGCGGAAGTTTACTCCGTGGATTGGAAGAATTAATTTATTCCAAAACAGGAATTAATACTATGACAGCAGAAGAACCAATGACAGCAGTTGCTATTGGAACCGGTAAATATGTAGAATTTTTATCCGGATACAGAGACGAATAAAAAGTAAGGAGATAAACCTATGGTTAAGGGACTTTATACAGCCTATACAGGTATGATTAATGAACAGCATAGAATGGATGTTTTGACTAACAACCTTGCAAATGCCTCAACCGTGGGTTATAAAAAGGAAGGTGCAACCAGTCAGGCCTTTGATGAAGTACTTGCGTTAAAAATTAAAGACACTACAGATCCTGCCAAGGTAAAACCCCTTGGCGGAATCAGTTTAGGTGTTAAAATTGGAGAAAACTATACCGATTACAGCCAGGGTTCTTTAAGAGAAACCGGAAACACTTATGATATCGCAATCAGCGGTACAGGTTTCTTTTCTGTTGAATTTAGAAATAAAGCAGGTCAGACTTCTACCAAATATACCAGAGACGGTAACTTTACCTTAAATAAAGAGGGATATCTGGTGACCAAAGACGGAGATTTTGTTCTTGGCAAAAACGGCAGAATCAAATTGGATCCGTTACAGACTTCTGTAATAGATAAGAATGGGAACATTTATCAAAACGACACATTAGTTGCAACTTTAGATATTACGGATTTTGAAGATTATAATTACCTAGAACATTATGGTGAGAATTATTATCAGACGGTGGAAGGTGCCAGAGAGAAGAATGGAGAATATCAGACCATCTCCGGATATCTGGAAATGTCCAATATGTCAGTAGTGCAGGAAATGGTGAATATGATTTCCGTGTCCAGAGCATATGAGACAAACCAGAAAATAGTTCAGACCTATGACAGTACATTAGAAATTGCAGCAAACCAGCTTGGTAAGATTTAATAGAAAGAGGGAACCGGTATGGTAAGATCATTATGGACAGCGGCAACCGGAATGATTGCTCAGCAAACTAACGTAGATACCATTGCCAACAATTTGGCAAATGTGAATACAACAGGATATAAGGCGGAAGTGGCAGAATTTAAATCGCTGCTTTATCAGACAATTCAGACAAAAACAACCACAGCCAACGGTGAAAATAAGCCGGTAGGAGCACAGGTAGGTCTGGGGGTGCGTAATTCCGCCATTACATCTATTTTTAAACAGGGAAGTATGCTTGCATCAGAAAGTGATACAGCATTTGCAATTTCCGGAGAAGGTTTCTTTGCCCTTCGCGGACAGGATGGGGAAACTTATTATACCAGAAACGGTAATTTCCTTTTTACCACATCTCAGAACGGAATGATGTTATCCAACTCAGATGGACTTCCGGTACTGGATACCACAGGAAAACCGATTGTTTTGGATACAAAATATGTAGCCAGCAAGATTACAGTAAATGCAGATGGTCAGTTAACTTATCCGGATGAAAATAACAATCCTCAGCCGATAGGAATCCAGATTGGACTGTTCCAGTTTACCAATCCTTCCGGTTTGGAAAAAGTAGACAGTACTATGTATCAGGCATCCGCAGCCAGCGGAGCAGCCATTAATGAAGCTGCCAATAACAATGTGAAAAAGAGCGAAGTAATTCAGGGATACTTGGAAGGTTCCAGTGTTCAGGTAGCAGATGAAATGGTAAATTTGATTGTTGCACAAAGAGCTTATGAAATGAACTCCAAGGCCATTACCACTACAGATGAAATGATGCAGCAAGCCAACCAGTTGAAACGATAGTAAATATCTTAAATAGTAAAAGGTTAATATATCATTAAATCCGGTATTGCAGCTGCAGTATCGGACGAAAAATGAGGAAATAAATATGGATATCTCAGGATTAAGTAATATATATACAGAATATTTGAATCAACAGACGGATAATGTCAGTAGTAAAAAGATGCAGGATACGGTATCCAAGGATTATTCAAAAGCTTCCGATGAAGAACTTTTGGATGTCTGTAAACAGTTTGAAGCATACTTTATGGAACAGGTTTTTAAACAGATGGAGAAAACGGTCATCAAAGACGAGAATTCTTCCTCCAATACAAGTACTTTGGTAGATTATTTTAAAGATTCTGCATTGCAGGAATTAACAAAGACTTCTACAGAGACCCAGGGATTGGGAATCGCCCAGGCATTATATGAACAGATGAAGAGAAATTATGGATTATAAAGCTTAACATGAGCCACTCCGATTGGAGTGGCTCAAATGTTTAAATGCGCAGTCAGATTAACGGATGGTGCAAGGAACTTTAGAACAGTAACTAAGTGATGATAAGGGATGAATGAAATGGAACAAATAACAGGATATGTAGATCACATTATCTATCGCAAAGCAGAAAACGGATATACGGTATTTGTATTGATTAGCGATGAGGATGAGATTACCTGTGTTGGAAATCTGGGACAGATTGATCAGGGAGATTATTTACAGATTGAGGGAGAAGAAGTTTCCCATGCCATATACGGAAGTCAGATAAAAGTGAAATCTTACCGTATCGTTCCGCCTACAGATGCAGACAGCATGGAACGGTATCTGGGAAGCGGGGCAATTAAAGGAGTTGGACCGGCATTAGCAAAGAGAATTGTTAAAAAATTCGGCAGTGATACCTTTAGGATTATAGAGGAAGAACCGGAACGTCTGATAGAAATAAAAGGGATTAGTGAACGGATTGCCCGACAAATCAGTGAACAGATGGATGAGAAAAAGGGAATGAGGGAAGCTATGATTTTCCTACAGCAGTATGGAATCAGCAATGCTCTTGCAGTAAAGATTTATGATACCTATGGTATGAAATTATATCAGGTTATGAAAGAAAATCCCTATCAGCTGGCAGAAGATATTCACGGAATTGGGTTTAAAATGGCAGATGAAATCGCTGCTAAAATAGGAATACGGACAGATTCGGACTATCGGATCAGAAGTGGGATATTATATACCCTTTTATTGGCAAGTATGGAAGGGCATGTATATCTGCCTAAAGAAATTCTTTTGCGCAATACCGGGATTATGTTACAGCTTCCGGAAGAAGTAATAGAAGTGCAGTTGGCAAATCTTGCCATGGATAAGAAGTTGGTGATAAAGAAAGCAGATGACAGAGTGTTGGTATATGCATCTGCATATTATTATGCGGAATTGAATTGCGCCAAAATGCTAATGGAATTGGATTCGGCAGTGGATTACTTCCCTACAGAAGAAGAACGGGCACAGGAGGAAGAATTTCGACAGCAAATAGAAAAGAAACTTATCTGCCTGGAGAAAAGTTTGGACCTGAAATTGGATGAACTGCAAAGCCGGGCGGTGGTAGAATCTGTTCTTCACGGAGTTTTTCTTTTGACCGGAGGTCCGGGAACAGGAAAGACAACAACCATTAACATGATTATCCGCTATTTTGAAAGAGAAGGCTTGGATATTATGCTGGCGGCCCCTACAGGACGTGCGGCTAAGAGAATGACGGAAGCCACCGGATTTGAAGCCAGAACCATTCATCGTATGCTGGAGCTGAACGGCAGTTTGGAGGAAGACGGCAGAAAAGCCAGTTTTGGTAAAAACCAGGAAAATCCATTAGAAGCGGATGTGGTGATTATTGATGAAATGTCCATGGTGGATATCCATTTGTTTCAGGCTTTATTAAAAGCTATTTCACCGGGAACAAGACTGATTTTAGTAGGAGACGTAAATCAGCTGCCTTCGGTTGGACCGGGACAGGTATTGCAGGATTTGATAGCCAGCAATGTATTTTCGGTGGTGAGTCTTAAAAAAATTTTCCGACAGGCACAGAATAGTGACATTGTTGTCAATGCCCATAAAATTCATCTGGGAGAAAGCCTTTCGTTAGATAATAAAAGCAAAGATTTCTTTTTCTTGGAACGGAATGATGTGAATGTAATTTATAAACACATGATTCAGTTGATTCAGGACAAATTACCCGGATATTGTGATGTTACTCCTTTTGAAATTCAGGTGCTGACACCTATGAGAAAAGGAAGTCTGGGAGTGCAGAGTCTGAATAAGATTTTGCAAAAATATTTGAATCCGGAATCAAAAGAAAAAGAAGAACATATATATGGTGATACCATATTCCGTGTTGGGGATAAGGTAATGCAGATACGGAACAATTATCAGTTAGAGTGGGAAGTTGTGAGCAAATACAATATTCCTATTGATAAAGGCGTAGGTGTGTTCAACGGAGATATGGGAATTATCAAAGAAATCTATAATTACAATCAGACTTTGGTAGTGGAATTTGATGATATGCGAAGAGTTACATATCCTTTTTCCGGTCTGGATGAATTGGAACCGGCTTATGCCATTACCATTCATAAATCTCAGGGAAGCGAATATCCGGCAGTGGTGATGCCGTTGCTTTCCGGCCCAAAACAATTATTTAACAGAAATCTGCTCTATACCGGGGTTACCAGAGCAAGAAACTGCCTTACGGTTTTGGGAAGTAAGGAAATAATTGATGAAATGATTTCCAATAATAATGAAAATATGCGTTATACAGGATTGGAGAAACGGATCAGAGAAGTGAAAGGATTCTATTGAAAACCGATATATTATTAGATTTGATTTTCCCTTCAAGATGTGCTGTATGTGATACGGTTCTTGGGTGGGACGAACAAGAGATTTGCGGAGAATGTAAGCAAAAAATTAAATATTTAGAGCAGCCCACCTGTTTTAAATGCGGAAAACCTGTGAAGGCAGAGGAAGAATACTGTTATGACTGCAGAGAAAAAGAACATTTCTTTTTGCAGGGGGCAGCGGTGTTTTCTTATGAGTATATTCGTCTTTCTCTTTATCGGTTTAAATATTTTGGAAGACAGGAATATGCCAAATTTTATGGACGTCAGATGGCATGCCGGATGGAGAAAAAAAGAAAGATTTGGAAACCAGATGCTTTGATACCTGTGCCGCTTCATAAAAAGAAAAAAAGACAAAGAGGATATAATCAGGCAGAATTGGTGGCGAAGGAGTTATCACGTTATTGGGGAGTGCCTGTGATTACTAATTTGGTGGTAAGAAGCAAAAATACCAGACCTATGAAGGAAATTGTTGGTACAGATAGACAAAATAATTTGAAAAAGGCTTTCAAATTAGGTGCAAATGATGTAAAATTAAGTACAATTATAATTATTGACGATATCTATACCACGGGGAGTACTATAGACGCCGTGTCAAAAGTGTGTTTAGAAGCGGGAATTAAACAAATATATTTTCTCACGGTATCTATAGGATATGGTTTATAAGATGAAAATGGAGGGTGTACAATGAACGTTAAAAACTGTAGAAAATGTAGAAGAATCTTTAACTATGTAATGGGGCCTATTCTTTGTCCTAACTGTCGTGAAGCAGAAGAAGCAAAATTTCAGGAAGTAAAAAAATACGTACAGGAAAACAGAAGATGCGGCATGCAGGAAGTTTCCGAAGCTTGTGATGTCAGCTTAAATCAGATTCAGCAGTGGTTAAGAGAAGAAAGATTAGTATTAGCCGACGATTCACCAATCGGAATCGGTTGCGAAAAATGCGGAAAAATCATCAGAGGCGGAAGATTCTGTCCGGAATGTGTTAATCAGATGACCAATTCTTTCCAGTCAACCATGAGTGGAATGAGAAGACCGGGTAGTTCTTATGAAGAACAGAGAAGAGATACAAGAGACGGTAATAGAATGCGTTTCTTAAATAAATAAAATGAGTGAGGCAAGATTCTTGTATGGTGAATGAAGAACGAATCAAGCTGATGACAAGAATGGCAGCTTATGAAAAAGAAGAACATAAAAAAAATAAAACGATAGTAAGTTTTTTTAAAAGTGATTATATCAGTATGCAGACATTAAAATCTATTGTGTATACAACCATTGCTTTTGCTATTATGTTTGGTTTGTATGTGTTGTATGATTTCGAGATTTTTATGAAAGAAATCTATCAAATGGATATTTTTGAATTTGCAAAAAGTGTCATAATTGTATACGGAATTTTTATGGGGATAATTCTGGTGATTACCTATATAGTATCTTTGTATCAGTATAACCGGGCTTTGCAAAGTACTAAGCTGTACTATGCTAATCTTAAAAAGTTATCTCAGGATTATGGCGAAGAAGAATAGGAGTTATCTTGTTTTTGGCAGGTAACAAATAAAAACCGAAAGGGAAGACTGATGACAGGTTTATTGGAACTGAGAGAATATTTGAAACAAATTTATGCAAAATATGAAGTATATTTGAAACCTTGTGTAAAATTTTTGACAGCATTGGTTACATTGATTGCAATCAATACATCTATGGGATATATGAGTGTATTGAAACATCCGGCAGTTATACTTGTAATTGCTTTGATGTGCTCTTTTATGCCTAAGAATTTTGTAGTACTTGTATCTGCGCTTTGGATTATGGTACATTCGTTTTCTTTGGCTGCAGAGTGTGCGGCTGTAGTGGCAGCAGTATTTGCAATTATATTTTTGTTATATTTGAGATTTTCACCCAAGGATACGATTGTGGTGTTGCTTACACCATTACTGTTTGCATTCAAGATACCATATGTTATGCCGGTGGCAATGGGACTTTTAGGAGGCCCAATGGCAGTAGCTTCTGTCAGCTGTGGTGTAATAGTGTATTATGTAATAAAATTTATGACAGACAATAGTGCTGTTTTTTCGGCTACGGATGCAGAAACAGGTTCCCAAAAGTTCCGTCTTATGTTAGATGGTATTCTGGATAATAAAGCTATGATGGTCACTATTGTCATATTCGCGTTAGTACTGATTATAGTGTATGTTATCAGAAGATTAGCTGTGGACTATGCATGGACAATTGCTATTGTCAGTGGGATTGCCGTATGTGCTATATCATTGTTAGTATGTGAGTTTGTTATGGAATTGCAGTTCTCTGTAATTGCAATTGCTTTGGGAAGTGTAGTTTCTTTTTTCATTTGTCTGGCAATCCAGTTTCTGGAATTTAATGTGGATTATACCAGAACAGAAATTGTTCAGTTTGAAGATGATGAATACTATTATTATGTAAAAGCAGTACCTAAAAATGTATTGGCTGCACCGGAAAAGAAAGTAAAGAGAATTAATAAACAACATAAAAAAATGGCAACAAAGCAGGAAAAAGCTGTGAGTACCATTAAGACTTCACATGGGGTATCCCGCACAACAGTAAAAACAGATGTGAAGAGTAAGAATAGAGTAAAACAGGACAAATAGTAAATGGAACAAATTTTAAATTTTTTGGACAATAATTTAAGTAATCTTTATATTCCACGGCCGGGGATTGTTGATATATTTGAGATTGTCATTATATCAGTTATTATTTACCACATTCTGATTTGGATGCGTAATACCCGTGCCTGGTCTTTGATGAAAGGTATTGTTTCCATCATGGTAATGTTTGTCATTGCCGTGATTTTGGAAATGAATACCATTATTTGGATTGCCCAAAATGTTGTGTATCTGGGTGTCATTGCTGTAATTGTAATTCTACAGCCGGAATTAAGAAAAGCTTTGGAAACTATAGGAAAACAGAATTTTTTCAGTGCTTTTTTGCCGGTAGATTTCAGCCGTGATGAAGAAGGACTTTTTTCAGACCATACAATTAAAGAAATTACTAAGGCTTGTGTAGAAATGAGCAAGGTAAAGACAGGTGCTTTAATTGTTATTTCCCAGAATGATATGTTGACAGAGTATGAGCATACGGGAATTGAATTGGATGCGGTAGTCAGCAGCCAGCTTTTGATTAATATTTTTGAACATAATACACCATTACATGATGGTGCTGTTATTGTACGCGGAAACCGTATTTGTTCCGCGACCTGTTATTTGCCTTTGTCTGATAATATGCAGCTCAGTAAGGCATTGGGAACCAGACACCGCGCAGGTGTTGGTATTTCTGAAGCATGTGATGCCATGACTTTAATTGTTTCCGAGGAAACGGGAAAAATTAGCGTGGCTTATAAAGGTGAGCTGACAAGGAATCTGAAAGCGGAAGATATTGAGAAATATTTAGGCAAAATTCAGAATAAACCTACAGAAGAAAAGAAAAAGAGAATTTTGAATATAAATAGAAATAAGAGCAAATAGGAGACAGTATGAAAGAAAAATTGACAAACAATCTTAGCTTGAAGATTATTGCTGTTCTATTTGCAGCAGGTCTTTGGATGATATCTATTAATATCAATGATCCCTACCAGAGCAAGGATTATTCTGTTGTGGTACAATTACAGAATATGGGGATTATGACAAGTAGTGGCAAATATGTGGAAGTACTGAATGATTCTGATGAGATTACCGTAAGAGTACGTGGAAACAGGTCTGTCATGGATAGTTTTTCTGCATCTAATATTGTGGCAGTGGCAGATTTGAGTGAAATGGATGAGAATAACCGTGTTCCTATCAAATTGTCGACAGTTAAGACCAGTGGCAGCAAAATAGAGAGTCTGCGTTCTGCGGATAATTATGTAGAAGTTAAGGTCGAAAATATTCGTAAAATACAGAAAACACTGGAAGTAATCACTAAGAATGTACCGGAAGAAGGATATATTCTCGGGAAAGTATCTACAGAACAAAATGCACTCCGTATTTCCGGGCCGGAATCGGCAGTGTCTGTGGTGGATAAGGCAGTTGTTAATTTTGATCTTGCAAATGCTACGGAAGATGTTAGTATGATTCTTCCTGTAGAGTTGTATGACGTTGAGGGAAATAGAATCAATGATTCACGTCTTACCATGAGTATTAATGAAGTACAATGTATGGCTTCTGTTTTAACAACAAAAGAAGTACCGGTTCAGGTTACTACAAAAGGAAATGTTGCAAGAGGATATGGAATTACCGGTGAGATTATCAGTGAACCGGCGACTGTAACAATCGCAGCAAAAGCATCTGTACTTCGAAGATTAAATACTTTGGAAATTCCGGAAGGCATAGAAATTCAGGGTGCAAAAGAAAATGTAACTGCTATTATTGATATAAGAGAGTATTTGCCTGAAAATGTAATTTTTGCCGACTCTGATTTTGACGGAAACATTAAAGTTACAGCGATAGTAGAAGAAATTGTTACCAAAGAGATAGAAATTGGCAAGGAACAGATAGAGATTGTAAATCTGCCTGAGAAAATCAAAGGCGAAGTAGGAGACATCGAAGACAAGATTAAGGTAGAAATAAGTGCTTATGGCTCTAATGAGAATGATGCCAATGAAGAAAGTATAGGTGTAAAAGTAGATATTCTCTCTTATATGAACGAAAACAGTCTGACGGAATTGGAACCGGGGACTTATGATATGCAGGTTCGTTTTGAAACACCACATGGTGTATGGATTAAAGAGGAAGTTAATATACCGGTAATTATTTCAGAAAAATAATGAGGGATATGATTATAAGTAAAAAATCAGATAATAAAGAAATGATGGAGGCAAGTCTATGGCTAGATTATTTGGTACAGATGGTGTAAGAGGTATTGCAAACGAAGAATTAACACCCCTGATGGCAATGCAGCTTGGTCAGGCAGGCGCATATGTATTAACAAAACAGACACAACACAAACCAACAATTATGGTTGGTTGTGATACCAGAATTTCAGGAGATATGTTGGCTAATGCTTTAATGGCCGGTGTATGCAGTGTTGGAGCCAATGCGGTTTATGTAGGAGTAATCCCGACACCTGCAGTTGCCTATCTTACCAGAAAATATAAAGTGGATGCAGGAGTTGTAATTTCCGCATCTCACAACCCTGTAGAGTTTAATGGAATTAAATTCTTCAATGGTGACGGATATAAATTATCCGATGATTTGGAAGATGAAATCGAAGCATTAATTAACAATAATATGGCAGGAGTAAAATTCCCAACGGGAACCGGTGTCGGAAAGATCAAATATCGTAATGATGCCAGGGAAGAATATATCAATCATGCTATGAGAAAGATTCCTGTGAATTTGAATGGAATGAAAATTGTGGTGGATTGTGCGGAAGGTGCTTCTTTCTATACTTCTGTAGAGACTTTGAAAGAACTTGGAGCGCAAGTGATTGCTATTCATAATAATCCGGATGGAACAAATATCAATGCAAACTGTGGTTCTACACACATGCAGGAATTACAGGCAAGGGTTGTTTATGAAAAGGCTCAAGTAGGTTTGGCGTTTGATGGTGATGCAGACAGAATGCTTGCAGTGGATGAAAATGGGAAAATAGTTGATGGCGATCAGATTATGGCTATTATCGGCAACCATATGAAACATCAGGGCAAATTAAAAAATGATACCATTGTAGCTACAGTTATGAGTAATCTGGGATTCTATATCATGGCAAACGAACAGGGACTTAACATTGAGCAGACAAAGGTAGGGGATCGTTATGTGTTAGAAAGAATGCGCGAAATTGGTGCAGTTCTTGGTGGAGAACAATCAGGTCATGTAATACTTCTGGAAGAAAATACTACAGGAGATGGTTTGCTTAGTGCACTTCATTTGTTGGAAGTTATGGTGGATACAGGGAAACCGTTGTCAGAACTGGCTTCTATCATGAGTGTAATGCCACAGGCATTAGTAAATGCAAAAGTTCCTACACATAAAAAAGATAAGTATATGGAATATCCTGAAATTGCAAAGGCTATTGAGGATTTGGAAGCTATGTTTGCAGGTGAAGGAAGAGTTTTAATCAGACCATCCGGAACAGAACCTAAGGTTCGTGTTATGATTGAAGGAAAAGACCAGGAAGTGATTGAAAGAGAAGCTAAGAAATTAGCGGATCTGATTCAGAACACTATGTTGTAACAGTTCAGCCATGCGCCCCAAAATTAAAATACTTGAGAAAACATAAATAAAGTGCTATTATGGAAACAGCGAAAGATATTCGGGGTAGAAAACGGAGGTATGGGATATGGTAAGCCAGAAGGTAGTTATCAAAAACCCAACAGGATTACATCTAAGACCGGCGGGAATCCTATGTAAGGAAGCAATGCAATATAAATCATCGATTACATTTACGTACAGGGGAAATACAGCTAATGCAAAGAGTGTTCTCAGTGTGTTAGGTGCATGTATAAAATGCGGCGACGAAATAGAGTTTATTTGTAATGGCGCAGATGAAGAACAGGCGTTGAAAGCGTTGGTTGATGCCGTGGAAAGCGGTTTAGGGGAATAAGAATTCAGACCCACCTGTAGTAGTTGCAGGTGGGTTTATTTTATAAAACCAATAACAAACAGAGCAGTAAGTTTGTTATGGAAAGAAAGAGGAGTAGGTTATGTTAAATTACAATCGTTACAGAAAGAATCCGGTACTGGATTATCCGGAAAGAAAATGGCCCTGTAAAGAGATTGAAAAAGCACCTGTCTGGTGTAGTGTGGATTTAAGGGACGGGAACCAGGCACTGATTGATCCTATGCAGGTTCATGAAAAGATTGAGATGTTTAAATATCTTATCAAATTAGGGTTTAAGGAAATTGAAATCGGATTTCCGGCAGCCAGCCAGATTGAGTTTGATTTCTTAAGACGTTTGATTGAAGGCAATATGATTCCGGATGATGTAAGAGTTCAGGTGTTAACTCAGTGCAGAGAGGAGTTAATTGACCGTACATTTGAATCTATCAAAGGCTGTAAAGAAGCCATCGTACATATTTATAATTCTACATCCACATTACAGAGGGATGTAGTATTTAACATGAGTAAAGAAGAGATTATTGATATTGCTGTCAAAGGAACTCAGATGGTAAAAGAAAGAGCTGAAAAATTTGATGGTAAGATTATTTTAGAATATTCTCCGGAAAGTTTTACCGGAACAGAAGTAGATTTTGCTTTGGATATTTGTACTGCAGTTCAGAAGAC
Organism: Lachnospiraceae bacterium; assembly: GCA_017521195.1. Lineage (GTDB taxonomy): Bacteria > Bacillota > Clostridia > Lachnospirales > Lachnospiraceae > SFDP01. The sequence goes on from JAFXGP010000017.1 coordinate 30,953, forward strand.
TTGGGGAGCTACAAAAGAAAATCCAATTATTATCAATCTTCCTTCTACAGTAGAAATGAACACTCCAAATGTGTATGCAGATCAGATTGAATGGATGAATAATCATTTTGAAGACAGAGAAAGTATTATTTTAAGTGTGCATCCTCATAATGACCGTGGGACGGGCGTTGCCAGTGCGGAATTAGCTATGCTTGCAGGGGCAGACCGTGTGGAAGGTACTTTATTTGGGAACGGAGAAAGAACCGGTAATGTAGACCTTTTGAATATTGCTTATAATATGTTTTCTCAGGGAATTAATCCGGAATTGAATATTGAACATATTAATGAAATTATTGAAATTTATGAAAGATGTTGCAAGATCCCGATTCATCCAAGACATCCATATGCCGGTAAATTAGTATTTACAGCATTCTCCGGTTCTCATCAGGATGCTATCAATAAAGGTGTACATGCCATGAGAGAACGACAGAATGAATATTGGCAGGTGCCATATCTTCCGATCGATCCGGCAGATATCGGAAGAGAATACGAACCGATTGTGCGTATCAATTCCCAGTCCGGAAAGGGCGGTGTTGCCTTTATTATGGATACATACTTTGGTTTCAAACTTCCGAAAGCAATGCACAAAGAATTTGCTAATGTGATTCAGAAAGTATCTGAGGTGAAAGGTGAAGTTACACCGGAAGAAATTATGGAACAGTTCAAGAATGAATATCTGGATCAGAAAGAACCATTACATTTCAGACGTATGCATATTACTGATATGAGTGGTGAGGGTAAAACCTTTGAAACCAGTATTGAAGTTCATTACACAGATCATGGTATCGAAAGAAGTTTTGAAGCAGTTGGTAACGGTCCTATCGACGCGGTTAGACGTGGGCTTCATCAGAACCTCGGTCTGGACGTTAAGATTCTGGATTACGAAGAGCATGCTCTTCAGTCCGGTTCTAACTCACAGGCGGCAGCTTACATCCACCTGTTAGATTCCAATACCGGTCACGTAACCTACGGTGTTGGTGTATCAAGCAACATTACAAGAGCTTCTGTAAGAGCGATTTTCTCTGCTTTAAACAGGTTAGGTTTGGGTTCAAGATAAGTAATATAAAACAAATAAAAATGGTGTTGGTTTACCCAACACCATTTTTGCTGCATAAAATGTTTAATCTTCAATAACAAATTCGTCTCCGTCCTGTAAAATGCAGATCATGGTTTTTCCTGTATTTAACTGGATTTCGTTGCCGTTATCATCAAAATAACGGGTTGCTCCGTAGTCAGAGGTTTTTCTCCATGTGACGTGAATTCCGCGTCCGTTTGTAAAATACCATCCATCTCTTGTGTTATCAATACACTGGAATGCAAGATAATCTCTTGCATCTCGTACTTCATAATATGTAAACTGAACTAATACATTTTTAAATGCTAATTGTGAATTGGTGGCAGCATCCATATGAGGTCCGTTGGAAGGTTTTTGGTATCTGTAATACAAACCGTCTTCTTCGTTATATTCAAACCATGTTTGGGTCATCGGATAAGCTTTAGCCAGATCAATTTTCTTTACCGCTTTAGAATCACTATACTGTTCTAATGTGTTAGGATTAGTTTCTGTAGTAAACTGAAAATGGAGTGGGTCGGAATAACCGGTTCTGGCTTCCAGTGGATAACCTAAACGGTTTGCTTCATTGTAAATACTATTACCATCCAGATATAAGTTATGAGGTTTGGAACGGTCAGTGGTACGATAGAAGACACCGCTTGGAGCCGTTAATGCATCTATGTTCTGTGTATCATTACGACTAATAACATCATTTATATAGAATGGTCCGCCGGCGTGTACATAAATGGCATCCCATTCAAATGCCCAGTAAACATAATAATCACGGCAGCTTCTCAGGTTACCTATACGCTCCAGATTTGTCCAATCCCCGTAAATAGCCATTAAACGGGTAATTTCGCCTTCCACGAGACATTCATAAAGAATATCCGCATTGGAAAGGTTGTAATGAGGAGGAGCACCTTTGTCATTAGGAACCATGACTGCAAGAGGTCTTAAGGAAGCAACTTCTTCGCTTACCCATTGATTGGTAAGGGGACTTCTTACCATCCCTTCTTCCGGAGGGAGCCCGGGAGTGGTTGTTTCTGTATTTTTTTCTGATGTATCCGGGAATTCATCAACAATATTTTCTGAAAATGTTTCCGGTTCTTTGTCTTTACCACAACCTGAGATAAGGAGAGCAGAGGATAAAGTAACCAGTAGTAATAAACTCAACTTCTTCATACCGTCTTTCCTTTCTTGATATAAAAAGATAAAAAATTATAACATAATACCATAATGGAAACAAGAAGTCGGCTTGAAAAAAGTCTTTACCAATGTTAGAATAAACCTAGCTGTCGAAGGCAAAATAAATATATAATAAAAATTGAAGGATGAAAGGTTTATGGTAAAGAAAATCATTGTTACTGGATGTAACGGGCAACTTGGAAGAGCAGTAAATCAGTTTTATGCAGGGAGAGAGGATATTAGTTTCGTAAATACAGATGTGGATGAATTGGATATTTCCAATATTGATGCAGTTATGACATTGGCAAAAGAAGTGAAACCTTATGCTATTATAAACTGTGCGGCTTATACAGCGGTAGATGCTTGTGAAACCAACCGTGATTTGGCCTTTAAAGTAAATACACTTGGTGCCAGAAATTTAGCTATTGCAGCCGAAGAAACAGCAGCAAAATTAATTCATGTTTCTACGGACTATGTATTTGATGGAACCAAGCAGGGTGCTTATTATGAGACAGACCCTACAGGACCAAGAAGTGTATATGGCGCCACCAAAGAAGCCGCAGAAAGAATGGTAAAGGAATTATGCCATCGTCATTTTATTCTCAGAACAGCCTGGCTCTATGGTGATGGTAAAAACTTTGCAAAAACCATGCTTCGTATTGCAGAGAATAACAGTAAAGTACGTGTGGTTTGCGACCAGATTGGAACCCCTACCAGCACATTAGAATTAACAAAAGGAATTGATTCCTTGCTATTCAGCGATAATTATGGTTTGTTCCATGCAACTTGTGAAGGACAGTGTTCCTGGGCAGATTTTGCAAAAGAAGTGTTCCGCCTTGCGGGAAAAGATATGGAGGTAGAGTATGTTACTACAGCCCAATATCTGGCTGATTATCCGCAACAGGCTACAAGACCTGCAAATTCCGTTTTGGAAAATTATATGTTCAAGATGACTAACGGATATATGTTTGCAAGTTGGGAAGATGCAATTAAGGAATATATGAAGACACTTGTATAAAAAATGATTTATTAGAATAAAATAGTGAAAATAGAAAAACCGTTGTAGGGCATCAACTTTACAACGGTTTTTTGACTACATGATTACAATTGCTGTGGCTATTCCCAGAACGGCTCCACACAAAACCTGTAAGGGTGTGTGGCCGATAAATTCTTTTAATTGCTTTTCAATGTCCAAATCTTTCCCCATATGGGTAAAAAGTTCGATCATGTCATTTAATACTTTGGCCTGTTTGCCTGTTTCCTGACGGACTCCAATGGCGTCATACATAACCACCAAAGAAAAAATAGCAGCTATGGCAAATTCAAAACTACCGGCACCATATTCTATGGCAGTGGCTGTACATAAGGCACATACGGTTGCAGAATGGGAACTTGGCATCCCACCGCCGCCAACAAGACGTTCTGCTACGAAAGTTTTGGTGAACCATAAATGGATCAATGTTTTTAAAACCTGTGCAACAACCCAGCCTGTAACAGATGAGATTAATATTTTATTCTGTACCAATCCTATAAAGAAATTCATTCACACTCTTCTCCCGTATCTTATACTTTTGCATTGTCTGCATGTATGAAACAGACATCTAAGTTATCTTACCCCATTCATAAAAATAGTATAAAGCATAACGAAAAAAAACAAAAGAGTTTTTTGGTATTATTAGGGAAGTAAAAAAAGGTTTATAGTTTATCAATAAGAAAAGCGAAAAACTGCGATTTTTAACGATGAAAAAAAGAATAAATTTTGGAATGATAGTGATAAGATAATGTCAAATAAAAGATGCTAAGGAGAAAGGTTATGGAAATTACGGAAAAAAGAATTGATGAAAATAAATATCGTATTACGAGGATTATGCTGGAACTTGGAATGCCGGCTCATTTACGGGGGTATCATTATTTAAGGGAAGCGGTTTGTCTGTCTATGGAGAATATGGAATTGGTTGGCAGCGTAACCAAATTACTATATCCGGAAGTGGCAAAAATCTATCATACTTCCAATGAAAAAGTGGAACGGGCCATGCGAAGTGTAATAGAAGTAGGATGGGAAAGGGGAAACAGGGAATTATACGAAGAAATCTTTGGTTATTCTGTAGCGGACGGAAAGAAAAGGCCAACTAACAGTGAGTTTGTATTAGGGATTGCGGATTTCACGAAAACGTGCTCAAAAAGTTTACATTATTAGCTTAATTGTGGTATACTTAGTCTTGGATTATTGTCTGAATATTGAGGAAGATATAGGAAAATAGCAATAATTCTTTGGTGAATAGAAGAAAGGTTGCCACAGGCGGGTTTAAATAAATGTTAGGTATAGTGTTATTATGGATGGTTGTATACCTGTCAGGTATGCTCTTTTGTAAGATAAGCGGGGAGAAAGAAACGAGTCAACTGTGGAAACATTTGATTGGTTTCTTTGTCCTCGTTTTTTGTCAGGGAATGGTATTCTTTGCAGGACAGTTACTTGGGTGGAAGTTCCGCCGGACAGAAGAGATTTTAACTGTATTTCTTCTGTTTCTTTGCGTTGTTTCTGTTGTCTTTTG